>JAEZHP010000178.1 GCA_023416515.1 Pseudomonadota bacterium | reverse complement strand
CGAGCGCCCGACCACCCCCGGGGCGGCGGCGTGGCCGCGCCCCCCCGACGGCCGCTTCCTGATCATTTCCGAATCGCTGGCGCCGGACTGGACCAGCCCCGCCTTGCTGTTCCCCGGCGATCCCACTCAGGGAGGCGCGCCAGTCGAGCTTCGCTTTCGCCCCGCGAAGGGATTTCGAATCACCGATGCCGCGCAACTACCCGACGGCCGCCTGCTTCTGCTCCAGCGCGACGTATCGTTGCTCGGGGGGATGTCGGCCAAGCTGGTGCTGGTCGATGTCGCGGCGCTGGATTCGCGGCGCCCGGTCGAGGGGCGCGAGATCGCTCACTTCGAGCGCCCGCTCAGCGTCGACAATATGGAGGCGCTAAGCATCACGCGCGAAGGCGAGCAGACCATCGTCTGGCTCGCCTCCGACGACAATTATTTTCCGCTGCAGCGAACCTTGCTGATGAAGTTCGCGCTGAGGGAGTGAGGCGTCAGGCCGCGGCCTGCTCGCTGCCCTTCTTGGCGATCTCGCGCTTCAGCCGGCGAACCCGCAGGCTGAGCTTGTCGTCATTGGTCTTGGCGAGCCAGTTGTCGAGGCCGCCGACATGCTCGACCGAGCGAAGGCCATGGGTCGACACGCGAAGCTTCACGCCGCGGCCCAGCGAATCGGAGATCAACGTCACGTTCTGCAGGTTCGGCAGGAACGTACGCTTGGTCTTGTTGTTGGCGTGGGAAACATTGTGTCCCACCTGCCGGCCCTTGCCGGTCAGCTCGCAAATGCGCGACATGATCGTGTCTCTTCCTGGATGTTCGGCGAAAGCCCGCAAAAGCAGGCCTCCCGGAAAGCGAAGGGCGCATAGCTCGGGGGCTGCTTGCCGTCAAGCCGAGCGCCATTTCGTTGCGCAGGTGCAACCGATTATGCAATCGGCTCGTTGGTCGGCCAACCTGATATAAGTGGAGACGCGGAATGCTCCGACTCTTATTGATGATCCTCGCGCTGCTCGTGTTGCTCGCCGTCGTCCTGGTGTGGCTCGGCGTGATCAACATTCCCCAGGAAGGCAACCGCATCGAGGTGCAGCCGGTCAACATTTCCGTCGAGCCGCGCAACGTGACCCTTCCGGTTCCGGTCGTCGAGCGTCCGGGCGAGGCCGCCCCGGCCAACCAGGCGCAGCCCGCGCCGGCGCAGTAAGCTCCTCAACGGGGCAGCATCGGCATGGCGTTTCCGCTGCCCCGCCCCATGCGAATCGCCCTGGACGAAGCGGCGGCTGCCGCGGCTGCCGGCGAGGTTCCGGTCGGCGCCGTGGTGACTCGCGGCGACGAGGTCGTCGCGGTCACCCGCAACCGAATGCGCGGCGCCGTCGATCCGACCGCACATGCGGAGATGGAGGCCCTTCGCGAGGCGGGACGGATGCTCGGCACCTCGAGGCTCGACGAATGCGATCTGTGGGTGTCGCTGGAGCCGTGCGCGATGTGCGCGTCGGCGGTCGGGCTCGCACGAATCCGGCGTCTCTATTTCGCCGCCTCCGACCCGAAGGGCGGCGCCGTGCTTCACGGTCCGCGCCTTTATGCCCAGCCGACTTGCCATCACGCTCCGGAAGTACTCCCCGGGATCGGCGAGGAGGAAGCCGCCGAGCAGCTCCGCGCTTTCTTTCGCGAGCGGCGCAGATAGAACACATCTCGATGGGACGAAACGGGGAGGGTAGCGGCGTCGCGCCGCGTGAGCGCGCCGCGCTGATGGGTCAGCAGCCGCGCTTGCTGTGGTTCACCGGCCTCTCGGCGGCCGGCAAGACGACGATCGCGACCCGGCTCGACCGAAGCCTCCACGGACTCGGCCGCCACACTTTCCTGCTCGACGGCGACGCGATGCGGGAGGGGCTGAGCAACGATCTCGGCTTCAGCGACGACGACCGGGTCGAGAATATCCGCCGCGCCGGCGAAGTCGCCCGGCTGATGGTCGAGGCGGGCCTCATCGTCCTCGCGGCCTTCATCTCGCCATTCCGCGACGATCGAAGGCTGGTGCGCGGCCTGTTTCCGAGCGGCCAGTTTGTCGAGATTTTCGTCGACGCGCCGCTTGCGGTGGTCGAGGCGCGGGATCCCAAGGGCCTTTACCGCCGCGCTCGCGCCGGCGAGATTCCCCGTTTCACTGGGATCGACAGCCCCTACGAGCCGCCCGAGGCGCCGGAGCTCAGGATCGATACGACGACCCTGAGCCCCGACGAAGCGGTCGAGCAGATCCTTCGAGAGCTCGACCTCTAGTTTCGACCAGCCTTACTGGCTGACCGGCGAAATCCGCAGTTCGACGCGGCGGTTGGCCTGGCGGTCTGCCTCCGAGCGCTCCGGGTTCACCAGCAACTGGCTCTCGCCGAAGCCGCGGGTGGCGATTCGGACCGGTTGGACGCCGCGCGAGATCAGGTAATTGGCGACGGAGCGGGCGCGCTGCTCCGACAGCGTCTGGTTGTAGGCGTCGGTGCCGCTGCTGTCGGTATGGCCGTAGACGTCGATCGCTGTCGACGGATAGGCCTGGAGCGTCTGGGCGACCTCGTTGAGCGTCGCCTGGAACTGCGGCTGGATGTCGGAACGGTCGAACCCGAAGGTAATACCGGCGGGCATGCGGAGCACGAGGTCATTGCCCTCGCGGTCGACCTCGATCCCGCTTCCGGCGGTCTCGCGGCGAAGGCGCGCTTCCTGCTGGTCCATATATTGGCCGATCGCGCCGCCGGCGACGGCGCCCAGGCCGGCTCCGAGGATTCGCTCGGTCCGGTCGCTCCGTCCGCCGATCAGATCACCGAGCAGATAGCCGCCAACCGCGCCGATTCCGGCGCCGACGGCGGTCCGTACCGGGAATTCGCGCTCGCCGGTCTCGGGATTGGTGACGCAGGCGGCGGTACCGCACATCAGGGTGATGGCGAACAAGGTGGTGGGGAGCCGTTTCACAGGCATGCGACATCCTTTCGTAAAGCTGGAATGCTGTCGTGCGCCGTGTGAACCGCCCTCCGAGCAGGCTTGTTCCATGAACGTTACATTACAGATGCTGTTGTCGCGGGCCCGAATGACCGGTTAAAGCATTCGGAGCCGCACCATGCCGTCCCCCGAAACCCTCGCACCCATTCCCTGGCTGGACGTCGGCATCATCCTGCTGCTGATCGCCCTGAATGGCGTCCTCGCGATGTCGGAGCTTGCGATCGTCTCCGCGCGCCGTCCACGCCTCAAGGCGATGGAGCGGGGCGGCCGGCGGACCGCTACGGCCGCGCTCGCCCTTGCGGCCGATCCGGGGCGCTTCCTGTCGGCGGTGCAGATCGGAATCACCCTCATTGGAATCCTGGCGGGCGCCTATTCGGGCGCCAGCCTCGGCGGTCCGATCGGTCAGCGAATCGCTTTGCTCGGCTTCGCCCCGGACCTCGCCGCTCGGGTCGGGTTCACCATCGTCATCGTTCTGGTGACCTATGTCAGCCTTGTGATCGGAGAGCTGGTCCCGAAGCAATTCGCGCTTCGCTCGCCGGAGCGGATTGCGGTGGTGGTGGCGGTGCCCATGCAGTGGGTGGCGCGCGCGACCGCTCCTCTCGTCTGGCTCCTCGATCGGACCAGCAGCCTGATTTTCTCGTTGCTCCGGATGAAGCGCGAATCGGCCGACCATGTCACCGCCGAGGACCTCCATATGGTCGTCGCCGAGGCGACCCATGCCGGCGTTCTCGACGAGAGCGAGCGGGCGATCATCTCGGGAGTCGTTCGCCTCGCCGACCGTCCGACCCGCGAGATCATGACTCCCCGCACCGAGGTCGACTGGATCGACGCCGACGCCGACGCCGCGGCGATCCGCGAGTTCCTTCGCCAGACCCCGCACAGCCGGATCCCGGTCGCGGAGGGCGCCGTCGACAATCTCGTCGGGGTCGTCCAGTCACGCGACATCATTGCCGCCGCCCTTGAGGGCGCTCCGGTGGACCTACGCGCGCTGATGCGCCCGGTGCCGGTCATCCACGACCGAATGGACGCCATGGATGCGCTGACCGTGCTCCAGGCTTCCGAAGTGCCGATGGTGTTCGTGCACGACGAATATGGCCATTTCGACGGGCTGGTGACTCCCGCCGACCTGTTGACCGCGCTCGCCGGCGCCTTCGCCTCGGACGCCGACAGCGACACCGATCCGCCTCTGGTGGAGCGGGACGACGGGAGCTGGTGGGTGTCGGGCTCGATCTCCGCTGACGTTCTCGCCGACCGGCTGGCGATTCCGCTGCCGGCCGACCGAGATTACGCCACGGCGGCGGGCTTCGCCCTGTCGGTGCTCAAGCATCTGCCTGAAGTCGGCGAGCGCTTCCGCTTCGGCGGCTGGCAGTTCGAGATCGTCGACATGGACGGCCGCAAGATCGACAAGCTGCTCGCCAGCGAGATCAAGACGAGGCGGCGCGGGTAGGTAAGGCGCGGCCTTGAAGGGCCTCAGCCGCCGAGCTTGCCGAACGTCGCCTCGAAGCCTTCGGTGTCGCCGCTCGCGAGGTAGCGGGCCTGCTCCGGCACACGGTCCCGAACTAGCCGCCCCTTGAAGTTGCCGAGCCGCGAGTCGAGCGCCGCCAGTTGGCCATCGTCCATCGACGCGAGCTGCTCGTAGCGGGTGATCCCTTGGTCGTTGAGCATCGCGGCGAGCTTCGGCCCGACCCCCTTGAGGCGGGTGAGCTCGTCGGCATGGTCGGTCGCGCTCGGAGGGAAGGCGATTCCGGCGAAGTCACCCGCGACCGGAATCGCCGGCTGGGCGACGTCAGGCTCGCCCGCGACGGGCTGGGCCATGGCGGGGGCGGGAGGAGCC
Organism: Pseudomonadota bacterium; assembly: GCA_023416515.1. Classification (GTDB taxonomy): domain Bacteria; phylum Pseudomonadota; class Alphaproteobacteria; order Sphingomonadales; family Sphingomonadaceae; genus Allosphingosinicella. The sequence continues at coordinate 19,537 of JAEZHP010000178.1, read as the reverse complement.
GCCTCCTTCATGTAGGGCCGCTCCTTGTTCGCGATATAGGGCTCGCCGCCGCGCTTCTCGCCTTCCTTCGCGATCGACTGGCGGGACACGGCGCGGAGCACCGCCCACAGCACGAGCAGAAGGAGGATCGCCGCGCCCGCGATGAGCAAGGTGGTGGTGGAATCGAAGTTCATTGGTCGCGGTCCCCCTGAGTGCGGGCGCGGAACATCCACAGCCCTGTCGCGAAGCCGATCGCCACCGTGATGGCGAGCGGCACTTGGAAATATTCGATCAGGACGAGCACGGCCTCATTCCTCCAGGAAGCTGCCGCGCCGGCGGGTGCCGAACAGCAAGGCGGCCAGGCCGATGCCGATCAGATAGGCAATGACGAACAGGATCAGCGTCTCGACGATCAGCGGCATGCGTTCGTCTCCCTCATTGCGATGGCGGCGGGTTGGTCCACTCGACCCGGCTCATCCCGGGCACCGCGAGCACCCGCTGATTGATGCCGGGGAGCGAACCCATCCCTTCGCGCTGGAACTGGTTGGCCGGACCGGTCAGCAGCGCCTTTCTCCTCAGCGGCGAGCGCTGCATTTGCACGGTGATGCCGGGCACCTCGGCTCGGGCGACCATTGTCCGCGCGCCCGCCTCGAGCCGCTCGACGAAGGCGTCGCCCAGGCCGAGCGGCCAATAAGCGACCAGCGCCACCGCCAGCGCGGCGGCGAGACCGATCAGGAACTTGGATATGCGCGACATCGGCTCCTCCGGTCCCACTCTTAGTCGTCAGCCTGCCTGCCGCGCAATCTCGCGCCAGCCGATGTCGCGGCGGTAGAAGCCGGTGTCGAAGTCGATCCGTTCCGCCGCGGCATAAGCGCGCCGCTGCGCTTCGACGATGTCGGCGCCGAGCGCGGTGACGTTGAGCACCCGCCCGCCATTGGCGACGAGGCCCCCGCCGGCGTCGGCAGTCCCGGCATGGAAGACCCGCGCACCGTCGGCTTCGGCCTCCTCTATGCGGGCGATCGCTCCACCCTCGAGCGGCGTTCCGGGATAGCCCTCGGCAGCCATCACCACCGTCAGCGCAACCTCGTCGCGGAAACGGGGAGGGGCCGCTTCGTGCAAGCGGCCGGTGGCGGCTGCGAGCATCAACTCGGCGAGATCGCTGTCGAGCCGTGCCATCAGCACCTGGCATTCGGGGTCGCCGAAGCGGACATTATATTCGACCAGCTTGGGCCCCTCCCGGGTCAGCATCAGACCCGCATAGAGCACGCCGACAAAGGGCGTCCCGACCTCCGCCATCGCGGTCACCGTCGGCTGCACGATCTCGTCCAGCACGCGCCGCTGAAGCTCCGCCGTGAAGATGCTCGCAGGGCTATAGGCGCCCATGCCTCCGGTATTGGGGCCGGTGTCGCCGTCGCCGACCCGCTTGTGGTCCTGCGCCGATCCGAACGGCACCACGGTCCTTCCGTCGGTGAGGGCGAAGAAGCTCACTTCCTCGCCCTCCATGAACTCCTCGATCACCACGGATGCGCCCGCCGCACCGAAGCCGCCGCCGAACATGTCGGCGATCGCCGCTTCCGCCTCCTCGGCCGTCGTCGCGATGACCACGCCCTTGCCGGCCGCGAGCCCATCGGCCTTGATCACCACGGGCAGGCCGAACAGGTCGAGCTCCGCCTCCGCCTCGGCCCGGGTCTCGGCGCGGGCGAAGCGCGCGGTCGGGATGTTGGCGCGTGCGCACAGCAATTTCGTGAAGCCCTTGGACCCTTCGAGCTGTGCCGCCTCGCGGCCGGGGCCGAAGACGGCAATCCCCGCCTCGCGCAGGCTGTCGGCAAGTCCGTCGACGAGCGGCTGCTCGGGCCCGACCACGACCAGGCCGATCTGTTCCGAACGGCAGAAGTCGACGACGGCCGGATGGTCGCCCGCGTCGAGCGCGGCCAGCTGCGCGTGCTTCGCGATGCCTGGATTGCCAGGCGCAGCGAACAGCTTATCGCAGCTCGGCGATTGCGCGAGCTTCCATGCCAGCGCATGCTCGCGTCCACCCGATCCCAGCAGCAGTATGTTCATGACCGATCCTCAAGGCGCCGCGAACGGCTCGACCGGCCTGTTGGCAAAAGTGGCGCCGGGCGACAATGCCCCCGCGCTCAGCGTCTCCGAATTGGCCTCGGTCCTCAAGCGAACCGTCGAGGATGCGTTCGGCCAGGTTCGGGTTCGAGGCGAGATCAGCGGCTTCAAGCGCCACGCCTCGGGCCATTGCTATTTCACGCTGAAGGACCAGGACGCCTGCCTCGACGCGGTGATCTGGCGGACCAGCGCGGGCCAGCTCAAGTTCCGACCGGAGGACGGGATCGAGGTCGTCGCCCTCGGCCGGATCACCACCTATCCCGCCCGCTCGCGCTACCAGATGGTCGTCGAGCGGCTGGAACTGGCCGGGCAGGGCGCGCTGATGGCGCTTCTCGACAAGCGCCGCCGCCAGCTTGCGGAAGAAGGCCTGTTCGACGCCGACCGCAAGCGGCCCCTTCCCTTCGCTCCGAAGGTGATCGGGGTCGTCACCTCGCCGACCGGCGCGGTGATCCGAGACATCCTTCATCGCCTCGGCGACCGGTGGCCGACCCAGGTCGTGCTTTGGCCGGTCCCGGTTCAGGGTGACGGCGCCGCCGATCAGGTCGCGGCCGCGGTCAACGGCTTCAGCGCCATCCAGCCCGGCGGCCCGGTTCCGCGGCCCGACCTCGTCATCGTCGCTCGCGGCGGCGGCTCGATCGAGGATCTGTGGGCCTTCAACGAGGAAGCGGTGGTTCGCGCCGTCGCCAGCTCGACCATCCCGGTCATCTCCGCGGTCGGCCACGAGACCGACACCTCGCTGTGCGACTTCGCCGCGGACATGCGCGCGCCGACTCCGACCGCGGCGGCGGAGCTTGCGGTGCCGGTTCGCGCCGACCTGCTCGCCCAGGTGCGCCAGATGGGCCACCGCGCCGAACGCTGCGCGTCCCGAACCGTCGAACGCGCCGGCGAGCGGCTCGAGGCCCTGCTTCGCCACTGGCCGGAGCGCGAGGACCTGCTCGCCCCCCAGCAGCAGCGCCTCGACGATCTCGCCGAGCGTCTCCCCCGAGCGCTTCGCCAGCGGCTCGACCGCGCCCGCGCCGAGCTTGCCCGCGATTCCGGAGCGCTCCGGCCCCAGCTTCTCAACAATGCGCTCGTGCGCGCACGCGAGCGTCTCGCGAGCGCCTGGCGAATGGCCGAGCTGGTCCATCCCGAACGGCCGCTCCAGCGCGGCTTCGCCCGGATCGAGAGCCGCGACGGCCGCACTTTGACCGGCTCGGCCGCGGCTCGTTCGGCCGGTCAGCTCAACATCGTCTTCGCCGACGGCGCGATCCCCGCGCTGGTCGAGGGCGCGGCGGTTGAGACGCGGCGACGGAGCGGCCATATGAAGGAGCAACCGGGGCAGCCCAAGCTGCTCTGAGCGGAGAAGACCCAATGCTCATGTCGAACCGCGGCCGCGAGGCCCGGCTTCATTACCTCCCCGGCACCTATCGTGTGCTCAGCGCCGGCGACCATGTCGTGTGCGCGGTCACCAAGCAGCCGATCCCGCTCGGCGAGCTTCGCTACTGGAGCGCCGAGCGCCAGGAAGCCTATGTCGACGCCGAGGCGGTGATGAAAGCCGAAGGGCTCCTCTGAGCGGCGCTCAGCGCTGGCGGATCACCCGCACCGCACGCTGGCCGTCGACCGCCATCAGATAGGAACCCAGCGCTCCGCGCCGGATCACCACCGGCATGCCGGCGCGCGGCCGTCTCGAGATCGGTCGTCCCTCGGTCTGCACCCACACCGCTCCGCCCTCGATCTGGACGCTCGCGAGGCCGAGATTGTTGAACTGGGCGGCGACCACGGTCGAGGTGATCTCGCTCTGCTGCTCGTCGCCGAACAGCCGGCCGACATCGGGGATCGTCAATCCGAACAGGCTTCGGCGGGTGCGCTGGACCGCCTCGCGGTCGACGACCACGACCTCGCGCGCGGCCTGGGCCTGGGCGAGCGCCGCCACCTCGCGGTCGAAGCAGGCGAGCCGCTGGGCATCGTCGCGGATCGTCCGGCAGTCGGTCACGCGGCTGAACACCGCCGGCGGCGGATCGCCCCGGCGCTCCTGCGCAAGCGCGGGCGACGCGGCCGCAAGGATGGATAAAGCCAAGGCTCCCAACATCTTCACCCTGATACTCCCCCGAAATGTCAGCCCTTCGGCCGGTGCTCTAGTGTGACATCGCCGCAACACGGTGCCGAATAGTCACTCCGGATACTCTGTGGCGAATTGTGCCCGCTCGCAAGCTCGCATATCCGGGCATTGTTACGGGCAGGCCCATTCTGTCCGTGTGATTGGCGCCCATGGGCGCGGTGGGAAGGGGTTAAACATGACTAATCGGAGCAAGCAGCTGCAGATCCGGCTGCTCGGAACCACGATCGCGGCTTCGGCGATCTTTGCCGCGTCGCCGGCATTTGCTCAGGACGGCCAGCCTCTGCAGCAGACGGAGCCGCTGACCGAGCAGACGCTTCAGGAGACCCAGACCGACGACACCGTCGTCGTCACCGGCACCCTCATTCGCAACCCCAACCTCGTATCCTCGGCGCCGGTCAATGCCATCGGCGAGGACGAAATCGACCTCCAGCAGGCGAACGTCGCCGAAGAATTGCTTCGTGAGCTGCCTGGTGCGGTTCCGGCGATCGGTTCGGCCGTTAACAACGGCAACGGCGGCCAGGCGTTCGTCGACCTCCGCGGCCTCGGCTCCAACCGCAACCTGACGCTGCTCGACGGCGTTCGGGTGGCTCCGGGCGACCTCCTCGGCCGTGTCGACCTCAACAACATTCCGCTGGCGCTCGTCCAGCGCGTCGACGTGCTGACCGGCGGTGCATCGACCACCTACGGCGCCGACGCGATCTCGGGCGTGGTCAACTTCATCACTCGGCAGGACTTCGCCGGCGTCGACGTCAACCTGTCGAACCAGATCACCGAGCGGGGCGATGGCCACACCTTCCGCGCCGACGTCACCATCGGCGCCAACTTCGACGACGGCCGCGGCAACGCCGTGTTCAGCGTCGGCTATCAGGAAGCGGATCCGGTCTACCAGGGCGACCGTCCGTTCTCGCTCTTCTCGATCGACTCGTTCAGCGGCGCCAATGGCGGCTCGGGCCTTGCCCCGTCGCCGGCGCGCATCTCCGGCGTGAACCCGACCGGTCGCGACTCGGTCACCCAGAACTGCGGAGGTGCTGGTCAGCCCGCCTGCGCCAACGTTCAAGGCCTCTTCCAGATCGCCCCGGGTGGCGGAGCGTTCAACCAGACGACGGCGTTCACGCCGTTCAACTTCAACCCGTTCAACATCTTCCAGACGCCGTTCGAGCGCTTCAACATGTATGGCGCGGCGCGCTACGAGGTTTCCGACGCGGTCGAAGTCTATGCGCGGGGCCTGTTCTCGAAGCAGACGGTCAGCACGATCGTTGCACCGTCGGGCGCGTTCGGCATCCTGGTCGACATTCCTCTGAACAACCCGTTCCTGACGGCGGCCACGCGCAACGCCTTCTGTAATTTCGATACCAATCCCGGTGTCGGGTTCACGCCGCGCTTCTCGCCGGCGGAATGCGCTGCGGCGGCGACTGCGACGGGTCCGACCGACCCGAACTATCGCCAGGTCAATGTCGAGCTTCGCCGTCGTGCGTCCGAATTCGGGCCGCGCATCAGCGACTTCACCACCCAGTATTTCGACTATCGCGTCGGCATTCGCGGTGGGATCACCGAGTCGATCGATTATGACCTGTTCGGTTCCTACGGTGAGAGCGAGCAGAACCAGGTCCAGCAGGGCTATTATCTGAACTCGCGCGTCCGTCAGGCTTTGCTTGCCGGTCCGAACGGCTGCTTCGATGCGTCGAACGGCTGCGTCCCGCTCAACGTGTTCGGCAGCGCCAGCTCGATCACCCCGGAGCAGAACGCCTTCCTCACGGCCAACAGCACCGTCGCCACCGTCACCTCGATGTCCCAGGTGCGCGGCGTCATCTCGGGCGACGTCGGCTACACGATGCCGTGGGCGGCCGAGGCGATCGGCTTCGCGGTCGGTGGCGAGTTCCGTGAGTATCGGGCCAGCCAGGAGTCGGATCTGCTGTCGCAGTCGGGCGACCTTGGCGGCGCCGGCGGCGCTGCCCCGAACATCAGCGGCGGCTTCGACGTCTACGAGGCGTTCGGCGAACTCATCCTGCCGATCATCGCCGACCGTCCGTTCTTCAACGAGCTGACCCTCGAGGCCGGCGCCCGCTACTCGCAATATTCGATCGACGCTCCGAACGACCCGACCTTCGATACCTTCACTTGGAAGGTCGGCGGCACTTGGGAGCCGATGGACGGCCTGCGCTTCCGCGGCAACTATGCCCACTCGGTGCGCGCTCCGAACATCAACGAGCTGTTCGCCCCGGTGAACACCGTTCTGACCAACCTGAACAACGATCCTTGCGCCAACATCGACGACAATGGTGCGGCGATCCCGGGCCGCCCGGCACCGACCGGCGCGCTGCGCGATGTCTGTATCGCTCAGGGAGCTCCGGCGAGCTCGATCGGGTTCATTCCGCAGCCGGCTGCTGGTCAGGCCAACGTCACGACCGGTGGTAACATCAACCTCGAGCCGGAAGTCGCCGACAGCTGGACGGCCGGTGCGGTCATCCAGCCGGACTTCCTGCCCGGCTTCTCGATGTCGATCGATTACTACAACATCCGGATCAACGGAGCGATCACGACTCCGACCCCGGACGACGCGATCAACGCCTGCTTCAACAGCGGCAATCTCAGCCCGACCAACCCGGACTGCTTGTCGATCCGCCGCAACCCGACCGACGGCGGTCTGTCGGGCGATCCGGCGATCGTCCCGGGCATCGCGGCCGCTCTGTCGAACCTCGGCACGATCCGCACGGATGGCATCGACCTGACGCTCAACTACAGCCGCGATATCGGCTTCGCTCAGCTCGCGTTGAGCTTCGTCGGCAACTGGACGATGTCCAACGAGTTCCAGGCCAACCCGGTCTCGGTCGTCCGCGACTGCGTCGCCGTCTACAGCGCGAACTGCGGTTCGCCGGCGGCTCCGTCGGTCGGCTCGATCCAGCCGGAATTCTCCTGGTCTCAGCGCACTACTTTGACCTTCGGGAACGTCGACGTTTCGTTGCTGTGGCGCCACATCGGTGCCGTCGCCTACGAGTTCGCCGACACCGATCCGGCCTTCAGCGGGCCGGTTCCGGGCCTCGGCGGTCGAGTCCTCGACTTCAACCACATCGATGCGCACGATTACTTCGACCTGACGACGCGCTTCAACGTGAACGACAACTTCACGTTCACCTTCGGCATCCAGAACCTGCTCGATCAGGATCCGCCGATCGTTGGCTCCGGCGTCGGTTCGACCACCTTCGGCAGCGGCAACACCTTCCCGGCGACTTACGACGCGCTGGGCCGCCGCTTCGTGGCGGGTGCGCGCCTGCGCTTCTAATCCAAGGAACGCGCTATCTAAGAATGGGAGGGCGGGTCTTCGGACCCGCCCTTTTCATTTGGGGCTCAGTTTGTGCTTAGGGTGGACGGGCGCCGCCCTGATCGCGGTTCCGGGCCGAGTCTAGCCGAGCAGCGGCGCCGACAGGGTGGTCGACTGACCGGCACTTGCGGCCACGGCTTCGGCCCAAACCGTCACCTTCTCCACCTCGTCGGAATGCGCCCCGGCACTTGCACGCTGTTCCGCCTGGCGCTCTTCGGCGCCATAGGCGGTGTCGAGCTTGGAGTGCCGCTGAAAGGCCTCCCCCTGAACGACTTCGGCGATCCTATCGTCGGTCCAATCCAGCCCGAACAGCGCGGTCAGCCGGGCCATCGCTTCGCGCGGGCTGTCCAGCAACGCCTCGCTGTCGAGAGTCCGCACCCGGTCTTCACCAAACTGCTCAACCAGGCGCTGGAACAGGGCGTGTTGCGCAAGCCAGCCGATCGCAGCCACCTGCAGGTCGGTGTGGCGAAGATGATCCTCGGGCGAAAAGCCGTAGCCGATAATCCCGTCCTTGAGCTGCTTCGACAGCAGCTCGCGCACCCACAACCGCCCCCACATCCCTTTCTTGGCGATGGAAGCGAGGTAGAGCGGCAGCGGCGCATAGAGTAGCAGGGCGTGCGACTGCGGCCGCATCGCGAGCATCGCAGGCGCCAACACATTGATCAGGTTGGATGGCTTGATGACGACCGCCTCGCCGGGCGTGAACGGCCGCTCGAGAAGCCGCAACGCATGGTCGAGCACGAGCGCGAGCTGTCGCGGCTGGGCCCCGCGATGCCGCCATCCGCTAAGGTCATTGAGGACCACCGGTTCCTTAAGGCCCATGACGCTCCCGGGCCGGTCGAAAGCGCGTGCCAGAAGCGTCGAGCAGCAATAGGCCGAGTGGAAAATGAAGTGAACGGGCGCCGGAGGCGGAGCGGCGGCAAGTGCGGCGGCTCGGTCGATCGCCACGGGCCGGTCCGCGCCGGGCAGGAACTCGTCGGTCAGGAAGGTCGCTTTGCGATGGACCGCACGCGGCACGTGCACGAACCGAAATGCATCCCCATTCTCGTCATAGCGATGCGGCAACCATGCCGAATCGCGAACCAGATCCGCGGGTTCGGGTGCAGTGGCCATGGCCGCAGCTTGTGCCCGGCTACCGCCGGGGGTTCAATAGTTGCGCAAGGCGTCTGATGCGTGCAACTCACCTGCTTCAATCGTGGCGTTCGGGGTGCTATGCACTCCGTAAGGGATAGTGGGAGCTTGTCATGGCCGGGATTGCCAAGTTGGTCGGTGCAGCGTCCGTCGCGCTGCTGTTCGCTCTTCCGGCCTCGTCGGCGGGTGCCCAGGAGGGCTCAACGGGCGGGGAGACGCAGCGTCCTCGAGCTCAGGACAGCGAGCGCCGGATTTGCCGCTCCGAGATCGAGACCGGTTCGCTCGCGCGCCGCCGCCGCCGCTGCTTCACCCGGGCCGAATGGGATCAGATCGCGCGCGCCGCCCGCGAAAACACGCAATATGAAATGGATCGGTCGATGAGCCGCCCGGGCGGCGGGGAATAGGCCGACCGGCGCTTTGGCTGCCTTGCGGATCGGCGATGTGCTGCCTAAGCCGGCGCCATGGAGGCTCCGGCGGACATAGTGGACCAGCTCCTCGCCGCCGCTGCACAGGCGCGGCGCCAGGGCAGGCACGACGAAGAAACGCGGCTTCTTGGCCAGGCTCTGGAGCGTGAGCCGAGCGATCCCCGCATACTCAACGCATTCGGAATGTCGGCGCTTGCTGCCCGGAACTTCGAAGTCGCGGCGCGCCACTTCGAATCCGCGGCGGAGCGCGATCCGGAAGCCACTCCACTCTGGCTAAACCTCGCGACGGCGCATCGTGGTCGCGCCGACGACCACAGTGAACGCGCCGCACTGGACCGCGCGCTCGCTACCGACCAGCGCAATTTCGTCGCGAACTTGCGCCTCGCCGAGCTCCACGAACGCCGCGGCGAAGATAGGGACGCCGCGCTTCGATGGAGCGGCGTCGTCCAGCTGGCGATGGCGGCCCCGGAGCGCCCGCCGTTGGTGGCCGATGCGCTCACGCGCGGGCAGGCTTTCCTTGCCCGCCACGCCGCAGATCTTCAGCGCAAGCTCGACACTTCCCTCGCCGCCCGCCTAGCCGCGCTTGGCCCGGCCGCCCGCCGCTTCCAGGCCTGCGTCGACCACAGCCTCCACGGCCGCCCGATCTACACGAACGAATGTTCCGGGGTTCACTTCCCCTTCCTACCAGCTGACGAATATTTCGAGCGAAGCCACTTCCCCTGGCTCGAGGAGTTGGAAAGCCGCACTGCGGCCATCCGAGCCGAGGCAGAGCGGCTGCTCGCCAGCGGCGCCGACGCGATCCGGCCCTATGTCCGCCAGGACGCCGGCACGCCCCAGAACAAATGGTCGGCGCTCGACAACAATCTCGACTGGAGCGCCTGCTTCCTGTGGGAATATGGAGTCCGCAACGATCCCGTCTGCGATCTCTGCCCCGAAACCGCGGCCGCCCTCGCCGCGGTGCCGCAGAACATCGTTCCGGGGAAGGCCCCTACGGCCTTCTTCTCGATCCTCAAGGCCGGGGCCCACATTCCCGCCCACACCGGGGTGACCAACACTCGGTCGATCGTTCACCTGCCGCTGATCGTGCCGGACGGCTGCGAGTTCCGGGTCGGTGGCGAGATCCGGCCGTGGAGAGAAGGTGAGGCTTTCGTGTTCGACGACACGATCAACCACGAGGCCTGGAATCGAAGCGACCGCGACCGCGTGGTCCTGATCTTCGACGTCTGGAACCCGCATTTGAGTGAGGACGAGCGGGCGCTGCTCGCCGACTTTTTCACCCTCGTGGACGAGCCGGCCGCCGCCTGACGCCGGCCCGCCCCGCCACCTCTACTTGGCGATCTGCACAGTCGGGGTCAGGATCAGCTTCCCATCGCCTTCGTCCACCCTCACGCTCTGCCCGTCGCGGACGTCACCGCGGAGCAGTGCGTCGGCAAGCGGGTCCTGCAGATATTTCTGGACCGCCCGCTTGAGCGGCCGAGCGCCATAGACGGGATCGTAGCCGACCCGTCCGAGCCAGGCGCGAGCGCCGTCGCTGAGGTCGAGGCTGATCTTGCGGTCGGCGAGCAGCCGCCCGAGCCGCTCGACCTGGATGTCGACGATCGGGCCCATATGCTCGGCGGCGAGACGGTGGAACAGGATGATCTCGTCGAGCCGGTTGAGGAATTCCGGCCGGAAATGGGCTCGAACGACCTCCATGACCTGGGGCTCGACCTTGCCGACATCCTCGTCGTCGGTGAGGCTCGTCAGATATTGGCTGCCGAGGTTCGACGTCAGGATGATGATCGTGTTGGTGAAGTCCACCGTCCGTCCCTGGCCGTCGGTGAGACGACCGTCGTCGAGCACCTGGAGGAGGATGTTGAACACGTCGCCATGTGCCTTCTCGACCTCGTCGAACAGCACCACCTGATAGGGCCGACGCCGAACCGCCTCGGTCAGCACGCCGCCTTCCTCATAGCCGACATAGCCGGGCGGGGCGCCGATCAGGCGCGCGACGGAATGCTTCTCCATGAACTCGGACATGTCGATCCGGACCATCGCCGCGCTGTCGTCGAACAGGAATTCGGCGAGCGCCTTGGTGAGCTCGGTCTTGCCGACCCCGGTCGGCCCTAGGAACAGGAACGAGCCCATCGGCCGGTTCGGGTCCTGAAGGCCGGCTCGGGCACGGCGGATCGCGCGGCTAACGGCCTCGACCGCGGCCGCCTGGCCGATCACGCGTTTGCCGATCTGCTCTTCCATCTTGAGGAGCTTGTCGCGCTCGCCCGCAAGCATCCGCTCCATCGGGATTCCGGTCCAGCGCGCGACCACGCCGGCGATGTCCTCCGAGGTGACCTCCTCGCGCAGCATCGCCCCTTCGCTTGCCGCGGCGGCATCGGCGAGCTGCTTCTCGAGCGCGGGGATGCGCCCGTACTGGAGCTCGCCCGCCTTGGCGAGGTCGCCGGCCCGCTGTGCCTGCTCGAGCTCGAGCCGCGCCTGGTCGAGCTGCTCCTTGATCTTGGATTCGCCCGCGATCTTGTCCTTTTCCGCCTTCCAGCGAGCGGTCAGCTCCGCCGACTGCTCCTCGAGTTTGGAAAGCTCCGCCTCGAGCGCCTCGAGCCGGTCTTTCGATGCCTGGTCGGTCTCCTTGCGAAGCGCCTCGCGCTCGATCTTGAGCTGGATGATCCGCCGGTCGAGCGACTCGATCTCCTCGGGCTTCGACTCGACCTCCATTCGCAGGCGCGACGCGGCCTCGTCCATCAGGTCGATCGCCTTGTCGGGAAGGAATCGGTCGGTGATGTAGCGGTTCGACAAGGTCGCCGCGGACACCAGGGCGCTGTCGGTGATCCGAACGCCGTGGTGGAGCTCATATTTCTCCTTGAGCCCGCGAAGGATCGAGATCGTATCCTCGACCGTGGGCTCACCGACGAACACCGGCTGGAAGCGCCGCTGGAGCGCGGGATCCTTCTCGACATGCTTGCGATACTCGTCGAGCGTGGTCGCGCCGATGCAGTGGAGCTCGCCGCGCGCAAGCGCCGGCTTCAGCAGGTTGGACGCATCCATCGCGCCCTCGGACTTTCCGGCGCCGATCAGCGTGTGCATCTCGTCGATGAACAGGATGATGTCGCCCTCGGCCTGGCGGACCTCATCGAGCACGCCCTTCAGGCGCTCCTCGAACTCGCCGCGATATTTGGCGCCGGCGATCAGGCTGCCCATGTCGAGCGCCATCAGCCGCCGGTCCTTGAGGCTGTCGGGAACGTCGCCATTGGCGATTCGAAGTGCCAGGCCTTCTGCGATCGCGGTCTTGCCCACTCCCGGTTCGCCGATCAGCACCGGATTGTTCTTGGTCCGGCGGGCGAGGATCTGGACGGTTCGGCGGATCTCCTCGTCGCGGCCGATGACGGGGTCGAGCTTGCCCTCGCGCGCCGCCTCGGTCAGGTCGCGAGCGAATTTCTTGAGGGCGTCATAACGGTCCTCGGCCGACTGCGTGTCCGCGGTTCGGCCGCCGCGAAGCTCGTTGATGGCATCGTTCAGCCCCTCGGGCTTCACCCCCGCCTCGGCCAGCGCCTTGCCTGCGGCGGTCGTGGTCGCGAGCGCCAGGGCAAGAAGCAGCCGCTCGACGGTGACGTAGGAATCGCCCGCCTTCTGAGCGATCTGCTCAGCCTGGTCGAGCACTCGAAGCGACTCGGCGTCGAGCCCTGCCGGAGTCGACGCGCCAGTGCCCGTGACCGACGGCTGGCGCGCCAGCTCCTCGTCGATTCGCCGCACCGCGACGCTCGCATTTCCTCCCGCACGGGCAATGAGGCCCGCGGCCATTCCCTGCTCGTCCTCGAGCAGCGCCTTGAGGATATGCGCCGGAGTGATCCTCTGGTGGTTCATCCGCGTCGCGACGGTCTGCGCCGATTGCAGGAAGCCACGCGCGCGGTCGGTGAATTTCTCGATGTTCATGACATCCCCTGCCTAGTCTCGCCCCGATGTAGTGTTGCCATTGTGCAACACAAGAGCGTTCGGTACAGCTCTGAGGCGACACGGAAAAAACCCCGTATCCGTCTTGCCTTGATCAAACGCGACGTTAGTGTCTCGCCACCTGAATCATCGGAAAAAATTGAGGATGCCGATGCGCCACACATTGTTACGGCTCGCGCTTGTCGCGGGCGTCGCCTTCGCCGCTCCCGCTTACGCAGAGGACGCCGCCACCGCGACGTCGACGACGGCTGCCGTCGCCCAGCCGGGCGCCGGGGCCGCAACGCCGCAGGAGCTGGTCCGCCAGGTCCGTATTCCCTACGAGACCTTCACCCTCGACAACGGCCTGCGCGTCGTCGTCCACGAGGATCGCAAGGCGCCGGTCGTCGCGGTCAGCATCTGGTACAATGTCGGCTCGAAGGACGAGAATGCCGGTCGCACCGGCTTCGCCCACCTGTTCGAGCACATCATGTTCAACGGCTCCGAGAACGCGCCGGGCGAATATTTCGAATATACCCGCGCAATGGGTGCCACCGACCTGAACGGGACCACCTGGTTCGACCGGACCAATTACTTCCAGACCGTGCCTCGGCCGGCGCTTGAGCGGGCCCTGTTCCTCGAAGCGGACCGCATGGGCCATCTGCTTGGCGCCCTCACCCAGGAAAATCTGACCAACCAGATCGGCGTCGTCCAGAACGAGAAGCGCCAGGGTGACAACGAGCCGTTCGGTCTCGTTGAATATGCTCAGCTCGAGGCCTTGTTCCCCGAGGGGCACCCCTATCGCCACTCGACGATCGGCTCGATGGCCGACCTCAGCGCGGCTTCACTCGAGGACGTGCGCGGCTGGTTCCGCGAGAATTACGGCCCGAACAACGCGGTTCTCGTGCTCGCCGGCGATATCAACGCCGCCGAGGCCCGGCCTCTGGTCGAGCGCTATTTCGGCGACATTCCGCGCGGTCCGGTCAACGAGCCGGCCCAGGCCAGCGTCCCGACTCTTCCGCGGCGCGTCGACCAGACCATGCACGACCGGGTTGCCAACACGCGCCTGTATCGTGACTGGGTCGTTCCCGGCCTTCTCCACGAGGACATCATCCCGCTCAGCGTCGGAGCGATGATTCTCGGCGGCCTCGACAGTTCGCGCCTCGACAATCAGCTGGTCCGTCAGGAGCAGAGCGCGGTTCGCGTTTCTGCCTCGATCCAGGATTTCCACCGGGTGAGCCTGTTCGAAGTGCAGGCGGACGTGAAGCCCGGCGAGGATGCCGACGCGGTCTCGCGCCGGCTCGATCAGATCATCAACAACTATGTCACTCGCGGCCCGACCGACGATGAGGTCCGCCGCGCGGTGATGCGCATCCTGTCGAGCCGCGTTCAGGGGCTCGAGCAGGTCGGTGGTTTCGGCGGCAAGGCCGTCGCTCTCGCCGAGGGCATGCTCTATGCCAACGATCCGAACTTCGCCCAGACCCAGCTCGAGCTGCTCGCCCGAGTGACTCCGGCGCAGGTCCGCGCGGCCATGCAGCGTTGGCTGCGTCGCCCGGTCTATGCGCTCAAGGTCGTCCCCGGCGAGCGCGAGGCTTATGAGGAGGCTCCGGGAGCACGCGGCAACCGCGCCGGCGTCAACGTCAACACCCCCAGCCAGCGTCCGCGCTACTATCGCGCGCCGCAGCCCGGCGAGCAGCCGCTGGCCCCGGTCCACTGGAGCGACGCTCAGGCGCAGGGGCAGGCCGGCCAGCAGCCGACCACGCAGCGTCCGCTGCCGCCGATCGGAACTCCTCCGACCCTCGACTTCCCCGATGTCGAGCGCGCCCGCCTGTCGAATGGCATCGAGGTGGTCTATGCCCGCCGCGCCGTCGTTCCGGTCACCCGCATCGCCGTCGAGTTCAACGCCGGCAGCGCGGCTGATCCGGCCAACCGGCTCGGCACTCAGGCGCTGATGCTCAACCTGCTCGAAGAGGGCACCACCCGCCTCAACTCCACTCAGCTGGCTGAGGCTCAGGAGCGGCTCGGTGCAAGCATCTTCACCGGCGCCTCGCTCGACCGCACCACGGTCGGCCTGTCGGCACTCACTCCGAATCTCGGGCCGTCGCTCGATCTGCTCGCCGACGTCATCCGCAATCCCGCCTTTGCTCCGGCCGAGGTGGAGCGGGTTCGTCAGCAGCAGCTCGCTCAGATCGCGTCCGAGCTGACCCAGCCGGGGGCGCTCGCCGCCCGCGCGCTTCCGGTCGTGCTGTATGGAAACCAGCATCCCTACGGAAAGCCGGGCACCGGCACGGGCAGCCCCGAGGTCGTCTCGACGCTCACCCGTGACGAGCTGGTTCGCTTCCACCAGACCTGGATCCGTCCGGACAACGCCCAGATCTTCGTGGTCAGCGACCTTCCGCTCGCCCAGCTCGTCCCGCTGCTCGAGAGCCGTCTTGGAAACTGGGCTCCGCCTGCAGTGCCTCGGGGAGTGAAGACCTTCCCCGAGCGCAGCCGGGAGACCCGGTCGCGTATCGTCCTCATCGATCGTCCGCAGTCGCCGCAGAGCATCATCCTCGCGGGGCAACTGCTCGACGTCGAAGGGACGAGCGACACCCTGGCGCTCAACGCGGCCAACCAGGTGTTGGGCGGCGACTTCCTCGCCCGCATCAACATGGAGCTTCGCGAGCGTCGCGGCTGGTCCTATGGCGCCCGCGGCTCGGTTGGAATGCGCGAGCATCAGGTACCCTACATCATCCAGGCGCCTGTCCAGTCCGACCGCACCGGTGACTCGATCCGCGCGATCCAGGAGCAGCTTCGGTTGTTCTTCGGCGATCAGGGCGTCCAGCCCAACGAGCTTCAGCGCGTGATCGCCGGAAGCACCGGTACCCTGCCGGGTCAGTTCGAAACGTCGCCGGCGGTGCTCGGCGCCCTTCAGAGCAACGCCCTCTATCGCCGCCCGGACAATTACTGGGAGACGGTGGCTGACCGTTATCGCTCGATGACTGCGCAGCAGCTGGATCGCGAGATCCGCTCGAAGGTGGATCCCAACGACTTCGTCTGGGTCGTGGTTGGCGACGCCGCTCGGATCCGCCCGCAGCTCGAGTCGCTCGGGATGCCGATCGAGGAGATGCGGCTGACCGCCCCGACCCCGGCCCGCGCCGCGGCTCCGCGGCCGGCCACCGGCCAGCTGCCGGTTTGCAGCCGGACGGTCACCGACCGCTGCGTCCAGCGCGGCGGCCGGTAATCCGGACCACTGAAACGAGAAGGGCCGGGCTTCACCGCCCGGCCTTTTTCTTTGCCTGCTATCTGGACCCGGCTCAGCCGATCAGTCGGGTGACGTGACCCATCTTGCGCCCCGGCCGCGCCTCGCGCTTTCCGTAAAGGTGCAGGTGCGCGCTTTGGTCGGCGAGCAGCTCGTGCCAGCGCTCGACGTCGTCGCCGATCAGATTCTCCATCTCGACCCGGGGCACGACGAGATCGGTCGCACCGAGCGGAAGGCCGCAGATCGCCCGGATATGATTCTCGAACTGGGAGGTCAGCGCCCCCTCGGTCGTCCAGTGGCCGCTATTGTGGACTCGCGGCGCCATCTCGTTGAACACCGCACCCTCGCCGTCCGCGAAGAACTCGATCGCGAGCACTCCGACATAATCGAGGGCGTCGGCGATACGGCGCGCGAGGGTGCAACCCTCCGCAACCGCCTTGGCGAGATCGGGCCCCGCAGGCGCCTCGCTTCGATGCAGGATGCCCTTCACATGGGTGTTGCGGGTGGCGTCCCAAAACATGGTCTCACCGCCGCTGCCCCGGCACAGCAGGATCGAAAATTCGCCCGAAAAGGAGACGAAGCCTTCGAGCACAGCTGGAGCGCCATGGATCGCTGCCCAGGCGTCGTCAGCCTCGGCATTGGAGACGATCTTCACCTGGCCCTTGCCGTCATAGCCGAAGCGCCGAGTCTTGAGGATCGCGGGTAGGCCGATCTCGGCGATGGCGCGGTCGAGGCCCTCGCGGCTGTCCACCGCCGCGAACGGAGCAGGGCGGCCGCCAAGGTCGCGTGCGAACTGCTTTTCAGTGAGGCGGTCCTGAGCCGTCTCCAGCGCCCGCCGCGGCGGGAACAAGGGCACCCGTTCGGCGATCGCGCTGAGCGGCCCGGCCGCGATATTTTCGAACTCGTAGGTCGCGACGTCGACGCTTTGGGCGAAGCGGGCAAGCGCCTCCTCATCGTCATAGTCGCCGCGGGTGAACTCGGCCGACACCTCGGCGGCCGGCGGCGCTTCATCGGGAGCGTAGATATGGGTCCGATAGCCGAGCTGCGCCGCCGCCATCGCCAGCATCCGGCCGAGCTGGCCCCCGCCGACGATGCCGATGGTCGAGCCAGGCGGGACGGTCATTCCGGCCTTTCGGCGACTGCGTCGGTTTGCTCGCGCCGCCACGCCGCGAGCCGATCGCCCAGCTCGGTGTCGCTGGTGGCGAGGATCGAGGCAGCGAGAAGGCCGGCATTGACCGCTCCGGCCTTGCCGATCGCGAGAGTGGCCACCGGCACTCCGGCCGGCATCTGGACGATCGACAGCAAGCTATCGAGGCCGGACAAAGCCTGACTCTCCACCGGCACCCCGAGCACCGGCAAAGGCGTCATCGATGCCGCCATTCCGGGCAGATGAGCCGCTCCGCCGGCGCCGGCGATGATCACCTTGAGTCCGCGGTCGGCCGCGCCGGTCGCGTAGTCGTAGAGGCGCTGGGGCGTTCGGTGGGCCGAGACCACCCGAACCTCATGAGCGACCCCGAGGGTCGTCAGCATGTCGGCGGCGTGGCTCATCGTCTCCCAATCGGAGCGGCTGCCCATGATGATGCCGACGCGCGGCGTCTCTTCAGACATGCTTACCTGGCTGTGCGTGGAACCGAGCGCGCTTCTTATCGGCGGGATGGCGGACCTGCAACGACCGCCTTTCCCACTCCTTAACCCTGCGCGGCGTAGAGGATTGGCGAGCCGTTTGGGCAGGAGGGGCCGACGTGAGCGTTCAAGGCAGCATTTCCGGGATTCCGGTCGAGGAACTGACTCCGGCCGTCGAGGCTGAGCTCGGCCGTCTCAGCGACGAGAATGCCCTGCTCCGCGCCTCGATGGCCGAGCTTCGCACTCGGCTCGAGGAGATGGAGCGCCTGTCCGAGAAGGATGCGCTCACCGGCCTTCCCAACCGCGGCGCCTTCATGCGCGCGGTCGACCGAGTGGTCAGCCAGGCCAACCGACACGGAACGCCCGGCGCTCTTCTTTACCTCGATGTG
This sequence comes from Pseudomonadota bacterium, assembly GCA_023416515.1. Taxonomy (GTDB): domain Bacteria; phylum Pseudomonadota; class Alphaproteobacteria; order Sphingomonadales; family Sphingomonadaceae; genus Allosphingosinicella. The sequence continues at coordinate 1,299 of JAEZHP010000178.1, read as the reverse complement.
GACGCCCTTGAGGCGATCAACGCCCGCCATGGTCAGGTTGCAGGTGACGCCGCGCTTATCCACGTCGCCAAGCTGATAGAAGAGCTCATCCGCGGCACCGACTTCGCCGCTCGCGTCGGGGGCGATGAATTCGCCATCGTTCTCGACCATCTCGATTCCGACAGCGCGATCGAGACCGCGGAACGCATCGGCCGCTGCATCGAGGATAATCCGCTCGATCTTGGCGGCGGCACTTTGAAGCTCAGGGCGACGATCGGGGTCGCGACCATCCTTCGCGGCGACACGGTCGAGGACGTCTGCCGCCGGGGAGAGCTCACCATGCGCAAGGCGAAATCCTTCTAAGCCTCAGTGGAAGTCGCGCGACTTCACCCTGATCCTGGGTTCCTGATCGCCCGGCGCTAGCGGAAGCGCGGGTCGAGGCGGCCCGTCGCGCGGATCGCGGCCCCCGCCGCCCCTGGCACCGTCGGCAGGGCTGAACCGGTGCGGGAACTGCATTCGGCCGACCGAGTGGAGCAGGCCGCTCTGGTCCTCGAGCCGCTCGCCGATCACGTGGATGACGTCGCCCTCACGCTGCACCAGCCCGGTCACTCCGATCATCGGCGCCGACATAACGATCGGCCGCTGTGCCTCGAACCGGTCCTTCCACAGGATGATGTTGGCGATCCCGGTCTCGTCCTCGATGGTGAGGAAGGTGACGTTGGTCGTCCCCGGCCGCTGGCGGATGAGCACGATCCCGGACAGCTTGATCCTTCGACCGTCCTTGATCCGGCCGAGCGCCGAGCAGGGGACGATTCCGCGCCGCTCGAGCTCCGGGCGAAGGAAGACGATGGGATGGGCGCGAAGCGACAGCTGCACCGATCGGTAATCCTCGACGACCTCGCGCCCGTCGGTCATCGAATCGAGCGCGACCGCCGGCTCCGCTTCCTGGGCCTCGATGGCGGCGAAGAGCGGCAGCACCTTCTCGCCGAGCCCGCGCACCCGCCACAGGGCCTGGCGGCGGTCGAGGCCAAGCGAGGCGAAGGCATCAGCCTCGGCAAGCCGCTCAAGCGCCGCCACCGGCACCCCCGAACGCCGCCACACATCCTCGACCGACCCGAACGGCCGCTCCAGCCGCGCCGCGAGGATGTTGGCCGCATGGACGTTGGACAACCCCTTCACCATCCGCATCCCGAGGCGGATGGGGAGCAATGGTTCCTCCCTGTGAGGCGAAGCCTCATGGGGAGGGGGACCGCCGAAGGCGGTGGAGGGGCTATGACGCGGGTCTCGGACAGCACCTCCACCACCCTTAGGGTGGCCCCC
>JAEZHP010000142.1 GCA_023416515.1 Pseudomonadota bacterium | reverse complement strand
GGGGGGGGCGCGCGCGGCGCCGCCGCGGGCGGCGCGGCGCGCCGCCACCACCCCAACCCCTCCTCTGAAGAGGAGGGGCTAGAATAGCCTACCGCACCGTGAAGCCGACGGCATCCTTGTCGCGGACTCCGGTGTTGCGGACGATGATGTCCGCCAGCGTTCGGTTCTCCTTGATGATCTCGAGCCCCTCCGCGGAGAAGGTGTCCTCGCAATAGACCGCCTTCGCGAGCAGCGGATTGGTCAGCGCCTGCGTGAAGGCGTCGTTGGCGACCATCGTGACGAGCAGCTCGCCCATCATCGAATCGTCGTCATAGCCCTCCGCGAACAGGCCGACGAACCATTCGAGCCGATCGATGTCGCCATATAGCGCCCTAAGCTTGGCCGCGAGCTCGCGCTCTCCGGTCAGCGCCTCAAACGAGGTCTTCGGCTTGAGGTTATAATATTTGCGATAGGCATTGTAGCTCGGCAACCGGCAGCCGCGGGCCATGTCCATGCTGAGCTTCTTGACGCCCATGTCCATGAGGAACTGGGCCGTGTTGCCGAGGCCGATCCTGCCTGCATATTGCCGGCTCGCATCGACGACCAGCTGATCGAGCCCGGTCTTCAGCAACAGCTCGTTGGCGCGAAGCAGGTCCCTGCCGTCATGCGCCTCGGCCACGCCGTCCTTGCCGCTGACCGTGAAGTTGTCGGGAACGAGGTCGTGCCAGCGGTAGAGAAGCGCGAACTCGATCGCCATCCAGTTGGTTCGGTACCATTGCTCCCGCTCGGCCATTCCCGGCACCGCCTCGATTCGGATGTCGATCGGCGCGATGTGGACGATGTAATCGCTGATCACGACGTTGAGCAGCTCGACGATCACGACATTGCGCGTGGTCTGGAACACGCGCTCGTCGTCCCAGTCCGGATGAGCCGCGGCGATGATCCCTGCGACCCGGTTGTGCTCGCGCATGAAGAGCGTGTTCATGATCACGTTGCCGAGCGTCGAGTTGCCATGTTCGAGCCCTACCGCGAAGGCGTGGCGCCGCTCCGCTGGGCTCCACGGCCGCTCGGGGCTGTTGAAGACCCGCTCGAAATTCTCTCGCGTGTAGAGGTCGGCATAATCGGGGGCGAGCTCGAGCTTGCCGTCCTTCTCGGCAAACAACGGCGAAGGATATTCCTGGCCGTCAATGACCTGCATTCGAAGGCGCCCGGGCCGGTCCTCGCTGCGCTCGCGAAGCACTCGCGTCTGAGCCTCGGTCATGCCGTAGATCGAGCACAGGTCGATCTCGTGATTGCTCTCATTCTCCTGGAAATGCCGGGTCTTGGTCGGGTCCTCCCACTTGGTGCGAAGGAAGCTGTCGACGAACCACTGGGCGAAGAAGGGGAAGAGCAGGCTGGTGTCGGCCGACGGCCGGAATTCGGTCCGAGCGAACAGCTTCAGCACCTCGTCCATCGGCGGCTGCTTGGGTGCGACGTCGTCCCTCGGCACGGGCAGGTGGCGGCCGGAATAGCGGCGGTCGGTGAGGCCGCGCCAGGTCACGTAATCGGCGGCCATCGAGATCGCGCGCGGCCGCGGCGGGGCGGCATAGGCATATTTGTTGATCGTCAGCTTGCTGACCGCTCGCCTGATCGGGCTCGTATTGTTGACGATGTTGATCAGCACCGGCCGCACCGGCCGGGGAATCCAGGACAAAGGCCCGCCGTTCGCCATGACACCCTCCCAAGTCGAGTCGAACAATTGCAGCCTCTTCTACTTACTCCTTTTGGCACTGTTGCGGGAGCGTCCATTCGCCTGTTGCGAAATAGGATTTCGGCTGCTTTACACTGTCGGATGACGGACCAGCGCTTCCCTGATCGAAACCTGCCCGGGACCGGTGGGCAGCGACCTGCGCATTTCGCTCCACATCGTGAACTTCATGAACTTCACCCCTTGCCGCGCGAGATTTTTCCCGGGAAGCGGGCTTCGGCGGAAGGAATTTCCGCGAATCAGCGGAGCGCGCCGATGGACCGGACCGACCTCAAGATCCTCGCAATCCTTCAACAGGACGCCTCGATCCCGGTCGCGGAGATCGCCAAGCGGGTGAACCTGTCGCAGACGCCCTGCTGGCGGCGGATTCAAAAGCTCGAAGCCGCGGGAGTGATCACCGGCCGAGTTGCCTTGCTCGATCCCGACGCGATCGGCGCCGGAATCACCGTCTTCGTCGAGGTCGAGACCGGCGACCATTCCGCCGAATGGCTCACCCGCTTCGCCGACGAGGTCCGCTCGATGCCGGAGGTGATGGAGGTGTACAGAATGGCTGGAGACGTGGACTATCTGCTTCGGGTCGCGGTCGGCAGCATGGCCGACTTCGACATTTTCTATAAGCGTCTGATCGGAGCGGTCCCGCTCAAGAACGTCACCTCGCGCTTCGCGATGGAAAGGGTGAAGAGCACCACCGCCTATCCCTTGCCCGAACCGGCGCCGCGCCCTTCGCGGTGACCCCGGCGCGACATGAACCGAAATTCTCGAAGGATCGTTAGACCACCGAAGGACTGGACCGAAGACGAGAGGGTGACATGAAGCTTTTGCTCCTGCGCGGCGCCGCGATCGGCCTTGCCGCCCTGGTCGCCGGATGCGCCACCAATGACGGGATGGTCAGCTCCGGAGTCGACGTCACCCGCTTCCATCTCGGCAGCGAACCGGCGCGCGGCACCATCTCGGTCGAGCCGGTGGATTCGAGCCAGGCCGGAAGCTTCGAATTCAACCGCTTCGCCAATGCCGTCGAGCGCGAGCTCAGCCGACTCGGCTGGCAGGTCACACGCGGCAACGCCCGCTCCGAGCAGGTCGCCCTGGTTCGGGTCAGCCAGGGCGCCCGCGAAAGCGCCCGCCGCTCGGGGATCAGCATCGGCATCGGCGGCGGCGGCTATCTCGGCGGCGGCTTCGGGATAGGCACCGGGATCCAGGTGCCGATCGGCGGCTGGCGGCCGAACATGGTCGTCACCACCGAGCTCGCGGTTCGCCTCCAGCGCCGTTCCGACGGAACCGCCATCTGGGAAGGCCGGGCTCAGATGGACGCTCGCGGCAACTCGCCTCTCGCCAATGCGGCGAATGCCGTGGACCGACTCGCGCCGGCGCTGTTTCAAGGCTTCCCAGGAGAATCCGGGCGCACTATCCGCGTGCCATGACCCTTTCAATCACCAGCCCCTTCGACGGCGGCAACATCAAGCTGGTCGCCGTCAATGGCGACCAAGTCGCCCTCGAGATCGTCAAGGACCACCAGTCCGACTTCTATCAGTGGTTCTATTTCCGAGTGACCGGCGCCGCCGGCCGCGACCTTGAGCTGCGAATCGTCAACGCCGCGGGTTCCGCCTACCCGAACGGCTGGGACGGCTACCGCGCCTGCGTCTCCTACGACCGCGAGGAGTGGGAACGCACCGATTCCTCTTACGCCGACGGCGCCCTCACGATCCGTCTCAGCCCGGCCGCCGACAGCGTCTGGGTCGCCTATTTCGCGCCCTACACGATGGAGCGCCACCACGACCTCATCGCCTCGGTGATCGAGCATCCGGGTGTCGCCTACCGCTCGCTCGGCCAGACCCTCGATGGCCAGGAGATCGACTATCTCCGCATGGGCGACGGTCCGCTTCAGCTGTGGATCTACGGCCGCCAGCATCCCGGCGAGACCATGGCGGAATGGTGGATGGAAGGAGCGCTGGAGAAGCTGCTCGACACGTCCGACCCAGTCGCCCGCCAGCTCCGCCAGCGGGCGACCCTCCATATCGTCCCCAACATGAACCCGGATGGTTCGCGTCGTGGCCACCTTCGCACCAACGCGGCGGGCATCAACCTCAATCGCGAGTGGCACGCGCCGAGCCTCGAGAAGAGCCCCGAGGTCGTGCACGTGCTCAAGGCGATGGACGAGTCCGGCGTCGACTTCGCAATGGACGTCCATGGCGACGAAGCGATCCCGCACAACTTCCTCGCCGGCTTCGAGGGCATTCCGAGCATCAAGGAGGAGCAGCTCGAGCTGTTCCACCGTTTCGCCAACGAGCTCGTCGCGCGTTCGCCCGATTTCCAGACCCGCCACGGCTACGAAGTCGCCAAGCCCGGCCAGGCCAACATGTCGATGTCGACGGCCCAGATTGCCGAGCGGTTCGGAGCGGTGTCGATGACCCTTGAAATGCCGTTCAAGGACAATGACGACCTGCCCGATCCCGAATATGGCTGGTCGCCGGACCGGTGCAGGGCGCTTGCGCGCTCGTGCCTCGACGCGCTCCACGGAATTCTGGACGAGCTGGCGGACTATCGCGCCTGATGCCGAAGCTTGTCCTGATCCGCCACGGCCAGTCGGCGTGGAACCTCGAGAACCGCTTCACCGGCTGGTGGGACGTCGACCTCACCGAGCAGGGCGAGCGCGAGGCCTGGGCCGCGGGTGAGCTGATGCGCGACCGCGGCCTCGACTTCGACCTGACCTTCACCAGCTTGCAGACTCGGGCGATCAAGACCCTCCATCTGGCGCTCGAGGCGATGGGTCGCCTCTGGCTTCCGGAAGAGAAGGACTGGCGCCTCAACGAGCGCCATTATGGCGGCCTCACCGGTCTCGACAAGAACGAGACCCGCGCCAGGCATGGCGATGAGCAGGTCCACATCTGGCGGCGGAGCTTCGACATTCCGCCGCCGCTTCCCGAGGAAGGCAATCCCTGGGACCTCGCCAAGGACGTTCGCTACAAGGGCGTTCCGATCCCCCAGACCGAGAGCCTCAAGGACACGATCGCCCGAGTCCTACCCTATTGGGAGGAGCGCATCGTTCCTGCCCTTAAGGACGGCAAGCGGGTGCTGATCTCGGCCCACGGCAATTCGCTTCGGGCGCTCGTGAAGCACCTGTCGAACATCCCGGACGACGAGATCACCGGCCTCGAAATCCCGACCGGCCAGCCGATCGTCTATGAGCTCGACGACGACCTCAACGCGCTGGAGCGCTACTACCTCAAGGACCGCTAGCGTCGTGGCCGCGGCCCGGCTCGACGTGCTTGCGATCGGCAACGCCATCGTCGACGTCATCGCCCCCGCCGACGAGGCGCTGGTCCAGGGGGCCGGCCTCGTCAAAGGCTCGATGCGCCTGCTGTGCGAGGCGGAAGCCCTCGACCTTCACGCCCGCATGACCGGCGCGCGCGAGATCAGCGGCGGCTCGGCCGCCAACACCGCGGTCGGCCTCGCAGCGCTTGGCGGGAAGGCGGGCTTCGTCGGCCAGGTCGGCGACGACCGCCTCGGCGCCCTGTTCACTCGCGAGCTCCACGACGCCGGCATCGAATATGCGACCGCAGCCAATAGCGACGGAGTAGCCACCGCGCGCTGCCTGATCCTCGTCACCGACGACGCGCAGCGCTCGATGTGCACCTTTCCTGGCGCCGCCCACCTCCTCTCGCCCGAGATGATCGACGCGGACCAGGTCCGGGACTCCGCGATCCTCTACCTCGAAGGCTATCTGTGGGACTCGCCCGTCGCTCGATCCGCGATGGAGCACGCCGTCGCGATCGCCCATCAGGCGGGACGCAAGGTTGCGCTCACCCCCTCGGACATCGCCTGCATCCGCCGCGAGCATGACCGCTTCGCCCGCCTGCTCGCTGAGGGCAAGATCGACATGCTCTTTCTCAACGAGGTCGAGCTCGCCGCCCTCGCCGACACGGGCGACGTGGAGGAAGCCATCGCCAAAGCCGCTCGACAGGTGGAATTGCTTGTCGTCACTCGCGGATGCGACGGCGCGACGGCCATTCACCGCGGCGAGCGAGTCTCCGCTCCTGCCGAGCCCGTGGAGCGAGTTGTCGACACCACCGGCGCAGGCGACCTGTTCGCCGCCGGCTTCCTCTACGGCCACACCCGCGGCGAGCCCCTCGCGGAGAGCCTCCGACTCGGTGCGATCACGGCGGCCGAGGTGATCTCCCATTTCGGCGCCCGCCCGAAGGCCGACCTCAAGTCATTGATCGCGCGCTGATGCTTTACTTGGGCCCGCGCCGGGCCCATTCGTCCGCCGCATTTCTGAAGGTGAGAGACACGTGAAGCGACTGGCGGTCTATTGCGGCTCCTCGATGGGCACCGATCCGGCCCATGCCGACCTCGCGCGGCGGCTCGGCACGCGCATGGCCGAGCGCGGCATCGGCCTCGTCTATGGCGGCGGCCATCGTGGCTTGATGGGAGTGATCGCCGATTCGGTGCTCGCGGCGGGCGGCGAGGCCTTTGGCGTCATCCCCCAAGCCTTGGTTGACCTCGAGGTCGCCCATACCGGCCTTACGGAACTCCACGTCGTCACCTCGATGCACCAGCGCAAGGCGCTGATGACCGAGCTCACCGACGCCTTCGTCGCCATTCCCGGCGGAGTCGGCACGTTGGACGAACTGTTCGAGGCATGGAGCTGGAACGCGCTCGGCTACCACGCCAAGCCCTTTGCCGTGCTGAGCGAGGACGGCTTTTGGGACTCGATGCTCGCCTTTCTCGACACCGCGGTCGAAGCTGGCTTCATCTCCGCCGCCCGTCGGACCCAGCTGCTCGTGACGCGCAATCCGGACGATGCGATCGATCAGCTGTCGGGCGCCTGCGGCGCGAGCGAGCGAGGAATGGTCTGGTAGGTCGCCTCAGCGGCCGTTGTTGACGATCAGCGCCACTTCAGAGCCGCCCTGTCCGGGCGTGACGATCAGATAATAGGCGCCGTCGGTACGCGGATTGACGCCCGCGAGGATCTGGTCGCCGCCGCGCGCCTGCTGCTCGGCGTCGAAGCCGGCCCGGATAGCCACGTCGCGGTACCAGCCGATCACCTGCTGCCAATTATGGCCGGTCGTGAAGGTGACCACGCGCATCCGGCAATTGCCGTGATTGACTCCGGCCGCCTCGGTCACCCGCCCGCCCGGATAAGCCGGAAACTCCGCAGGAAGCCGCTCCGCCCATTCGCGGCCATATTGGATCGGTACTCCGCACGCGCCTGCGATCGGCGCTTCGGGATTGCCGGCCGAGCCGCTCTGCCCATTCGAAGCGGCGCGGGTCAGCGGATATTGCGCGGTGAGGGGGCGCTCGGGCTGGCGCACCGCATTGGCGTTGGATTGCTGGACCAGAGCCGGGTCGACGAGGATGTCGTCCTGCAACGCGCTTGTCAGCGCCGGGTCGGCATCGGCCGCGGCGATAGCATTGTCGAGCTGGGCGAGGTTGTTCGTCTCCGTCGAGCCGCCGCACCCGGCGAGCAGGAGGAGCCCCGCGGAAGCGGCGCAGAACAGCATGGCATGGCCTTTTCGGTCGCGCATCACGATCCCGCTTATGCCTCATGCGGAACGACAATGGGTGAGCGCTTGTGGTTAACCGGCGTCTCTTGGCGGGACCGTCCCGGCGCGGGACGCCCAGAAAGCGAAGCTTAGCGCTTGGAGCCCGGCGACGAAGCCTTTCGCCTCCGGCCCCTCCCAGGGGCCGGCATAGCCATATTGCCGCGCCGCGCCGACCCACCAGCCCTGGCCGGGAAGTCCGTCCGACTGTCGCACCACCAGAACCGCCAGTTCCGGCTCGCCCCGGGCGGCGCCGATCGAGTCAACCTCGCCCAGCAGCACGCAGAGCTGGCGCATGCGCGGCCGCGAAAACGGGTAGCCGAGCCTCTCGAGCAGTTCGGAATAAGTGAGCGCAGTGCCCGCCGCCGCTGCGCCGATCAAATGGGCGCGCACTTCCTCGGGATCGGCGAGCGCGGCCAAGTCAGCGATCCGTAAAAAGGATCATTCCGCTTGTGCCGCCGGACCGGCCGGGGGCGAGGCGGATGGTGAAACGGCGCTCACCGGCGGGGGCGCGGGTCGAGCCGCTCAGCACATATTCGGCGCCTTCCTGCATCTCGCTTCCAATCCGGAAGCCACGCTGTCCGTCGTGGTACCAGTCGAGCAGGCGTGCCGGCGGATTGCTGCTTTCGAAGGTAATCGTCTCGGCGTCGCCACTTGGCGAGTCACCCCCGATCGCCGCCCCTGGGGGAAGCAGGTCCGCGCGGTCCGCGGTCTGCACGGTTTCGGCGAGCGGCGGCAGGCTCTTCTCGGAAGGCTCTGCTGAAGCCGCGCCCTGCTCGTTGCGCGGCGGGGGAGCACCGCATCCGGAGACAGCGGCGAGGGCCGTTAGGATCGGGATCAGGCAGAGGCTTCGCATAAATCCAGCTTATTAAGTTGCAACGTAAAACGAGGTTGCCGGTCCATCGGTCCTGCTCTACTCGCTCGCCGCCTCATGAGCAGCAGCCTTGCTCCGGACGCCGCGCGGGACCGCCGCGCAGGCCTGATCTTCGGCCTCTCGGCATATCTGCTGTGGGGCGTGCTGCCGCTTTACTTCAAGGCGCTGGTCCATGTCTCCCCGGGTGAGATTCTCGCTCATCGGATCATCTGGTCGCTCGTCTTCCTGACCGTGCTGGTCACGCTGTGGCGTCGCTGGGCTTCGCTTAAGGCTGCGCTCGCGACCCGGCGCGTGGTCCTGACGCTGGTCGCGAGCTCGGTCCTCATTGCAATCAATTGGCTCGTCTACATCATGGCCGTGGTCAGCGGGCACGTGCTCGAGGGCAGCCTCGGCTACTATCTCAATCCGCTAGTCAGCATCCTGCTCGGAGTGGCGCTGCTCGGCGAGCGGCTGAGCAAGGCACAGGTCTTCGCCACATGCCTCGCCGGCGCGGGCGTCGCGGTTCTCGCGGTTGGCGCGGCCTCAGGGCTGTGGATCAGCCTGACCCTGGCGGCGAGCTTCGCTCTCTACGGCTATCTGAGGAAGATCGTCGCGGTCGACGCGCTCGAGGGGCTGTCGATCGAAACGGCGATGCTCGCCCCGATCGCTCTCGGCTGGATCGTCTATGTCGATTCGACCGGGCAGGGCGGCCCAGGCAGTTGGAGCTGGGGCACGATCTTTCTCCTCGTCGCGGGCGGTGCGATCACCGCCATCCCGCTGCTGCTGTTCACCGCGGCCGCACGGCGCCTGCCTTTGTCGACCATGGGATTCCTGCAATATATCGCGCCTTCGCTTCAGTTCCTGATGGCGGTCATCCTGTTCGGCGAGCATCTCACCACGGCGCATCTCGTCTGCTTCGGGGCGATCTGGACGGCGCTCGCGATCGTCACGATCGACGGCTGGCGGCGCGCGATGCGCTCCCGTCGGGCGCCGGCGCTGGAAGCGGAATCGCTTGTCTGAGCGTCTCGGCGGAGGCATCCTCGGCACATGAGCCGGGACCCTCGTATCGACGAATATATCGGCAAGCAGGCGGAGTTCGCCCGGCCGATCCTCGCCTATATCCGCGACTCGGTCCACGCCGCCGGCGAGGTCGAGGAATCGGTCAAATGGGGGATGCCCGCCTTCCTCTACAATGGCCGCCCGCTCGCCAACATGGCCGCGTTCAAGGCCCATGCGGTGATGGGCTTCTGGCAAGGTCAGCAGCTCCGCGTCGGCGAGGCCCGCAACGGTGCGATGGGCGAGTTCGGACGCATCACCAAGGTCGAGGACTTGCCGGATCGCGATGCGCTGATCGACCTCGTCCGCAAGGCGATGAGGCTGATCGACGAGGGCGTGAAGCCGATCCGCAACAAGACGGTCAAGGAAGCGATTGCGATGCCCGACGACCTTCGCGGGGCGCTCGCCGCCAACCCGGCTGCGCAAGCGAGCTATGACGGCTTCCCGCCGAGCGCACAGCGGGAATATCTCGAATGGGTGGTTCAGGCGAAGCGGCCGGAGACGCGCGCCAAGCGCGTGACCCAGGCAGTCGAGTGGATGGCGGAAGGCAAGCGCCGCAACTGGAAATACGAATCCTGCTGACTCGCTGCTCGGGGCTTACCAGCCGTTGAAGCGCGGCCAGCACGCGACGACCTCGCCATCCTCCACCACCTGATATTCCCCGAACTGGGCGGCAGTCGCGCATGCGTGGTTGGGGAGGATCCGAAGCTGAGTTCCGAACGGCAGGTCGGGCAGCGCCTCGGACGAGCCTTCGCGGAGGGCGAGGATGCCATGCTCCTGGTTGGCCGAGATCATGATGAGATCGCCCAGCGGATTGCCCGCGGAGTCGCAGACGAGGCCGTAGCCTTGGTCGACAGGCTGGTTCGCCGTTCCGCGGTCGCGCGACATCGCCATCCAGCCCGCGTCGACGAGGATCCGGCCCTTGTCCCACTGCTGGCCGATGACGGTGGTGAGCACCGACAGGGCGATCTCGCCCACCGACGCCACTCCGATCCCGACCATGACCAGATCGAAGAAGAGATAGACGCCGGCGCGAACCTCGGTGACTCCCTCGAGCCCGGTGGCGCTGAGCGCGGTGGGAGTGGAACCGATGCTGACCACCGGCGCCGGGAAACCGGCGGCGCGCAATGTCTCTGCGCAGGCGACCGCCGAGTCCCGCTCCTGGGCGGCGATCCGAACGAGCTCGTCCTTATTGCGCGCATCGTAGGAGCCGCCGGCATGGGTCATGATTCCCCGTACCTCGGCCCCGTCCGACAGGGCGCCGGCGATTGCGACGAGCAGCTCGGGCTGGTCTGGCCTGACTCCGGCGCGGTGGCCGTCGCTGTCGATCTCGATGAGGACCGGAATTGGCTCGCCTGCTTCGCGCGCGGCGCTCGCGACTGCCTCGGCGGCCTCGACATTGTCGGTGACGATCGAGAGGTCGATGCCGCGCCGCCGAAGGGCGATCACGCGCTCAAGCTTGTTGGGTGCGATCCCGACCGCGTAGAGGATGTCGGTGAACCCGGCCTCGCCGAACCGCTCCGCTTCGAGCAGCGTCGACACGGTGATCGGCCCGTTGGAGCCGGCAACGAGCCGAGCAACCTCGACGCTCTTCGCGGTCTTGAGGTGGGGACGGTGCGCGACACCGCCGAGACCGGCGAGTTGGGTGCGCATGCGCGCGATGTTGCGGTCGAGCTTGGCCCGGTCGAGGAGAAGCGCCGGGGTTTCGAGGTCGGTGAGACGCATGGACGTCACATCCCGTTGCGATACGCCTTATCGGAGGCGCCTTCCTGGAACATGTTCCGGGTCGGCGCAGGCGGGGGCAGCCCCTCGCAGCGTGGTAGGGACAGCTGCCCCGCCTGGGAGCAGTCGCGCACCTGAACGTCGCCGTTGGGTGCGATGAAGACGGCGAACCTCTTCTCCTCGACACCGCACTCCGCGACCCACATCCGCATGTTGAGATATTCTTCCTGGTAGCCGGCATTGTCGACTCGTTGGCACCGGTTGCCGGTGCCCCGAACCGCCCGCATCATGTACAGCCGCTGGGAGTCCGGTGGCAGCCGAAGCAATCCTTCGTGAGTGTCGTTGCGCATGGAAATGCGCCGCTCGGCCTGCGCGTTGGTGTCGTTGGCCGGTTCGGAGTCGCGGCCGTCGGCACAGGCTGAGAGCGCCAGCAATGAGCCGAGAATGATGGTCCGTGCGCGCATCCAAGCCTCCCTTTGTGCCCGCGGCTTCAATGCGCGCGGGGCGGGGCCGGTTGCAAGCGCCCTAACGGCCGATCCAGTCCGCGACCTGCTCCGCGACGTCGTTCGCCGCCTGGTTGAGCGCCGGCGCCACCACCGCGGTCACTGGCTGCGCCACCGGAACGCGGGATTCGAAGCGCTGCGTCTGCACCGACTGGGCGCCGCGGGCGAGCGCCGCCTCGAAGGTGACCACGACCGCAGCCTGCGACGGATCGTAGCCGAATTGGAGGAGTTGGCCGGTTAGGGTGGGGCCCTGAACTTCTGTGTAAAGATCGGGGTTGAGTACGAGACGGCCGGTGCGGCCGGAGATGGTCTGGCCGAGCAGTCGGCGGAACAGGTCCTTGGGCGGCTCAACCCAGGTCGCGTCCTGGAGATATTGGATGACCGTCGGGCTGACATAGACCGGGATCCGGGTGCTGCTGAGCGCCTGCGGAACCGTTGGAGTCAGCACCGCCAGGCCGTCGCCAGGCCCGCCGGAGCGGGTCGCGCCCGCGGCGGGCGGATTGTTCGGAGTGAGAGTGAGAAGCTCGCTCGGCGCCTTGCCGCCGCCGAGGCATGCGCCGAGCGACAAGGCCAGGGCGGCGATCACGCCCGCTTTTGCAAGAAGCCGTCCACGCATGCTCGTCACCTTCGATCCGGATTGTAGTCGGGCAGCCGCTCGCCGCCGATGATGCCGCCGACGCCACGTTGATCGAGCCGTTCCGACACGTTGCGCAGCGACTCCGACGTGGCTCGGAGGTCGCGGATCAGGGCGCCCACTTCCGGAAGCGTCCGGGTCGAGAAGGTCTGGATCCCGGGCCGGGCGTCGTTGACCGCCGCCTCCAGTGCCTGGAGCGACGACGAGGCCGATTGAATCGATTGCCGGAGGTCCGCGGTCAAGGCCGGGCCCTGCTGGTTGAGCAGCCGGTCAGTCGAGGCGGCGAGTTGGCCCATCTGCTCGACCGCGGTTCCAGCCTGACGAAGCGTGTTCCGGGTCTCCGCAAGAGTCGCGGCGATCTCCGGCCCGCGCTCGCCGAGCGAGCCGGTGAGCTGTTCCACATTGTCGAGGATCTGAGCGATTGACTGCTGGTTGCGGTCGGAGAACACCGCGGTCAGCCTTTCCGTCAGGGAGGTGACACGTTCGAGCAGCTCCGGCGCACTGTTGAGGATGGCTGCAAATCCGCCAGGCCGCGGCGGGATCACCGGAACGCCATAGGGGCAGACCGGGCTTGCGCCGTCATTGGGACAGGTGAGAAGCGCGCGCTGGCCGGGCGCACGCGCCGAATCCGGAAGGGTCAGCTGGATTTCCGAGACACCGGTGAAGCCGACCCCTGAAATGGTCGCGGTGGTCCCGTCATTGGCGGACTGGCCATTGGGAAGCCTCGTCGGCGCAAGCACCGGCGTGGTATCGTTCACAGTGATCCGCACGCGCACGAACTGCGGATTGCGGGGATCCAGCTCGATGAGGTTGACCTCGCCCACGGGCACGCCCGAGTAAGTGACCCGGCTGCCCTTGTTGAGGCCCTCGACCGACTGCTGGAAGAAGATGTCGTAGCTCTTACGGCCGCCTTCGGAGAGCTGGCTCAGCCAGATCATGAAGACGACGACAGCGAGGATCAGGCCGAGCACGACGGCGCCGACCAGAATCTGGTTGGAACGGGTTTCCATCAGCCGGCCTTGCCTCGCTCCACTGTTCCGCTCCCTATGCCCGCATGTTCGGTCACTGCCCGGCCGCGCGGGCCGCGGAAATATTCCTGGATCCACGGATGGTCCAGAGCGAGCAATTCGTCGATCGTTCCCACCGCGATCACCTTCTTGTCCGCGAGCACTGCCACTCGGTCGCAGATCGCGTACAAAGTGTCGAGATCGTGCGTGATCAAGAACACGGTAAGATGAAGGGCATCACGCAGGTCGAGGATGAGTTCGTCGAACGCCGCCGCGCCGATCGGATCGAGGCCCGCGGTCGGCTCGTCAAGGAACAGGAGGTCGGGGTCGAGCGCCAGCGCGCGGGCGACTCCGGCGCGCTTCTTCATGCCCCCGGACAGCTCGGCCGGATATTTGGCGCCGGCATCGTCGGCGAGGCCCGTCATCGCGATCTTGTAGGCCGCGATCTCGTCCATCAGCTCCTGGTCGAGCCCGGGGAAATATTCGCGGATCGGCAGCTGGACGTTCTCTGCGACGGTCAGGGTCGAGAATAGTGCGGCGGCTTGGAACAGCACGCCCCAGCGGCGGCGGATATTGCGCGCCTCCGTCTCGTCCTTGCCGATCATCGAGGTACCGAACACCTTGATCTCGCCCTCGACCGGAGTCTGGAGGCCGATGATCGAACGCATCAGCACCGACTTGCCCGTTCCCGAGCCGCCGACCACGCCGATGATCTCGCCGCGGCGGACGTCGAGGTCGAGCCCTTCGTGAACGACTTGCTCACCGAAGCAGTTCTTCAAGTCGCGGACCCTGATGACAATGTCGTCATCCTGTCCTTCGAGCGGGTCGCCGGCCTTGGCGAGATCGGCTTCCGCCATCGTCAGATCCACCCGATCGAGCTGAAGAACACCGCGAAGAAAGCGTCGATCACGATGACCAGGAAGATGGCCTGCACGACGGCCGCAGTGGTCCGGAAGCCGACCTCCTCATTGTTGTTCCGGACCTGCATGCCCTGGAAGCAGCCCGACACCGCGATGATGATTCCGAACACGGGCGCCTTGATCAGGCAGATGAAGAGGTCGTTGACGGGAGTCGCCTCGCGAGCGCGTTGGATAAAGGTGATCGGAGTGATGTCCAGCTGCGCCCAGGCGAGCATCATCCCGCCGAAAATGGCCATGATCGAGGCGTAGAAGGCGAGCAGCGGCATCGCGAACACGGTCGCGAGCACGCGCGGGAAGACGAGCGCCTCCATCGGCGACACTCCGATCGTCCGCATCGCATCGACTTCCTCGGCAAGCTTCATCGATCCGAGCTGGGCGGCGAAGGCGCTGCCCGAACGGCCCGCGACCATGATCGCGGTCATCAGCACGCCCAGCTCGCGGAAGCTGATCCGGCTGACCAAATTGATCGTGTAAAATTCGGCGCCGAACTGACGGAGCTGGACCGCGCCCTGCTGAGCGATAACGATTCCGACCAGGAAGCTCATCAGGCCGATGATGCCGAGCGCGTGGACTCCGACGATCTCGAGCCGCTGGACGACGGCGTGCCAACGGAGCTTGCGTGGGCGCGCGATGATCTCGCCGGTGGTAATTAGCAAGGCCCCGAAGAAGCCGAGAAGACCAAGAAGGGTACGGCCGGCCTGCATCACCGATTCGCCGATCATCGCGATCACGCGGGCGAAAGGTGGCGGAGCATCGGGGCGCAACTTTGCGGGGCGGTCGGCTGCCGCGCCGACCGTGCGGAGCAGGTCGACTTGTTCCTTGCTCGCCCCGACGAGCTCGACCTCATGGTCGCGCTGGAGCCGGTGGATGAACCAGGCGCCGACCGTATCCATTCGATCGACCTCGCTAAGGTCGATGACAAGCCGTTCGCCGGGTTGGACCTCGACGTCGCGGGTGATGCTTCGGATGCGCGCGAGAGTCATGCTCCCCGAGAAGCTCAGGACCCTCGGCTCCCCGGCGGCGGCATGGCTTGGTTCGGCGAGCTCGCTCATTCGGCCGCGACCCTGCGTTAATTCGGATTGCACGGCAAGCGCATAGCGCGGCTGGACAGGTGGCCGCTTCCATGCTTGGCCACTGTGCCATGACCAAGGCCGCGCTCGCCATCTACGACATGGACAAGACGGTGACTCGGCGCGCGACCTTCACGCCGTTCCTTCTCCACGCGGCTCGCCAGCTGGCGCCGTGGCGGCTGTTCCTTCTGCCCGCGGTGGCGGTCACGAGCCTTGGCTATGCGCTGAAGCTTTACGGCAGGGCGCGTCTCAAGGAGCTCAACTACCGGCTGCTGATCGGCCGGGTAGCGCCGAAGCGGTTGGAGCCGGTGATCCAGAGCTTCGCCGACGAGCAGCTCAGGACCAATATCCTTCCGGGCGCCCGCGAGCGGATCGCTCAGGACAAGGCGGCGGGGCGGCGGCTGGTGATGGCGACGGCATCATACCGCCTGTACGCCGCGGCGATCGCCCAGCGCCTGGGCTTCGACGATGTCATCGGCACTGGCCAGGAAATGGACCGCAAGGGCCGGGTGCTGGCGCGGATCGACGGGGCAAATTGCTATGGCGCGGCCAAGCATGACATGATCCTGGCATGGCTCGAGCAGGAGGGACTGGACCGCGACGCGCTCCATATCCGCTTCTACTCCGACCATGTGTCCGACGCGGTCGTCCACCATTGGGCGGACGAGGCCTTCGCGACCAACGCCCACCAGCGCCTTCTGGACGTGGCGAAGACCGAAGGCTGGGAAGTGCTCGACTGGCGGAAATGAAAATCCTCCCCGTGAAGGCTCGCTTCACGGGGAGGATTTAAGGTCAGACTGCCGCGAGCGCTTGGTCGAAGTCCGCGACGAGGTCGTCGGCATCCTCGACGCCGATCGAGATGCGGACGAGATTGTCGGTGATTCCGAGCGCCTGCTTGCGCTCTTCGGGCACCGACAGGTGAGTCATCGCCGCAGGGGCGCTCGCAAGGGTCTCGGTGCCGCCGAGGCTGACCGCGAGATGGGCGATCTTGAGCGCGTCCAGGAAGGCGAAGGATTCGCGCTCGCCGCCCTTGAGGTAGAGCGAGAAGGTCGAGCCGGCGCCGGTGCAGTGGCGCCGGTAGATGTCGGCCTGGCGCGCGTCGCCGCCATCCTCGAGGAAGCCGAGATAGCCGACGCTCTCCACCTTCGGATGATCGCGAAGGAAGGCGCAGACCTTGGCGGCATTCTCGCCGGCGCGGGTCATGCGCAGCTCCAGCGTCTCCAGCGAGCGGAGCAGCATCCAGGCCGTGTTCGGATCGGTGATGGTGCCGATCGTGTTCCGGAGCATCCGGATCTGGTTGATCAGGCCCTTCGAGCCGGTGATGCCGCCGGCGACGAGATCGCTGTGGCCGCCGGCATATTTGGTCAGCGAATAGACCGACAAATCGGCGCCCTGACGCAGCGGCTGTGCCCAAAGCGGGCCCAGGAAGGTGTTGTCGATCGCGATCGGCGGCCGCTCATCGGAGCCGAAGGCGGCGTCGCGCGCGGCTCGGACAGCCTCGACGTCGACAAGAGCGTTGGTCGGGTTGGCCGGGCTTTCGAGATAGATGAGCGACAGGCGGCCCTGCTGCTTGGCGCGGTCGATGACCGCGGCGATCTCGTCGCCGGTCGCTCCGGCTGGGAAGTCGAGCCAGGTCACCCCGAAGCGGCCGAGGATGCGGCCGATCAGTGTCTCGGTCGCCGCGTAGAGCGGACCCGAATGGACGATGACGTCGCCGGGCTGGACGAAGGCGAGCAACAGGGTGGCGATCGCCGACATGCCGCTCGAGAAGGTGAGCGCGTCCTCGGCGTCTTCCCACACGCTCAGCCGGTCCTCGAGGATCTCCTGGTTGGGGCCGTTGAAGCGCGAATAAACGAGGCCTTCAGCGCCGCCCGGGCGCTTTCCGGTCACGCCTTCGAAGTGGCGCTTACCCGCCGCCGCATTTTCGAACACGAAAGTCGAGGTCAGGAAGATCGGCGGCTTCAACGAGCCTTCGGACAGCGCCGGATCGAAGCCGTGGCCCATCATCAGGGTCGAGGGCTTCAGCCGGTGGCCGTTGATTTCGAGCACGTTGCGCTTCGGGTGCCGCCGCGGGGTCGCGCCGGTCAGTTCGGATTCGTCTTCCATGTTCATTGCCTCCTATTCAGCCACTCGCATTCGCTGCGTGGAGACCGAGCCTGCCGGAGGTCAGGCTCACCGGCCGCGGCACGTCCCGCGGCCCCCGGGGGGGTGGTCTGTTTGCC
>JAEZHP010000149.1 GCA_023416515.1 Pseudomonadota bacterium | reverse complement strand
CAAGCGCCCTTCGACTTCGCTCAGGACGAGCGGAGAGCTGGGAGTCTCGCTCAATGGCTGATTTCCTCCTCGAGCTCCTCTCCGAGGAAATCCCTGCGCGGATGCAGGCCAAGGCGCGTGCCGACCTCGCTCGCCTGTTCGAAGCCGAGCTGAAAGCCGCAGGCCTCGCCGCGCAGGCGCTGGAAACCTACGCCACCCCGCGCCGCCTCGTCCTCATCGCCCGCGGCCTTCCGCAGGAGACTGCGGCGACGTCCGAGGAGCTGAAGGGCCCGCGCACCTCCGCGCCGCCGCAGGCCCTCGAAGGCTTCCTCCGCAAGACCGGGCTAAGCCAGGACCAGCTCACCGACCGCGACGGAATCTGGTTCGCAATCCTCGAAAAGCCCGGTCGAGCCACCGTCGAGGTCCTCGCCGAGGCGATCCCCGCCATCGTCCGCGCCTTCCCTTGGCCCAAGTCGATGCGCTGGGGCGCCGCCTCGCTGTCGACTGAGAGCCTGCGCTGGGTCCGCCCCTTGCAGGGCATCGTCGCCATGCTCGATGAGAAGGTCGTCGATTTCGAGATTGGCGATGTCCGCTCCGGCGCCGCGACCGTCGGCCACCGCTTCCGCCACCCGGGCCCCATCACGCTCGGCGGCGCGTCCGACTATCTCGAGAAGCTCAAGGCCTGCCACGTCATCGTCGACCAGGACGAGCGCGCCCGCATCATCCGCGAAGGCGCCGCCGAGGCCGCCTCCGCCGCGGGCCTGTCACTGGTCGAGGACGAAGGCCTGGTCCTCGAAAATGCCGGCCTCACCGAATGGCCGGTGCCTCTGCTCGGCCAGTTCGACCCGAGCTTCCTCCAGGTCCCGCGCGAGGTGATCCAGCTCACCATGCGCACCAACCAGAAATATTTCGCGGCGACGGATGGGCAGGGCGAACTCGCCCCCGCCTTCATCTGCGTCGCCAACATCGACGCGGCCGACGGCGGCCAGGCGATCGTCCACGGCAACCAGAAGGTCCTCGCGGCCCGTCTCGCCGACGCCAAGTTCTTCTGGGAGCACGACCTCGCCGTCCCGCTCCAAGAGCAGGCCAAGAAGCTCGGCCAGATCGTCTTCCACGAGAAGTTGGGGACGGTCGCCGACAAGGTCGACCGCGTCGCCAAGCTCGCCCGGTGGCTCGTCGAAGAGGGCATCGTCAAATCCTCCCCGGAACGGGGAGGGGGACCAGCGAAGCTGGTGGAGGGGGCCCCGGGCCAGGCGCCGGCGGTGGCCCCCCTCCACCATCGTCCTGCGGCCGATGGTCCCCCTCCCCGTGCCGGGGAGGATCCGCATCTCGCCGACCTCGCCGAACGCGCCGCCCGCCTAGCCAAGACCGACCTCGTCACCCAGATGGTCGGCGAGTTCCCCGAGCTCCAGGGCCTCATCGGCGGCTACATCGCCGCAGCCCAGGGCGAGGACGCGGCCGTTGCCGAAGCCATCCGCGACCACTACAAGCCGGTCGGGCAGGGGGACGACGTGCCTACCGCACCGGTGACGGTGGCTGTGAGCCTGGCGGATAAGCTGGATACGGTTATCGGATTCGAGTGGGCGGGTATTTTGCCGACGGGCTCACGCGATCCCTACGCACTTAGGCGTGCGGTACTCTCCATAATATCTTTGATCCTCCAAAATAGGATTCGACTTCATCTCGGCGACCTGCTCGTCAAGTTCGCGGCACTTCGACACGTGCGGGATCTTGCCCACCTTGCTGAGGCAGAATCGCGACAAAATCGATTAGACGAGTTCGTCGGGAAGCTTTTCTGCAACCGCTATGAGTTTTTGCCAGACCACAAGCTTCTGTTTCTCGCGGAGCTCGAAGGCGACAGCGAGCAAGACCTCGACACTCATATAGCGTTGGCGAGAGCGGAAACTTCTGCGGATCGCTTGTTGGATTTGTTTACGGACCGCCTGAAGGTCCAGCAGCGCGAGGCTGGGGTGCGTCACGACCTCATCGACGCCGTGTTCGCGCTGGGCGGCGAGGACGATCTCGTGCGTCTGCTCGCCCGCGTCCGCGCGCTGCAAAGCTTCGTCGAGACCCCCGAAGGCGCCGACCTCCTCGCCGGCTACAAGCGCGCCGCCAACATCCTCAAGAAGGAGGATTGGCCTCCCCTCCCTGCAAGGGAGGGGTCGGGGGTGGGTCACGGCGAAGCCGTGCAAAACGCCTCGGGCGGGGAGTCCGCCGGCTCGCTGTCGCTCGCACCCACCCCCAGCCCCTCCCTTGCAGGGAGGGGGGAACAACAGGCGAACAAAATACTTTCCTACACGCCCGAAAATGCGGAAAGTGCTTTGATCGCCGCTCTCGATTCGGCGGAACCGGAGGCGGCGGCCGCGGTTGAGCGCGAGGATTTCGAAGGCGCCATGCGCGCCCTCGCGACGCTCCGCGGTCCCGTGGACGCGTTCTTCAACGAGGTGACCGTGAACGATCCCGATCCCGCCAAGCGTGAAGCGCGCCTCAACCTGCTCGCCCGGATGCGCGCGGCGGTCCACCGCGTCGCCGATTTCTCGCGGATCGAGGGATGATTCCAAGTTCACGAAATCGCGCGGAGATCGTGAACTTCATGAACTTCACCATAGAGGCCTGCTGATGACCCGCTTCGTCTATCGCTTTGGGGGCGGCGTTTCGGACGGCGGGCAGGGCGACAAGAACCTGCTTGGCGGCAAGGGTGCCAATCTCGCCGAAATGGCGTCGATCGGCCTCCCGGTGCCTCCCGGCTTCACCATCTCGACCGAGATGTGCGCCCGCTATTACGACGAGGGCGAAAGCTTCCCCGACAGCCTGCGCAAGGAAGTGGCCGGCGGCATCGCCCATATCGAGACAATCACCGGCCGCCGCTTCGGCGATCCCGCCGACCCGCTCCTCGTCTCGGTCCGCTCCGGCGCCCGGGTGTCGATGCCGGGCATGATGGACACCGTCCTCAACCTCGGCCTCAACGACGCCACCGTCGCGGGCCTCGCCGCCGGCTCCGGCGATCCTCGCTTCGCCTGGGACAGCTACCGCCGCTTCATCCAGATGTATTCCGATGTCGTCCTTGGCCTCGACCACGGCGCCTTTGAGGAAGCGCTCGAGATCGCCAAGGAGGACAAGGGCGTCCACCTCGACACCGACCTCGAAGCCTCCGACTGGCAGCGGCTCGTCGCCCGCTACAAGGAGCTGGTCGAGGAGCAATGGGGCCGCGCATTCCCGCAGGACGTCCATGAGCAGCTCTGGGGCGCGGTCGGCGCCGTGTTCGGCTCCTGGCAGTCGGAGCGCGCCAAGGTCTATCGCCGCCTCCACTCGATCCCCGGCGACTGGGGCACTGCGGTCAACGTCCAGGCGATGGTGTTCGGCAATATGGGCGACACCTCGGCCACCGGCGTCGCCTTCACCCGCGATCCCTCGACCGGCGAGCGCGCCTATTACGGCGAATATCTGATCAACGCGCAGGGAGAGGACGTCGTCGCCGGCATCCGCACCCCGCAATATCTGACCAAGGCAGCCCGCGAGCGCGCCGGCGCCAAGGCGCCGTCGATGGAAGAGACGTTGCCGGAGGTCTATGGCCAGCTCGCCTCCGTCTTCGACCGGCTCGAAGCCCATTACCGCGACATGCAGGACATCGAATTCACGGTCGAGCGCGGCCAGCTGTGGATGCTCCAGACCCGCTCGGGCAAGCGCACCGCCAAGGCTGCGCTCAAGATCGCCGTCGACATGGCCCGCGAGGGAGTCATTTCCGAGCAGGAGGCCGTCCTCCGCGTCGATCCCCAGGCGCTCGACCAGCTCCTCCACCCGACGCTCGATCCCGGCGCGACACGCAACGTGGTCGCGAAGGGGTTACCCGCATCGCCCGGCGCCGCCTGCGGCAAGGCGGTGTTCGACGCCGACACGGCCGAGCAGCGGGCCGCCGCCGGCGATTCGATCATCCTCATTCGCATCGAGACCTCGCCCGAGGATATCCACGGCATGCACGCCGCCCGCGGCATCCTTACCGCCCGCGGCGGAATGACCAGCCACGCCGCCGTCGTCGCCCGCGGCATGGGCCGGCCCTGCGTCTCGGGCGCCGGCTCGATCGCCATCGACTATAAGAACAAGCTGATGCGCGTCGGCGGAACCGAGATCCGCGAAGGCGACGTCATCACCCTCGACGGCACCACCGGCGAGGTCATGCTCGGCGAGGTGCCGACCGTCCAGCCGGAGCTCAGTGGCGATTTCGCCACCTTGATGGAATGGGCCGATTCCGGCCGCCGTCTCAGGGTCCGCACCAACGCCGAGACCCCGGCCGACTGCCGCGCCGCGCGCGAGTTCGGCGCCGAGGGCATCGGCCTGTGCCGAACCGAGCACATGTTCTTCGATCCCGAGCGGATCACCAATGTCCGTCAGATGATCCTCGCCGAGGACGAGGCCGGCCGCCGAACCGCGCTGGACAAGCTCCTTCCCGAGCAGCGCAGCGACTTCGCCGAGATCTTCCGGATCATGACCGGCTTGCCCGTGACCATCCGGCTTCTCGACCCCCCGCTCCACGAATTCCTGCCCCACGAGGAGGAGGAGTTCGCCGAGGTCGCCCGAGCCTCGTCGGTCGACGTCGAGACCCTTCGCCGCCGCGCCGGCGAATTGTCCGAGTCCAACCCGATGCTCGGTCATCGCGGCTGCCGGCTCGGGATCACCTATCCCGAAATCTACGAGATTCAGGCCCGCGCCATCTTCGAGGCCGCGGTCGAGGTCGCCCGCGAAGGCGAGCCGCCCATTCCCGAGGTGATGGTCCCGCTGGTCGGCACCCAGGCGGAATTATCGATCATTCGCAATCTGATCGAGCGGACGGCTGAGACAGTGTTCGAGGAGCAGGGGATCCGCGTCGACTATATGATCGGCACGATGATCGAGCTTCCACGCGCCGCGCTCCAGGCCGGAGCGATCGCCGAGGACGCCGAATTCTTCAGCTTCGGAACCAACGACCTGACGCAGACCACGCTCGGGGTGAGCCGCGACGACGCCGGCCGCTTCCTCACCCACTATGTCGAGAAGGGCCTCTACGCCCGCGACCCGTTTGTCAGCATCGATGTCGACGGCGTTGGCGAGCTGATCCGGATCGCCGCCGAGCGCGGCCGCGCCACCCGCTCATCGCTCAAGCTTGGAATCTGCGGCGAGCATGGCGGCGACTCGGCCTCCATCGCCTTCTGCGAGGAAGCCGGGCTCGATTATGTCAGCGCCAGCCCGTACCGCGTGCCGATCGCCCGCCTCGCGGCGGCCCAGGCCGCGCTCAGGGCGAAGGGCTAGACCCGCCGCTCGTCGCGGGCGGCTGCAGTCGAGCCGGGGAGGGCGTGCGCCTCCTTCAGTTCCTTGCGGAGCTTGACGTTCTCGCGCTCGAGCTCGGTCGCGCGCTTGTTCTCCTCGCGGTAGCGAAGCTTGTGCTTGCGCCCGCCGCCGGCCGCCAGCGCCATCCCGAGCAGGAGGGCGAACAGCATCGCCAGCCCGATCACCAGCCATTCGTTGGGCGTGAAGGTGAAACCCATCTGCGACTCCTCCGGTCTGCCTTTTGAAAGGCTCAATCGGAGGAGGGCCGGCTTTGTTCCGCAGCCGTGACTATTTCGTAAGCATCGAGTCGGAGATCGAACAGGCCGCCGGACCGAGGATGACGATGAACAGGGTCGGCAGGATGAACAGGATCAGCGGCACCGTCATGATTGCGGGCAAGCGCGCTGCCTTCTCCTCGGCGCGCATCATGCGTTCGTTGCGGAACTCGGCCGACAGCACGCGCAGCGCCGAGGCGAGCGGGGTACCATATTTCTCGGTCTGGACCATGGTCGTGACCACCCCGCGGACCGCGTCGAGGTCGATTCGCTGGGCAAGGTTCTCGAAGGCCATTCGGCGGTCGGTGAGGAAGCCCAGCTCGATCGAGGTCAGCGCGAACTCGTCGCCAAGCTCCGGATAGGCCTTGCCGAGCTCGCGCGCGACCCGGCCGAACGATGCGTCGACGGTGAGACCGGCCTCGGCGCAGATGACCAGCAAGTCGAGCGCATCCGGGAGACCCTTGCGGATCGCGTCGCTGCGCTTCTGGATCCGGTTCTTCAGCCACAGGTCTGGCGCCTTGTAGGCGAGGATCAGGGTACCCGCGACGATCCCGTAGCGCTTGAGCGGGGTCCAGTCGGACAGCCAACCGAGGCCATAGACTCCGACGATGATGATAGTGCCGAACACGACCGGCAGAACCAGCCGGGCGAAGATGACGACGAAGGCATAGTCCTTCGAGCGGATTCCGGCCTGGAGCAGCTTCTGCTGAGCCTTCAGCACCTGGTCCGTCTGGAGCACCTTCAGGGACGAGAGGATGCCGCGGACCTTGTCCGCCATCTCGTTCTGATTGGTGATGCTCTTGCGGCGCTTGTTGGTCGAGGCGACGATCCCCGCCTTGAGCTGCTCGCGGCGATCGTTGAGCGCCTTGACTCGCTTGGCCATGGGGTCGCGCACGGTCGTCACCGCGTAGATCGCGACGAGCACTGCGAAGGTCGCGACCGCCGACAGCAAGGTCGCGACCAGGATCAGGTCGATGCCGAGGAGGGTAGGGCCGGCGGGGGGCGTGGTCATCGTTCGCTCGGCTCCATCAGATCTCGAAATTGACCATCTTGGCCATGATGAACACGCCGATTCCCATCCACACGAGGCCACCGAGCCCGGCGATGATCAGGCGCTCGTCGACGAAGAATTGCGCGAGGTAACCCGCGTTCATGTAGTAGATCAGGCCGAACACGATGAACGGCAGCGAGCCGACGATCCAGGCGGACGCTTTGGCTTCCGAGGACATCGCCTTGATCTTGAGCTTCATCTGCGCGCGCTTGCGCAGAACGTCGGCAAGGTTGCCGAGCGTCTCGGCGAGGTTGCCGCCGGTTTCCCGCTGGATCGCGAGACTGATCACGAAGAACTGGAATTCGGGCGTCTTCAGGCGATCGGCGGTGTCCTGGAGGGCGGCCTCCATGGTCTTGCCGATGCGCATCTTGTCGGCGACCTCCTTGAACTCGAGGCCGACCGGCCCCTGAATTTCCTGGCCGACGACGGCGACGGTCTCCGAGATCGGAAGACCCGAGCGGAGGCCGCGCACCATCAGCTCGATCGCGTCCGGAAAGCGCTGGGTGAATTTGGTGCTGCGCTTCTTGACCAGCTTCCCGACGATGAAGTGGGGAAGGCCGGCGCCGAGAAGGAGCCCGACGAACAGGGCCAGGATCGCCGGCGCCCCGCGAAAGAACAAGGCGGCGAACGTAACCACGGCAAGGCCGACCGACGCGCTGACATATTGCGGCAGGGTCCAGCCCTTGCCGGTCTGCTCGAGCCTCAGGCGCAGCAGCTCCGGATTGGGAATGAGAGAGGAGGCGAGGCCCTCGGCGCGGCTGGTCTGCGACCGGTTGGCCATGATCCGCTTGAGCTGGGCCTGGGTCGCGACGTCGGAAGAGCGGCTGTGCCGCTCGCGCACGCTCTCGAGCCGCCGGCCCTGCGACTTGGCCGCGGACGGCCCGGCGAACAGGCTGCCCAGGACGAGCAGCAGCCCGATCGCGCCGCCACCGATGATCAGCATGGTCGTGTCCGGCATCTCAACTCCCGCGCGAACGCCCGGCGCCCGCTTGCATACGACTCGGGCGCGTCACGCCCGTCTCGATCACGACTTGGCCAGCGCGATTTTCGACTGTTTCTTGGCAAGCGACTGCATGCCGAACTTGCCGAGCTTGCCGAGAAGCGAGGTTGATGCCGGTGCTGCCGCCGATTCCTCTTGGTCTTCCGCCTGCTCGAGGGTGAGCTTGAGCAGCTGGTTCACCGACTGGGCGAGGCGCGAGCTCTTGGCGACCTTGACCAACGGCTGACCGAGCTTGGCGGCCTGAGCGGCCGGCTTGGGATCGAAGGGCACGACCACGTCGACCCTGCGCTCGATCGACTGCTCGAAATCCTTGCGGCTCACCTCCTGGACGCTCGAGACGATGCGGTTGGCGGCGATGATCACCCGGGCCTGCGGCGCGTTCGCCTTGAGCCAGGACAGAATCCGAATCGTGTCGCGCGTGGCGGCGAGGGTGAACTCGACGACCAGAACGACGACCTGAACGTCGGTCAGCAGGTGCGGGAACTGCACCATGACGTTGCGCGGGAAGTCGATCACCGTGCCTTCGAAGGCGTGGCGAATCTCTTCCTGCAGCTGGAAATAGGCCGACCCGTCGGTGAGCATTGGCTGGTTGATCGGGGCCTCGGCCGACAGCACGCACAGCCGGTCGTTGGCTCGGACCATGGCGCGCTCGATGAACAGGCCGTCGATACGGCCCGGATTCTCGATGGCATCGGTGAGTCCGCGGCCAGGCTCGAGGTCGAGGCTGAGAGCGCCGGTGCCGAAATGCACGTCGAGGTCCAGCAGAGCCGTCGAGCGGCTCGCCTTGTCGCCCATCAGCCAGGCCAGGGACGTCGCGAGGGTGGACGCTCCGACTCCGCCGCGGACTCCGACGACCGCCGCCATCACGTTGGGCTTGTCGGTCGCCGCTTCGGCCGTGCGCGGACCGGAAATGGTCAGCTGCGCATTGGCGAAGGCGTCGCGGAGATGATCGGGAGTGAACGGCTTCAGGAGATATTCCTGGATGCCGCTGGCGATGAGGTCGCGGTAAAGGCGAACGTCGTTGACCTGGCCGGCGGCGATCACCACCGTGCCGGGCTCGCACACCTCTGCAAGCGCGTTGATGTCGTTGAGGGGATCACCCGACTCCGACATGTCGACGAACAGGATGGTCGGGCTCGCCGACACCGAGAGCGTCTGGATGGCGTTGCGGAGACCGCCCTTGTTGACCTTCTCGGGCGACCAGCCGTGCTCGACCGCGATCGGACGAAGCTGTTCGGCCGTTTCGTCGTCGCAGACGAAGGCGGCGAAGGGATCCCGAAGCGCCGCGGCGCGGCCTGAAAAAGGCGCGTTCATCTTAGTTGCTTCCTCCCGAGGTGGAGCTGGTCGACGTCGCCGGGAGCGGCTGGGCGCCGGTCGGCTGGCGTTCACGATAGACTCGGACGGCGCGGGCTGCGGTGTGGGCACTGCTGTCCACCGAGCCCTGGCGGCCCTGAACGAGATCGTTCGGATCGGCGACCATCGCGGCCAGGTTCGAGTTCAGGGCACAGCCGTAATTGGCTGACGTGTTGGACGACGGCACGAGTTGCGGATCGTTCCAGTTCGGGCAGCCGGGCACCGAAGCGGTGGCGCGGCTGGCGATCACTCGAACCGTTCCCGGCGCGACATTGCCGTTGGTGACCGGAGAACCGTTGCGGAGCAGCATGCCATATTCGCCGAGCACCTGGGCGACTCCGACACGGGCCCCGGGCGACGGATAGTCACGCGGCTCCTCGACGAAGATCTGGTCGCCGTAGCGAAGCTCGATCCCTTCGAACCAGCCGATGAGGCGGGCCCGCTCCGACGGGGAAAGCTGGTCCCCCGACGCGTCGAGGTCGAGCACGAAGTTGGTGTGCTGAACGACCGGCTGATGAACCGAGTAGAGGCTCGGATTGTTGGTCGCGGTGAGCTGCCCGGCGGGGCTGCTCGCACAGGCGCCGACGCCGAGAGCGAGGACGCTGATGGCGGTCAGGCTGGTGAGGCGGCGCATCGTCAATCCTCTCATGATCAGAAGTCGAAGCCCGGACGGGCGCCGCTAGCGGAGTTCGATCCGCTGGCGGTCTGCACCGCGGGGGTGTTTTGCGCAGGCGCAGGACCGGCCTGGCCGGTCACGATGCCGGGACGGACGGTCTGGGGCGGTCCTACGACCGGTCCCGGACGAGCCTCCGTGCGGCCGGCCTGGTTCTGGCCGAGGAAGATGTTCGCGCCGTTGCTCGGAGTGCGGAAGCCGTCCGTCGGCAGCGCGATGCGGTTCGCCGAGACCGGCTGGACCAGATAAGGAGTGATCACGATCACAAGCTCCGTCTCGGCGCGGCGGAAGCCGTTGGACCGGAACAGGGCGCCGATGACCGGAAGGCTGCCGAGGAACGGCATCCGGTTGATCGTGCTGTTGCTGACGTTGCGCAGCAAGCCGCTGATCATCATGCTCTGGCCCGAGCCGAGCTCGACCGTGGTCTCGGTGCGGCGGGTGGTCAGCGCCGGCACCTGGAAACCGTTGATCCGAACCGCGCCCTCAGTCGAAAGCTCGGACACTTCCGGGCGGACGCGCATCGAGATCCGACCGTTGTCCAGAACGATGGGCGAGAAAGCGAGGCCAACGCCATATTGCTTGTACTCGACGGTCACCGCACCAAGCGATTGCGAGATCGGGATCGGGAACTCGCCGCCGGCGAGGAAGCTGGCGGTCTCGCCCGACAATGCCGTGAGCGTCGGCTCCGCGAGGATGTTGACGAGACCGTTGCCCTCGTTTGCGTCGAGCGTGCCGAGCAGCTCGAGACCGAAGAGGCGGCCGGCCCCGGCGATCGTCGTCAGGCCTTCGGCCACATTGAAGGTCCGGCTGGCCGCGCCCGTGGTGGGGTTGAAGGTGATGTCGCCGGGATCGCCGCGGCCGATTCCGAACTGGAAGCCGCCTGTGGTGTCGCGGCTGGTCAGGTTCGCGTTGATGTCGCGGACGAGCGAGCGGCTGACCTCGGCGATGCGGACCTGAAGCATGACCTGCTGCGGGGTCGCGGTGCGAAGGCGGCTGAGCACCTGGGTGCCTTCGCCGACGAATGCCTGGACGAGGCGCTGGGCCTCCTCGGCGTCCTCGGGCCCGGCGACGGTGCCGGTGAGCAGGACCATGCCGCTCATCGGGGTCGCGCGAATGTCCGCCTCGGGCATGGCGAGATTGAGCATCTCGCCGACCGAGCCGAGGTTCTGACCGACCCGAACCGACGCCGAGTAGATCACCCGGCCGCTTCGATCGGTGGCGTAAACGGTGGTCTGACCCGCCGCCTTTCCGAAGATGTAGACGGACGTGTTGGAGCGCACCTGGACATCGGCGACATTGTCGTTGGCGACGAACAGGTCGGCCATGACACCGTTGAGCTGGACCAGGCGGCCGGTTCCGACCGACAGGGTCACATCCTCTGCGGGAGTCACGGTCGGCTGCGCGACGACCGGCGTCACGGGAGCCGTGAGGGTCATCGCGAGCGCCGCTGCGACCGACAGGCTGAGGCGGCGCGAAGTGTTCAGTTTCAGCATCTTAGCGGCCTCCGACCGGAACCAGCGTCACGTTGTTGCCGCGGGCGACACGAACGGTCGGACCACTCGGCACTGAAGGATCGTTCTGCGGCCCGCGTGAAGGCTGGTACACGACGGGGGCAGGGGTGGGACGCGTCGGCGCCGG
>JAEZHP010000083.1 GCA_023416515.1 Pseudomonadota bacterium | reverse complement strand
TTCGGGAGGAACCAGCTACTAGATGGTTCGATTAGTCTTTCGCCCCTATACCCAAGTTTGACGATCGATTTGCACGTCAGAACCGCTTCGAGCCTCCATCAGGGTTTCCCCTGACTTCACCCTACTCGGGCATAGTTCACCATCTTTCGGGTCGCAGCGCATATGTTCATACTCAAATCTGTTGCCGAAGCTTCGGATTGGTCGATGGTGCCAGCCTTATTAGGGGCCTTCCCACCTCATTTAGTTTCCTTGCGCTCTTGGGTGTTTTGTTTCCCAAAAACTCACATATGCGTTGCACTCCTTGGTCCGTGTTTCAAGACGGGGTGATTTTGACCATTTCGTCTGTGATTGTAATCATGCTGCAGGAGATTAATCCGCGTGTGCATTATTATATATTATGATCCTTGCCTGATCGGCTATATAACAAGGGCTATAACAGCAACAAAATGTTGCCTACCTTCCCTTATCAACCTTGATCAAGCTAAAAAGAATCCACACAAACTGGGATATGTCACAGCGCACATGTTGGTTTGTTGCCAAACCTACACAACGCTGGACCCCCACACTGATCAAAAACGGTTACCCTCCAAACAATTTCAGGTTCTTTTGACTCCCTCTTCAGGGTCCTTTTCATCTTTCCCTCACGGTACTTGTTCGCTATCGGTCTCTCGTCCGTATTTAGCTTTAGATGGAACTTACCACCCACTTAGAGCTGCAATCCCAAACAACTCGACTCTTAAGTATCGTAGGCGTACGCTTTGTTATGGAAGGGTACGAGGCTCTCACTCTCCTTGGCGGCCCATTCCAGGAGCACTTGCCTTCCAAATCAAAGCTGCCATAGCGTACTTACAGACTACAATTCTCTTTTTTAGGGAGATTTTAATGATGAGCTTTTCCCTCTTCACTCGCAGTTACTGGGGGAATCCTAGTTAGTTTCTTTTCCTCGGCTTAATAAGATGCTTCAGTCCAGCCGGTAGCCTTCTTTGATTTGAGGTGAGGTTGAGTATTTGCGTGTGTTGCTGGGTGCATTTGTGAAATTCAAAGTTCCTGTTGTAGTAATAGGACCATTGATTCACGCTCCATGCAAGCGCGTTGTTGTTGGGTCTTTAGGGGAGAGCGCGCTGGTGGCGGCGCTCATATACCCCCACAATCTGAAAGCCTCAGCCTCCAAGTAGTGCCAACTCACACTCAAACAAAGATACTTCTCTTGCGAAGAAGTGCAATGTGCGTTCAACAGTTTGATGATTCACGAAACCAGCAATTCGCATTACATATCGAAATTCGCTTCGGTCTTCATCGATACGAGAACCAAGACATCCGTTGTTTGAAGTTATATCAATAATTTGTATACTTTTTCAACATTGGTATGTTCATTTGGATACTCGGCAAGGCAGATGATGCCTTACCCAAAAAACATCATGCTCATAAAAACATAAAATATAGTGGTAATGATCCCTCCGCAGGTTCACCTACAGAGACCTTGTTACGACTTCACCTTCCTCTAGACGATAAGGTTTGAGGAGCTTTGTCGCGCCAGCGAAGGACCCGAAAGTCCTGGGCAGCACAACTCCAAACATCTTGCCGGATCGTCCAATCGGTAGGTGCGACGGGCGGTGTGTACAAAGGGCAGGGACGCATTCAGCGCAGTCTGATGAACTGCACTTACAAGAGATTCCTCGTTGAAGATTAATAATTACAATAATCTAGCCCCATCACGACGAGCATTGAAAAGATTACCCACACCCTTCCGGGCAAGGAAAAAACTCGTTGAACTCGTCATTGTAGCGCGCGTGTAGCCCAGAACATCGAGGGGCATCACAGACCTGTTATTGCTCTCCGCTTCCTTTCGTTTAAAACGAATTGTCGAGAAAAGAGGCCCAGGGTAACGCGAGTTACCGCTGACAAGCCAGTTTACTCTGAGAGTCTCGTTCGTTATCGGAATCAACCAGACAAATCACTCCACCAACTAAGAACGGCCATGCACCACCAACCATGAAATCAAGAAAGTGCTTTCAAACTGTCAATCCTTCTCATGTCTGGACCTGGTGAGTTTCCCCGTGTTGAGTCAAATTAAACCGCAGGCTCCACCTCTGGTGGGCCCGTCCGTCAATTCCTTTAAGGTTCAACCTTGCGACCATACTCCCCCCGGAACCCAAAGACTTTGTTTTCACATACGGTGCTGGGGTCTTTCTAATGCGCGCCAGTTACGGCGCGTTGCGAAACGAACCCAATCCCGAGTCGGCATCGTTTACTGTGCGAACTACGATGGTATCTAATCATCTTCGATCCTCGCACTTTCGTTCTTGATCAATGAAAACATCCTGGACAGATGCCTTCGCAGTCGTTCGTCGTGGATAAATCCAAGAATTTCACCTCTGACTTTCCAGTACGAGTGTCCCCGCAACTGTTCCTATTTATCATTACCTCTATGTTCATAACCAACAAAGTGAACCAAAGGTCGTACTTTGTCATTCCAAGCTAAGATGTTCAAAGCTATAAAGCCTGATTTGAGCACTCCAATTTGCTCTCAGTGACGGAGTGGAGCCTGGCTCGCGACGAGCAGTGAAGCCGCGCGCAAGCCTTGCTTTTGTCCACAAAATGGCAGGCGGCCAAAGCTGGGTAAACGCTTTCGCGTTCACCACAGGAACCCTGGCTTCTACCCACCACAAATACGACTACGAGCTTTTCAACTGCAACAACTTTGATATATCCTATTGGAGCTGGAATTACCGCGGCTGCTGGCACCAGACTTGCCCTCCAATTGATCATGGAAAACGCTTGTACATTTTACTCATTGTAATTGCATAGCGCAAATGCGCCACACATTATTATTGATCGTCACTTCCTCGCTCGATGAGCATTGGGAAATTTGCGCGCCTGCTGCCTTCCTTA
>JAEZHP010000066.1 GCA_023416515.1 Pseudomonadota bacterium | reverse complement strand
GCGCCTCCGGCGTCGCGATGAAGGGTGAGCCGACATAAGCGAAATCGGCGCCCATGGCTTGCGCGGCGAGCACCGCCGAGCCCGTGGCGATCGAGCCCGACAGGATGAGCGGGCCGTCGAACCAGGCGCGGATCTCCTGCACCAGGGCGAACGGTGACCAGCGCCCGGCATGGCCCCCGGCTCCGGCGGCGACCGCTATCAGGCCGTCCGCACCTTTTTCGAAGGCTTTGCGGGCGAAACGGTCGTCGATGATGTCGTGAAGCGTCAGCCCGCCCCACCCATGGACTGCTCGATTCAGCTCCTCACGCGCGCCGAGCGACGTGATGACGATCGGCACCTTCCATTTCTCGCACACGGCCATGTCGCTTTCGAAGCGGTCGTTGGACCGATGGACGATCTGGTTCACGGCGAAGGGTGCGGCGGGCTGCTCCGGATGATCGCGATCGTGGCGGGCAAGCGCCTCTGTGATCTCGTGCAGCCATTCGTCGAGCTGGGATGCCGGGCGCGCGTTCAGCGCCGGAAAACTGCCGACGATGCCCGCGGTGCACTGGGCAATGACCAGCTTGGGGTTGGAGATGATGAAGAGCGGCGCGCCAATCACCGGCAAGCGCAATCCGCGCAATATTGAAGGAATTGCCATTCGCCCCCCGGTCTGTCCTTAATGGCCTTAGCCGTTCAGGTCATCGGCGCGCCAGCGTCCGATCAGGGGACGAACCTGCCGTCAACGTTGCCCGGCGGCGAGTAACGGCAGATCAGATAATCCCAGCTGCGCGTACGATAGATCGCGCAACCCACCCTCGTCGTGGTTCGCCAGATCAGCGTCGTATAGTGCGAAATGTCGAGCCAATTGCCCGTCGTGCTCACGTTCGGGAAAATGCCCGGTCGGAAGAAGCGTCGTTCGCCGGTCCAGGTCGCCACCATCTGCTCCGGCGAGAATGCGCCGGTCGTGCCCATCCACAAATTCTCGCGCTGACCCGGGCGCGTTTGCTTTGGCGAGTGCTCTAGCCGACCTAGAGCGGAGATCGCGGGGCCGTACGACAGTGCTGCGGCAGCCAGCGCCGGGTCCCATTGCAGCGGCGGCACGCCCACCCGCGCGCGCTCCGCGTTGTGCGCCGCGAGAAGCCGTGCAGACATGGCGTCGGGAGCTTGCGCGGCCGCCGGCGTTGCAACGGCGATTGCTGCAAGGGCGAAAAGAAGCTTGGGGCAAGCCTGCACTTGGACCTCCTCGCGCGAGTTGCAACTAGGCGGCGGCGCGCGCCAGCCAGGGAGCATAGAACTCGCGCAGCGTCGAAATCACAAGGCCCGGATCGTCCAACTGGTTCACGCGATTGCGAAGCTCGGCGGAGCCCGGAAGTCCCTTCGTGTACCAGCCGATATGCTTGCGGGCGAGGTTCACGCCCGTGTGACGTCCATAGAGCGACAGCATCTCGTCATACTGGCTGAGCATGACTTCGAGCTGCTCGTCGAGCGAGGGGGACGTCCAGGTCGCTCCGTCGACCAGCTCGGCGATCGTCTCGGCAAGCAGCCACGGCCGTCCGTACGCCCCGCGCCCGATCATGACTCCGTCCGCGCCCGATTGCGCGAGCGCATGGCGGGCATCCTGCACCGAGCAGATGTCGCCGTTGACGATGACTGGGATCGAGACCGCGCTCTTGACCTTCTTCACGAACGCCCAGTCAGCCTCGCCCTTATACATTTGGCAACGCGTGCGGCCGTGGATGGTGATCATCTTCACCCCAAGGTCCTCGGCAATTCTCGCGAGTTCCGGGGCATTGAGGGCCGAGTGGTCCCAGCCCATCCGCGTCTTAAGCGTCACCGGCACGCTCACGGCCTTCACCGTCGCCTCGATGATCGCTGCGGCCGTCTTGAGGTCCCGCATCAGTGCGGAGCCCGCCCAGCCGTTGACCACCTTCTTCACCGGGCAGCCCATGTTGATGTCGATGATCGCCGCGCCGCGCTGCTCGTTCAGCCGTGCAGCCTCAGCCATCACCGCCGGCTCGCAACCCGCGAGTTGAAGCGAAACCGGCTGTTCCGACGGATCCCACAACGCCTTCTGCAGCGATTGCCGGGTCTCGCGGATCATTGCCTGGCTCGCGATCATCTCGCTGACGGTCAGCCCGGCGCCGTAGCGTTTCACGGCGCGCCGGAACGGCAGGTCGGTGACGCCCGTCATCGGCGCCAGGATGACTGGCGCGTCGATCCGGACCGGGCCGATGTCTATGGGCATCAATCTGCTCATTGGTTGGCGGCAGATAGTGGAACGGCCCTTGGCGGACAAGCTAACGCGCCCTAGACCCCGCGGCCGTGACCACGACCGCCCTCATCGTCGCCGCCGGAAGAGGCGAGCGTGTCGGCGGCGGAATCCCAAAGCAATATCGGCCGATTGGCGGCAAGTCCGTGCTTCGCCGCGCGATCGAGGCGGTGGCGTCGCACCCCGCAGTATGTGACGTGCGTGTGGTCGTCGGCGCCGGGCAAGAGCGGCTCGCCAGCGAAGCGCTCTCGGGCATCGATGTCGGTGAGCTGATCCATGGCGGCGCCGAGCGTGCCGATTCGGTGCGCGCGGGCCTTGCGCAAATCGATGCGGATGCCGTCCTGGTCCACGATGCGGCACGGCCCTTCTGTCCTCGGCAAGTGATCGATCGGCTGCTTCCGCCGCTCGAATTCTTCGACGGCGCGGCCCCTGTGGTGCCCGTAGGCGACACGCTCGCGCGTGCATCGGACCGCCTCGAGGGGCCCGTCGAACGCGCGGGCATGGTGCGGGTCCAGACGCCTCAGGCCTTTCGTTTGTCGGAGCTTCGGCGTGCGTATGAAAGCTGGAGCGGTCCCGCTCCGACCGACGAAACGACTGTTGCGAACGCGGCCGGTCTGAAAGTCGCGGCGGTGGCGGGAGACTCCGCGCTGGAGAAGATCACGACGGCCGAAGATTTTCGCCGTGCCGAAGAATGGCTCGCGTCGCGCCTCGTGCCGCGCACCGGACTCGGCTTCGACGTCCACGCATTCGGCGGTGAAGGCCCGATCATGATGGGCGGCGTCGCCGTCCCGTACCACCGCGGTCTTGTCGGCCACAGCGACGCCGACGTCGTGCTGCACGCGATCACCGACGCACTACTCGGAGCCGCAGGGCTTGGCGACATCGGCGAGCATTTCCCGCCGTCAGACTCCCGGTGGAAAGGTGCTTCGTCGGAGCATTTCGCAGCGCATGCCGCCGGCTTGGTGCGGGGTCGCGGCGGGATCATCGATCATGTTGATTGCACCGTCATTTGCGAGGAACCGAAAGTAGGACCGCATCGCTTGGCTATGCGGAAATCCGTGGCGAGGGCCATCGGGCTCAGGGAGGAGCAGGTCAGCATCAAGGCGACGACGACCGAGACCCTTGGGTTTACCGGCCGCCGCGAAGGCATCGCGGCGCAGGCGGTCGCGAGCATCCGGCTCGAGAGCCCGCGATGAGCGAGCGGCTTCTCCCGCAGGACCTGTACGAAAAGGCAAAGGCCGTCGTCACGGCGAACCGTGAGATCGGCCGCCGCATTGCCGTCGCCGAAAGCTGCACGGGGGGCCTCGTCTGCGCCGCGATCACCGAGATTCCAGGCTCATCGGAGATCTTCGAAGCCGGCTATGTCACCTACTCAAACGCGGCGAAAATCGACGAGCTCGGGGTAAGCGAGGACGTGGTCGAGACGTTCGGCGCCGTCAGCGTCGCGACGGCCTGGGCAATGGCGCGGGGCGCTCTGGCGGCGTCGAAGGCGGATGTGGCCGTAGCCATTACGGGGATTGCCGGGCCGGGTGGCGGAACGCCCACCAAACCCGTCGGCACGGTCGTCTTTGCGAGGGCCGAGCGAGGCGCAGACCCGTCGGAGATCGTCGCCGACCAGAAGCATTTCGATGCCGACGGCCGTGCCGGCGTACGGCTTCAGGCGGCGCTCTGCGCGCTCGATTTGCTGATGCCGTAGAGCGCGGCGGCGCGCTCCTCGAATGCTCCTGTCATCCGCCGCAGCGCACGATCGAACATCTGCCCTGCAAGCGTTTCGAACAGCCGCGAGCGAAAGGCAAAATCGACCGAGAAAAAGACGTTCGTTCCGCCGTCCAGCGCGCGCTCGAACCTCCATTCGTTGTGCAGGAACTTCAGGGGCCCCTCCACATAGTCGACGCAGATGCGTCGCGGCCGCTCCTTGGTGACACGGCTCGTGAAGCGCTCCTTGAATGCGCTGAAGCCCACGACGAGGTCTGCAACGGTTTCCGTATCGCTGGAGGAGCGGATCCGCACGGCGACCACCCAAGGCAGGAACTCGTCATAGCTGCCCACGTCGGCCACCAGGTCGAACAGCTGTTCGGGCGTGTACGGAAGGTGGCGGGTCTCGCTGTGCCGAGGCATCAGCCCTTCGCCCGCTCCAGCTGAGCGGTCCTTGCGAGTTGCATTTTCTTGAAATCGTCTCCGGCGTGGTAGCTGGACCGGGTCAGCGGCGAAGCGGCTACCAGAAGGAAACCTTTCGCGCGTGCGATTGCGGCATAAGCGTCGAAAGCCTGCGGCGTGACGAACTCCTCGACCGTCGCGTGGCGCGGCGTCGGCTGCAGATACTGGCCCATCGTCAGGAAATCGACGCCGGCCGATCGCATGTCGTCCATGACCTGGTGGACCTCGAGCCGCTGCTCCCCGAGACCGACCATCAACCCGGACTTGGTGAAGATGTGCGGAGCTTTGCGCTTCACGCTCTCGAGGAGCCGCAGCGAAGCATAGTAGCGCGCGCCCGGACGGATCGTGGGATAGAGCCGCGGCACGGTTTCCAAATTGTGGTTGTAGACGTCCGGACCGGCGGCAACGATCGCGTCGACCGCGCTTTCCGCCTTGTTGCGGAAGTCCGGCGTCAGGATCTCGATGGTGGTGCCCGGCGTGGTGCGGCGAAGCGCTTCGATCACCCTGACGAATTGCGATGCGCCCCCGTCGGGCAGGTCGTCACGGTCGACCGATGTGACAACGATATGCTCGAGGCCGAGCTCCGCGGCCGCCGTCGCGACATGCTCCGGCTCGAGCGGGTCGACGGCTCGCGGCATGCCCGTCTTGACGTTGCAGAATGCGCATGCGCGCGTGCAGGTGTCCCCGAGGATCATCACCGTCGCGTGCTTCTTCGTCCAGCATTCGCCGATGTTCGGGCAAGCCGCTTCCTCGCACACGGTGGCGAGGTTGAGCTCGCGCATCAG
Organism: Pseudomonadota bacterium; assembly: GCA_023416515.1. Lineage (GTDB taxonomy): Bacteria > Pseudomonadota > Alphaproteobacteria > Sphingomonadales > Sphingomonadaceae > Allosphingosinicella. The sequence goes on along the minus strand of JAEZHP010000066.1, from coordinate 2,941 downwards.
CCGCCGCGTCGCATGGTAGCCCGGGCTCGTGGGCGCCTTGACCCGTATCCAGTCGGGCTTGCGCTGCTTTGGCGGGACGGCGGCGGGGGCGTTCATGACGGCCAGATAGCGATGCCGCCCGCTGCTTGCCACCCCCGCGCCGGGCTTCTAGCTGGACACCCATGCCGAGACTTACGCGACTGATCGACGGGTACCGCCGCTTTCGTGACACGCAGTGGCGGCGCGAGCGCGAACGATGGTCCGAGCTGGCGGAGGGACAGAGCCCAAAGGTGATGGTCATCGCCTGCGCCGACAGCCGCAGCGACCCAGCGCAAATCTTCGACACACGACCGGGCGAGATCTTCGTGGTCCGCAACGTCGCGGCCCTGGCACCGCCGTTCGAGACGGCTGGTGGCTACCATGGCGTCTCGGCCGCGCTCGAGTTCGCGGTTACGCAGCTGGAGGTCGAGGAAATCGTCGTCATGGGCCACGGATCTTGCGGCGGATGTGCGGCGGCGCTGACGGGCCAGTTCGACGATGCCCCGTCGGGTGAAGGCCGCTTCATCGCCAATTGGGTGTCAATGCTGCATCCCGCTCGCGACAGGGTCCGGGCGCATCATCACACAAGCGATCCCCACGCGGTGCTAGAGATGGAGTGGGAGGCCGTGAAGCTCAGCCTTGCGAACCTGCGCACCTTCCCGTGGATCGCCGAACGGGAAAAAGCCGGGAAGCTGGCGCTTCACGGCACACATTTCGCGATCGCGGAGGGAAAGCTCTACCTGTTGGACGAGGCGGAAGAAACCTTCCGCCCCGTCTAAACAGTAGCGACTAACCAACTAGCAACGAACGTTATAATTGTAGTGCGGCTGACCGTATTGGTCGACGTAATAGCAATAGCCGCGGGTGTCGCGGTAATATTGGCGGCCATTCACAACCGCGCCGAGCACGCCACCCAGGATCGCGCCGGCGATCGCACCTTCGGTGGTGCTGACGCCCGGGATGATGGCACCGGCGATGGCGCCGGTTGCAGCGCCTGCCGCGGCGCCGGTCGCAGTGCTCCCGAGCGCTCCATTGTTATAGCCGTTGTTGTAATAGGGGTCGTTGTAGCCGTACGGATTATAGCCGTACGGGTTGGTCGCGCAGCCGGTCACTGCAAGGCTTCCGACCACCGCCGCAATCGCAAGTTTCTTCATCGCTCAAATCCTCCAAACGCTCCCCGGAATTCCCGATGCGGCATCAGTGCATCAACGGGCGTTTCGTTCCCGCATCGATCATCTGGCGTTAATCTCGGCGGAGCGGGCGCGCCAAGCTGTGGTCATTCCGCGACGCTGCGGTAGATGCAGCGGGAATCGCCCATGGAGTCGCGGAGAATGAGCAGCAGCAACAGCAACGGCGGCGACAAGAACATCGCCCTGCTGATCGACGCCGATAATGCGTCTCCCGAACACCTCGACGAGGTGCTTCTGGTGCTCGGCGAGCTGGGCGCGATCAATATCCGGCGGGCGTACGGCAATTGGGCGAAGGCGAGCCTCAAGGGCTGGGGTGACTTGAGCGGCATCCACTCCATCGTGCCGATGCAGCAGTTCGATGTCGTGAAGGGCAAGAGCGCCACCGACATGCGCATGACGATCGATGCGATGGATTTGCTCTATCGCGGGAACGTCGACGGGTTCGGGATCATGTCGTCGGACAGTGACTTCCTTCCGCTCGCCCAGCGGATCCGAGAGGACGGCCTCCCCGTCTATGGCTTCGGAACAGCGAAGACTCCGCTGGGCTTCCGGCAGGCCTGCAGCCGCTTCTTCGATGTCGCGGCGCTGGTCGCCAATCAGCCGGTAGAGGGGCAGAGCGAGCGCGAGGTGGCGGAGCGGCCCGTCGATGAAGGGCTGCTGGAGCTCCTGGGACACGCCTACAAGGCCTCAGAACGCGACGAGGATGGATATACGACGCTGTCCGAACTCGGTCAGCGCGCCAAGGCGGTGTCGAGCTTCGCGACCCGCAACTACGGCTACACCCGCCTTTCCGACCTCCTCCGCGCAATTCCCAATTTCGATGTGAAGGGCGGCGCCGACGGCCGCTTGCTGGTCAAGCGTCTGCGCTAGGCGCGAGCCCGACCGCATCACGCCTCTCGCGGTCCAACTGTTGCCGGGCCGACACAGCAAAACGACGTCTTGGCGTTTTCCCGAGAATCGCCGGAACCGATGCCGCTCAGGCTGGTTGACGGGCTAACCTGGATTATACCGAGATTGTCGAAGTTCGATGCTCGCTCAGCCGCAGCCACAGGAAATTTTGGACAGCGCTCTCGATGCCCTCGAGACGGGGAACGACTGGAAAGCCCTGCTCGATAGGGTCCCGGTGCCCGTTTACACGACCGACGCTGACGGGCAGGTCACCTACTGGAACCAGGCGTGCGTGGATTTTGCCGGGCGCACGCCGGAGCTTGGCTCGGACCGATGGTGCGTGACCTGGAAGCTTCACACCGTGGAAGGCGAGCCGCTTCCACACGACCGTTGCCCGATGGCCGAGGCCGTCAGGACGAGGAAGGAAGTCCGAGGCAAGGTCGCCATCGCGATCCGCCCCGACGGGACCCGCCGAGCCTTTCGCCCCTATCCCACCCCAATTTTCGAGAACGGCAGGTTCGCCGGCGCGGTCAACCTGCTCGTCGATGTAACGCAGGAGCAAGCCCAGGAACTGGCCGGCCAGGCCGCCCGCTGCCGCAGGCTCGCCCGCGCGACGACGGACGTGCATGCCTCTGCGATCCTCGCCAGCATGGCGCATGAATATGCGGCCACTGCCGCAACGCTGAGCGCCGCAGACTAGGCGCCCCGCGAAGGCGCTGGACCTACAATAGCTCTAGCTTGACCGCGACTTCGTCCCCGGCCGCGAGGTTCGCTTTGCGCCGGACCTCCGCCTTCACCGGCAGGAGGTAGCCGCCGCTGTTGAGCGGGAACACCGATGTGCGCCA
>JAEZHP010000065.1 GCA_023416515.1 Pseudomonadota bacterium | reverse complement strand
GCGCCTCCGGCGTCGCGATGAAGGGTGAGCCGACATAAGCGAAATCGGCGCCCATGGCTTGCGCGGCGAGCACCGCCGAGCCCGTGGCGATCGAGCCCGACAGGATGAGCGGGCCGTCGAACCAGGCCCGGATTTCCTGGACCAGGGCGAACGGCGACCAGCGCCCGGCATGACCCCCCGCCCCCGCCGCGACCGCGATCAGGCCATCGGCGCCTTTTTCGAAGGCTTTGCGGGCAAAGCGGTCGTCGATGATGTCGTGGAGCGTCACACCGCCCCAGCCATGGACCGCGCGATTCAGCTCCTCGCGCGCGCCAAGCGAGGTGATGACGATCGGCACCTTCCACTTCTCGCATACCGCCATGTCCGCCTCGAAGCGGTCGTTGGAGCGATGGACTATCTGGTTCACCGCGAAGGGCGCGGCGCGTTGCTCCGGATGATCGCGATCGTGCGCGGCAATCGCTTCGGTGATCTCGTGCAGCCATTCGTCGAGCTGCGATGCCGGGCGCGCGTTCAGCGCGGGAAAGCTGCCGACGATGCCGGCCGTGCACTGGGCGATGACCAGCTTCGGGTTCGAGATGATGAAGAGCGGCGCGCCAATCACCGGCAAGCGCAGTCCGCGCAATATTGAAGGAATTGCCATTCGCGCCCCCGGTCTGTCCTGAACGGCCTTAGCCGCTGAACTCGTCGGCGCGCCAGCGCCTGATCAGGGGACGAACCTGCCGTCGACGTTGCCCGGCGGTGAGTAGCGGCAGATCAAATAATCCCAGCTGCGCGTACGGTAGATCGCGCATCCCACCCTCGTCGTCGTTCGCCAGATCAGCGTCGTATAGTGCGAAATGTCGAGCCAATTGCCCGTCGTGCTGACGTTTGGGAAAATGCCCGGGCGGAAGAAGCGACGTTCGCCGGTCCAGGTCGCGACCATCTGCTCCGGCGAGAAGGCGCCGGTCGTGCCCATCCACAAATTCTCGCGTTGGCCCGGACGCGTTTCCTTCGGCGAGTGCTCCAGCCGACCAAGAGCCGAAATCGCGGGGCCATAGGACAATGCTGCGGCAGCCAGCGCCGGGTCCCACTGCAGCGGCGGTACGCCCACCCTCGCCCGCTCGGCATTGTGCGCGGCGAGAAGCCGTGCGGACATGGCGTCAGGAGCTTGCGCCGCTGCCGGCGTCGCGAGGGCGATTGCTGCAAGAGCGGAAAGAAGCTTCGGGCAGGCCTGCACTTGGACCTCCTTGGTTGCAGCTAGGCCGCGGCGCGCGCCAGCCAGGGAGCATAGAACTCGCGCAGCGCCGAAATGACAACCGCTGGATCGTCCAGCTGGTTCACGCGGTTGCGAAGCTCGGCCGAGCCGGGAAGTCCCTTCGTGTACCAGCCGATATGCTTGCGGGCGAGATTGACGCCCGTGTGTGCTCCGTACAGCGACAGCATCTCGTCATACTGTGTGAGCATGACCTCGAGTTGCTCGTCGAGCGAAGGCGCGGTCCAGGTTGCTCCGTCGACGAGCTCGGCCCTCGTCTCGGCAAGCAGCCACGGCCGTCCGTAGGCGCCGCGGCCGATCATGACGCCGTCGGCGCCCGATTGCGCGAGGGCTTGGCGGGCGTCCTGCACCGAGCAGATGTCGCCGTTGACGATGACGGGGATTGAGACAGCCGCCTTGACCTTCCTCACGAACGCCCAGTCGGCCTCGCCCTTGTACATCTGGCAACGCGTGCGACCGTGGATCGTGATCATCTTCACCCCGAGGTCCTCGGCGATCCTCGCGAGCTCGGGCGCGTTGAGGGCTGAATGGTCCCAGCCCATGCGCGTTTTCAGCGTGACGGGCACGCTCACGGCCTTCACCGTCGCCTCGATGATGGCCGCAGCCGTCTTGAGGTCGCGCATCAGTGCCGAGCCTGCCCAGCCGTTGACGACCTTCTTGACCGGGCAACCCATGTTGATGTCGATGATCGCCGCGCCGCGTTGCTCATTGAGGCGGGCGGCTTCCGCCATGACGTTCGGCTCGCAACCGGCGAGCTGGAGCGAGACCGGCTGTTCCGACGGATCCCACAGCGCCTTCTGCAGCGATTGCCGGGTCTCGCGGATCATCGCCTGGCTGGCGATCATCTCGCTGACGGTCAGGCCCGCGCCGTAACGCTTCACGGCCCGCCGGAACGGCAGGTCGGTGACACCCGTCATCGGCGCCAGGATGACTGGTGCGTCGATGCGGACCGGGCCGATGTCTATGGGCATCAATCTGCTCATTGGTCGGCGGCAGATAGTGGAACGGCCCTTGGCGGACAAGGTAACGGGCCTTAGACCTCGCGGCCGTGACCACCACCGCCCTCATCGTCGCGGCCGGAAAAGGCGAGCGTCTCGGCGGCGGAATCCCAAAGCAATATCGGCCGATTGGCGGCAAGTCGGTGCTTCGCCGCGCGGTCGAGGCGCTGGCGTCACATCCCGCAGTGTCTGACGTGCGCGTGGTCGTAGGCGCCGGGCAACAGCCGCTTGCCAGCGAAGCGCTCTCGGGCATCGATGTCGGCGAGCTGATTCAGGGCGGCGGCGAGCGTGCCGATTCGGTGCGCGCGGGCCTCGCGCAGATCGATGCGGATGCCGTGCTGGTGCACGATGCGGCACGGCCCTTCTGTCCTCGGCAAGTGATCGATCGCCTGCTCGCGCCGCTCGAATTCTTCGACGGCGCGGCGCCGGTCATGCCCGTAGGCGACACGCTCGCTCGTGCGTCGGACCGCCTCGAGGAGCCCGTCGAACGGGCGGGCATCGTTCGGGTCCAGACGCCTCAAGCCTTTCGCCTGGCGAAGCTTCGGCGTGCCTATGAAAGCTGGAGCGGTCCCGCTCCGACCGACGAAACGACTGTTGCGAACGCGGCGGGCCTCAGCGTCGCGGCGGTGGCGGGAGACTCCGCGCTGGAGAAGATCACGACGACCGACGATTTTCGCCGTGCCGAAGAATGGCTCGCGTCGCGACTTACGCCGCGCACCGGACTCGGCTTCGACGTCCACGCATTCGGCGGTGAAGGCCCCATCATGATGGGCGGGGTCGCCATCCCGCATGGCCGTGGCCTCGTCGGCCACAGCGACGCCGACGTCGTGCTGCACGCGATCACTGACGCGCTGCTCGGAGCCGCGGGGCTCGGCGACATCGGCGAGCATTTCCCGCCGTCGCAGCCGCAGTGGAAAGGCGCATCCTCCGACCGTTTCGCTGCCCATGCGGCCGCATTGATCAGGGAACGCGGCGGGATCATCGATCATGTCGATTGCACGGTCATTTGCGAGGAACCGAAAGTGGGACCCCATCGCTTGGCTATGCGGCAATCGGTCGCGCGCGCGATCGGCGTCATGGAGGAGCAGGTCAGCATCAAGGCCACGACGACGGAGTCGCTGGGGTTCACTGGCCGCCGCGAAGGCATTGCGGCGCAGGCGGTCGCGAGCATCCGGCTGGAGAGCCCTCGATGACCGAGCGGCTTCTCCCGCAGGACCTGTACGACAAGGCAAAGGCCGTCGTCACGGCGAATCGTGAGCTCGGTCGCCGCATTGCCGTCGCCGAAAGCTGCACGGGCGGCCTCGTCTGCGCGGCGATCACCGAGATTCCAGGCTCATCGGAGATCTTCGAAGCCGGCTACGTCACCTATTCCAACGCGGCGAAAATCGACGAGCTCGGCGTGAGCGAGGACGTAGTGGAGACGTTCGGCGCCGTCAGCGTCGCGACCGCCTGGGCGATGGCGCGCGGCGCTCTGGCGGCGTCGAAAGCGGATGTGGCCGTAGCCATTACGGGGATTGCCGGACCGGGGGGCGGAACGCCGACCAAGCCCGTTGGCACCGTTGTTTTTGCAAGGGCGGAGCGCGGCGCCGACCCGTCGGAGATCGTCGCCGACCAGAAGCATTTCGATGCCGACGGCCGTGCTGGCGTCCGGCTTCAGGCGGCGCTCTGCGCGCTCGATTTGCTGATGCCGTAGAGCGCCGCGGCGCGCTGCTCGAATGCTCCCGTCATCCGCCGTAGCGCACGGTCGAACATCTGTCCGGCAAGGGTTTCGAACAGTCGCGAGCGAAACGCGAAATCGACCGAAAAAAAGACGTTCGTCCCGCCGTCCGGCGCGCGCTCGAACCTCCATTCGTTATGGAGGAACTTCAAGGGCCCCTCGACATAGTCCACGCAGATCCGGTGAGGCCGCTCCTTCGTGACGCGGCTCGTGAAGCGCTCCTTGAACGCGCTGAAGCCCACGACCAGGTCTGCAACGGTTTCCGTGTCGCTGGAGGAGCGGATCCGCACCGCGACCACCCACGGCAGGAACTCGTCATAGCTGCCGACGTCGGCAACCAGGTCGAACAGCTGTTCGGGCGTGTACGGGAGGTGGCGGGTCTCGCTGTGCCTGGGCATCAGCCCTTCGCCCGCTCCAGCTGAGTGGTCCTTGCGAGCTGCATTTTCTTGAAATCGTCTCCGGCGTGGTAGCTGGACCGGGTGAGCGGCGAAGCGGCTACCAGGAGGAAACCTTTCGCCCGGGCGATCGCGGCATAAGCGTCGAAAGCCTGCGGAGTGACGAACTCCTCGACCGTCGCGTGGCGCGGCGTCGGCTGCAGATATTGGCCCATCGTCAGGAAATCGACGCCGGCCGATCGCATGTCGTCCATGACCTGGTGGACCTCGAGCCTCTGCTCGCCGAGCCCTACCATCAGCCCGGACTTGGTGAAAATGTGCGGAGCCTTGCGCTTCACGCTCTCGAGGAGCCGCAGCGAAGCATAATAGCGCGCGCCCGGGCGGATCGTGGGATAGAGCCGCGGCACGGTTTCGAGATTGTGGTTGTAGACATCCGGACCGGCCGCGACGATCGCGTCGACAGCGCTTTCCGCCTTGTTCCGAAAATCGGGAGTCAGGATCTCGATGGTCGTGCCCGGGCTGGTCCGCCGAAGCGCTTCGATCACCTTGACGAAATGCGATGCGCCGCCGTCGGGGAGGTCGTCGCGGTCGACCGACGTGACCACGATATGCTCGAGGCCGAGCTCCGCGGCCGCCGTGGCGACATGCTCAGGCTCCAGCGGGTCGACCGTACGCGGCATGCCCGTCTTGACATTGCAGAAGGCGCAGGCGCGGGTGCAGGTGTCCCCGAGGATCATCACGGTCGCGTGCTTCTTCGTCCAGCATTCGCCGATGTTCGGGCAGGCCGCTTCCTCGCAAACCGTGGCGAGGTTGAGGTCGCGCATCAGCCGCCGCGTCGCGTGATAGCCGGGGCTCGTCGGCGCCTTGACCCGGATCCAGTCGGGCTTGCGCTGCTTTGGCGGGACGGCGGCGGGAGCGTTCATGACGGCCAGATAGCGATGCCGCCCGCTGCTTGCCACCCCCGCGCGGGGCTTCTAGCTGGACGGCCATGCCGAGACTTACGCGACTGATCGAAGGGTACCGCCGCTTTCGCGACACGCAGTGGCCGCGCGAGCGCGAACGATGGTCGGAGCTGGCGGAGGGGCAGAGCCCGAAGGTGATGGTCATCGCGTGCGCCGACAGCCGCAGTGACCCGGCCCAAATCTTCGATACCCGTCCCGGCGAGATATTCGTGGTCCGCAACGTTGCCGCTCTGGCTCCGCCGTTCGAGACGTCGGGAGGCTACCACGGCGTCTCGGCCGCGCTCGAGTTCGCCGTTACGCAGCTGGAGGTCGAGGAAATCGTCGTCATGGGCCACGGATCTTGCGGCGGTTGTGCGGCGGCGCTGACGGGCCAGTTCGACGATGCCCCGTCGGGTGAAGGCCGCTTTATCTCCAACTGGGTGTCAATGCTGCATTCCGCGCGCGACAAGGTCCGGGCGCATCATCATGGAATCGATCCCCAGGCCGTGCTCGAAATGGAATGGGAGGCCGTGAAACTCAGCCTCGCGAACCTGCGCACCTTTCCCTGGATCGCCGAACGCGAAATGGCCGGGAAGCTGGCGCTTCACGGCACGCATTTCGCCATCGCGGAGGGAAAGCTCTACCTGTTAGACGAGGCGGAAGAAACCTTCCGCCCCGTCTGAACGGTAGCGACTAACTAACTAGCAACGAACGTTATAGTTGTAGTGCGGCTGACCGTACTGGTCGACGTAATAGCAATAGCCGCGGGTGTCGCGATAATATTGGCGGCCGTTCACGACAGCGCCGAGCACGCCGCCCAGGATCGCGCCCGCGATAGCGCCTTCGGTGGTGCTGACGCCCGGGATGATGGCACCGGCGATCGCTCCCGTTGCAGCGCCTGCCGCGGCGCCGGTTGCAGTGCTTCCGAGCGCACCATTGTTATAGCCGTTGTTGTAATAGGGGTCGTTGTAGCCGTACGGGTTATAGCCGTACGGATTGGTCGCGCAGCCGGTCACTGCAAGGCTTCCGACCACCGCCGCAATCGCAAGTTTCTTCATCGCTCAAATCCTCCAAACGCTTCCCCGGAACTCCCGATGCAGCATCAGTGCATAAACAGGCGTTTCGTTCCCGCATCGATCATCTGGCGTTAATGTCCGCGAGACGGGCGCGCCAAGCTGTGGTCATTCCGCGACGCTGCGGTAGATGCAGCGGGAATCGGCCATGGAGTCGCGTACGATGAGCAGCAGCAACAGCAATGGGGGCGACAAGAACATCGCCTTGCTGATCGACGCCGACAATGCGTCCCCCGAACACCTCGACGAGGTGCTTCTGGTGCTGGGCGAGCTCGGGGCGATCAATATCCGGAGGGCCTACGGCAATTGGGCGAAGGCCAGCCTCAAGGGCTGGGGTGACCTCAGCGGCATCCACTCGATCGTACCGATGCAGCAGTTCGATGTCGTGAAGGGCAAGAGCGCCACCGACATGCGCATGACGATCGACGCGATGGACCTTCTCTATCGCGGGAACGTCGACGGTTTCGGAATCATGTCGTCGGACAGCGACTTCCTTCCGCTCGCGCAGCGGATCCGGGAGGACGGCCTCCCGGTATATGGGTTCGGAACAGCGAAGACTCCGCTTGGCTTCCGGCAGGCCTGCAGCCGCTTCTTCGACGTCGCCGCGCTGGTCGCCAATCAGCCGGTCGAGGGGCAGACCGAGCGGGAGGTGGCGGAGCGGCCGGTCGACGAAGGGCTGCTGGAGCTCCTGGGCCACGCCTACAAGGCCTCCGAACGCGACGAGGACGGATACACGACGCTGTCCGAGCTCGGTCAGCGTGCCAAGGCCGTGTCGAGCTTCGCGACGCGCAACTACGGCTATACCCGTCTTTCCGACCTCCTCCGCGCAATTCCCAATTTCGACGTGAAGAGCGGCACCGACGGCCGCCTGCTCGTCAAACGCCTGCGGTAGGCGCGAGCCCGACGGAATCGGCCATCTTGCGGTCGAACTGTTGCCGGGCCGACACACGAGATGACGTCTTGGCGTTTTACCGTGAATCGCGGGAACCGATGCCGCTCAGGCTGGTTGTCGGGCTAACCTGGATTATACCGAGATTGTCGACGCTCGATGCTCGCTCAGCCGCAGCCACAGGAAATTTTGGACAGCGCTCTCGACGCCCTCGAGACGGGGAACGACTGGAAAGCCGTGCTCGATAGGGTGCCGGTGCCGGTCTACACGACCGATGCCGACGGGCAGGTCACCTACTGGAACCAGGCATGCGTGGATTTCGCAGGGCGCACGCCCGAGCTTGGCTCGGACCGATGGTGTGTGACCTGGAAGCTGTACACGGTGGAAGGCGAGCCGCTTCCCCACGACCGTTGCCCGATGGCCGAGGCCGTCAGGACAAAAAGGGAAATCCGAGGCAAAGTCGCTATCGCCATGCGGCCCGACGGAACCCGCCGAGCCTTCCGCCCCTATCCCACCCCGATTTTCGAGAACGGGAGGTTCGCCGGCGCGGTCAACCTGCTCGTCGATGTAACGCAGGAGCAAGCGCAGGATCTCGCCGGACAGGCGGCGCGCTGCCGACGGCTCGCCCGCGCGACGACCGACGCGCATGCCTCCGCGATCCTCGCCAGCATGGCGCATGAATATGCAGCCACGGCGGCAACGCTAAGTAGTGCAGACTAGGCGTTCCGCGAAGGCGCCGGACCTACAATAGCTCTAGCTTGACCGCGACTTCGTCCCCGGCCGCGAGGTTCGCTTTGCGCCGGACCTCCGCCTTCACCGGCAGGAGGTAGCCGCCGCTGTTGAGCGGGAACACCGATGTGCGCCA
>JAEZHP010000137.1 GCA_023416515.1 Pseudomonadota bacterium | reverse complement strand
GGGGGGGGGGGGGGCGCCCCGGCGCGCGGGGGCTCGAGGCCGCCGAGGGGCTTCCGGCGCCGAGGCAAGGGCTCGCTGCGCTCGCACCCACCCCTAGCCCCTCCCTTTCAGGGAGGGGAATCCCTCGCGCCTTCTCGATCAGCGCGCGGGTCCACAGCGCGCCTTCGAAATCCTCGAGGAGCTCGCCCTCCAGCTCCTGGCGGCCAAGGCGGGTGCCGCCGTACATCGCTTCGACCGCGGCCCGGAAGTCGGCGGGGAGGTGGGGGTTGTCGGCGGTCCGTCCTTGAGTCCTCGCGCAGAAATCCAGCGCGAGGATGCGCTTGAGCAGCGGCACCGGCTTCGGGGTCGTGGTGACGATGGTTCGGGGATGCTCGCCAAGCCTTAAGCCGAGCATGAGATTGTCCCAGGTGTCGTCGGCGTGCGGCCACTTGGCGAGCTCGTCGCACCAGGCGTGGTGGTGCTGGGGCCCGCGCAACTTGTCCGGGACCTCGGCCGAGAAAGCGTGGGCCTCGGCGCCGGAGGGGAATTCGAGTACGCGGCGGCTCGCGATCCAGCGCGGGCGCTCGTCGCAGCGGGCGAGGGCGAGGAGGCCGCTCTCGCCGCGGATCATCACCCGCTCGACCTCGTCCAAAGTCGCTGCGACGAGGGCGATCCGCCGGTCGCGGCCCTCGCGCGCCCGAGCCCACACCCATTCGGCGCCGGCTCGGGTCTTGCCGAAGCCGCGCCCGGCGACGATCGCCCATACCCGCCACGGGTCTCCGTCGGGGGCGAAATCGGGCTCGGCTTGCCCGCCATGCGCCTGCCACCACCATTCCTCGGCAAGGGCGCGGCGGAGCGGCGGCGGCATGACCGCGAGGATTGCCCGTCGCTGCTCCCGCGGAAGCCGGAGGAGCGCGTCCAGAATATCGAGGATCTCGGCCCGGGAGTAGGTTCGGGCGCTCATGAAACGCCGTCGTCCAAAGGCGGGGGCAGCAGGTTGCGGCGCACGCCGAGCGCTTCGAGCTTGCGGTCGAGCCATTCGATCGCTTCGTCGAATGTCGCCCGTTTTTCGCGGCCCTCGCCGACCTGGCGAAGGCCGATTCGGCCGCCGCCGCGGTCGTAGCGGGCGAGCAGCTTCATGACCCGCTCGAACTCCGTTGCGATCTCGCCCGTGGGGCACAGGCCTTCGCGAAGGTTGCGCTGCGCATCGAGCCGCTGGCGGACGACCTCCGCTTCAAGAGCGGCATAGGCGACAGCGAGCGCTTCGTCCCAGGCGGCGGCGAACTCGGCATCCTTGCGGCGGTGCTGGGTGACGGTGACATAGGCTACGCCAGCAGCCGCGGCGGCGGCATGGGCGTCGGCGGTGCCAGCGAAATGATCGAGGAAGATGCGCTTGCGCCTATCGTCGAACAGCGGGCGGCGAACCGGGCGGGCCTGGAGCGCGCGGTTGCTGTTCGGAGCGATGGCCACGTCGCCGGGAATTGCGGCGAGCGGGTCGGCGGCGACGCGGGCGGCGCGCTCGTCGGCGGCGGAAAGGTCCATCGCCCAGGCGCAGGCGAGATCGAAAACCGGGTCGCGCCGGCGCGCATAATAGAAGGCGTTGGCCGTGAACCCGGCGTGCGCTGCAGCGTCGTCGCGCCTCAGCCCGGATCGCAAAGCCGCGATGAAGCCGGCCTTCGCCGCTTCGCTCATTCGCCCTTGCTTCGGCTTGTTCGAATCAGTCCCGCTCATCCATCAGCGTAGAACATAAAAGGTACGCTGTAGGAAAGTTATTTTTACCGGATAGGTTAGTTGACGATGGTGAAGGCATCCCTGAACGTGACTGCGAAGAGGGTCCTGCCACTCGCGTCACCGACCTCTATGCGGTGATCGAGATTGACCCCGGCATGTTCGTGGATGTGGGCGCAGACCAGGTCGCGGGCGGATTCCAGGGCATGTTCGCGCGCCGCAGCCTCGTCGGGCAACTCCTTGCCCTCCGGGTCGTCGACGTCGGCGTCGTTCCTGATGTTGAAGTAATAGCGGGGCATTCGCGGCAAAATGCGTGGGGAGCGCATCGGTTTCAGGGGAAAACCGCGGAATCCTTCCGGTTCGCCGCGCCGTGCGGGCCGTTCGGCGCGCGGACGGCGAGAGGGGCGAGCGCCGGCTACAGGCCGTGCATCCATAACGCCGCCGACACGTTCAAGCGCCGACAACCCATTCATGGAGGAGAAGTGCAAATGGCGGATCTCAGCCAGGTTCGAGAGCATATGGAGATCATCGGCGCCGATGGAGTCCATGTCGGGACCGTCGACAAGGTCGAGGGCGACCGGATCAAGATGATCAAGCTCGACAGCGGCTCGCACAGCCACCACCACCATTATATTTCGGGCGGGCTCGTCGCCGGCGTCGAGAACGGCAAGGTGCGGCTGACCGCCAATGCCGACGCCGCGGTCCTGCTCGAGGAGGAGAAAGGCGGCGGAGCCATCTTCGACTCCGGCGGAATGTGGAAGAAGGCGGCGATCGGCGCCGTGGTGGTCGGAGCGGCCGCCGCTGCCGGAGCGGTCATCTACAACCGCCGCCGGGGAAGCGCGACCGACGCTCGCGGAGGCGAGACCGAGGTGGACGTGGTGTTCGAGCCGGACACCAAGCTGAAGGCGCAGACGAGCGCCCAGCCGGCGACGACGGCCTGATCGCGGCCGCCTAGTCCTCGCTCAGCGCCGGCGGGACCGGTGCGACCTTGAGGCAATTGCCGTCGGCGCCGTGGATCCGGACCCGCGAGCCGGCGGCGACGTCGGGGCCGCGTGCCGACCACACGCCGTCGCCGACGCGGACCCGGCCCTCGCCATTCTCGATGGCGACGACGACCGTCACCACCTGGCCGATGAGCTGGGCGGTGCGGTCGTTGAGGAGCGGGTCGCCGCCGCTTCCGGCCGCGCGCTCATAATGGCGGCGGCCGAGGATCACCGCGAGGATCGAGAACAGGCCGAACAGGACGAGCTGGAAGGGCAGGTCGATCGGCAGGAGGAAGGCGGTCACTCCGGTGAGCAGTGCGGCGCCGGCGATCCAGATCAGGAAGAACCCCGGCGTGACCAGCTCGACCGCGGCGAGCGCGGCTGCCGCGACCAGCCAGATCCAGGCGGCGTCGAGCTCTGCGAAATTCATCGCTGCTCCGGCATCGCGACGATGCCGACCTGGGAGCCGCGGGCGGCGGTCTTGTCGAGCGCTTCCTTGGCGATCTCGCCGATCCCGCCGAGGGTTCCGATCAGCTGGGTCGCCTCGACCGGGAACAGGATGGTCTTGGCGTTGGGCGAGCTCGCGAACTGGCCGACCGCCTCGACATATTTCTGAGCGATGAAATAGTTGATCGCCTGGGCGTTGCCGCCGGCGATCGCGTCGGAGACGACCTGGGTCGCCTTGGCCTCGGCCTCGGCCTCGCGCTCGCGCGCCTCGGCGTCGCGGTAGGCGGCCTCGCGGCGGCCCTCGGCCTCGAGGATTCGCGACTGCTTCTCGCCCTCGGCCTTGAGGATCGCGGCGGCGCGCAGGCCCTCGGCCTCGAGGATCGCGGCGCGCTTCTCGCGCTCGGCCTTCATCTGGCGGGCCATCGAGTTGACGATGTCGGTCGGCGGGCGGATGTCCTTGATCTCGATCCGGGTGATCTTGACGCCCCACGGGGTGGTCGCGTGGTCGATCACGTCGAGGAGCCGCGCATTGATCTCGTCGCGCTTGGACAGGGTCTCGTCGAGGTCCATCGACCCCATCACGGTCCTGAGATTGGTCGTCACCAAATTCAGGATCGCCAGATACAGGTCCGAAACCTCATAAGCCGCCTTGGCCGCATCCAAACACTGGAAAAACACGACTCCATCGGTCGAAACCATCGCATTGTCCTTGGTGATGATCTCCTGGCCGGGGATGTCTAGGACCTGCTCCATCATGTTGATGCGGCGGCCGACGCGGTAGAAGAAGGCCGGGTAGAAGCTCAGGCCGGGGCGGGCGACGGCGGTGAAGCGGCCGAAATGCTCGATCGTGTAGTGATAGCCCTGGCGCACGATCTTGACGCTGGTCGCGAGGTACAGAAGCACCATCGCCACCACTGCAATCAGAACGACCTCGATCATCGCCGCGCTCCCGTGCCAAAATCCGGGGACATCATGCGGCTAAGCGCCCGATCATCCAAGCATAATCGGGGGCGCGGGAAGCGCCCGCCGCCGCCAAGGCCATGGCGGGCAGCCCTCGCCAAGTCTCCGGCTTGCAAGCCGCAGCCTTGGCGAAGGCTGGTGGGCCCGGAGGGATTCGAACCCCCAACCTAGCCGTTATGAGCGGCCAGCTCTAACCGTTGAGCTACAGGCCCCGCCGCGAACCGGGATAGCGAAGCGCCGAGCGGCGCGCCAGTGGGCGGGCAAGGGCGAGTCAGGCTTCGGCGCCGGCGCCGCTGCTGTCGGAAGCCGGAACCTCGCGAGCGGCGACCGGAAGGTAAAGCATGAAGCGATCGTCGCCGATGTCGAGCGCGCCTCCGGCGGCTTCGGCGAGCTTGCGGACTAGGCGAAGCGCGAAGCCGAGTCCGAGGGACGGCGCCGCGGGCCAGTCGCCGTCCGGGCTGTAGCCCGGGTGGAGAAGGGCAAGCTCGTCGAGGCCGCGGATGGCATGCGGGCGGTCGATCGCCAGGCAGAGCAGCTCGTCGCGGCCGCGCCGGCCAAGCGCGAAGTCGCCGCTGATCGTCTCGCCTTCCCCGGCAAGCCCGATTGTGGCCGCGAGCATTCGCGACAGCATTCGCTCGGCACCGGCGGGGTCGAGAGCGGCCAGCGGAAGGCCGGCGTCGATACGGATGGCGAGCGCCGCGCGATGCTGCGCCGCCTCCTGCTCATAAGCTTCGTGAAGGCGCGCCAGGATTGCTCCGGCGTCGACTTCGCTCTGATCGCGCTCGGGCCGGGCGCTTTCCATACGCGCGGCTGTATCGAGGTCGTCGACCGCCCCGAGAAGGCGGCGCGCCTGGTCGACTATCTCGCCGGCGCGGCCGCGATATTGCGAGCCCGCCGGGCCCATATACTGGCCCTCGATCAACTCGGCGAAACCGATGATCGCGTTCAGCGGAGTCTTCAGCTCGTGGACGAGCTGGCGAAGCGACTCCGCCGGCAGGTTGCTCCCGAACAGGCCGCTATCGTCGGCGACTGCCGCGACCTCGCCAAGCCGGGGCCGCCGGGCGGTGCCCCGATAGCCAAGGAAGTTGCCGCGATGGACGTCGAAATAGGGGACGCCCGAAATCCGCCAGTCTCCCGACGCGGCGCCATAGCCGGCGACGTTGAAGCGCGCGTCGCGGAACGGAGCGCGCTTGTGGAAGGCCCCCGCGGCCTGGCCGTCGACGCCATAATGGCCGTGCTCGCCGATGGTGGCGATGCTCTGTCCGACGAGGGGCCCGCGCGGAGCGCCGTCGACCCACATGATCACGCCTTCGGGTCCGGTCTCCCAACGGAATTCCTCGGCGGCCTCGGCAGGCTCATGGATCGCTGAGTCGCGGTTGCGCTGGAACGCCTCGATCCGCTCGACGAGCTCCCAGATCTGGCTTCGCTCCTCGGGCTCGGGCGGGCTCTCGTCCTCGTTGGCGGGGAGTGGCTGGATCTCCTCCTCAACTTCGCCGACATCGCCCTCCAGCACGAAATCGGTGCTCCCGAAGGCGGCGAGCGCCTGGCGCACCTCGTCGGGAAGGTCGCGGCGGTGACGAAGCACGGCACGTCCGGTCGGCGACAGGACCGGCAGGAGGTCGATCCATTCGCGGGCAGCGAGGCGCGCGCTTCGAAGCAGCGGAGTCGCCACCGTGGGATGATCCTCGGCGAAGAAAGCCACCAGCTCCGGGGCAACGCGAAGGCCGACGAGCGACCCTGCGGCTCGCTCGCGGGTGTGGAGCGGGATGTCGGCGCGGTAGGAGCGGAGGAAAGCGTAGGCGGCCTCGACCTCCGGGCCGTCGGTTGCCTGCCGGCGCTGACCGAGAAGGTCGACGAGCTGGCGCCATTGCGACGCACGCTCGTCGGGACGCCCCGAAGGACGCTCCAGAACCGTCGCGATCATGTCGTCGAAACGCACGCGGTCAGCCCTTGTGGAAGGCGCTCATCGCCATGCCGCAGACGCTAACCCGCGGTTGGCGCCGGTCCAAGCGCCGAGTGACGTGCGCACCGTTTCGGGACGCGATCCGCCGCGATAGTTGGGGAAAACTACCCCGATCAGCCCACGGCAGGCGCTGCTCGGCGCTGGGCGAGCCAGGCGAGCCACAAGCGTGCCATTTCCGCGCGCTGTCCGGCGACCGCCTGGAGCGCTGCCTGGGCCTCCGCGGTCTGCCCGGCGAGCGCAAGCGCCTCCCCGAGGCGCAGGTTGACCAGGTCAGAATCCTCGCCGCCCTTGGTCGAGGCGAGGCGATAGAGCTCGGCGGCCTCGGCATAACGGCCGTTCGCGAGCAGCAGGTCGGCGGCGGTCCGAGCCGGGGCGCCGGTCGAGCCGCTTCGCCCGGAAGCGATTCGGGCGGGCAGCCCGCCGCGCTCCGTGGTGGCCCGGCCGTTTACCCGAGTGATCAGCGTCCGGGTGAGGCCTTCGCTCGAGCGAAGCATGTCGTTGGCGACGCCCTCGTCGAGAATTGCCTTGGCCTCGCCCGAGAGGTTGGCCTGGTCGAAGGCATTGGCGGCGGCGAGATAGTCGCGCTCACCGGCCAATGCGCCCGAAGCGCGCAGAAGCCGCCACAGGTCGATCGTCGAGGCGGAGTCGAGCTGGGCGACGTCGCGGTAGCTGAGGAGAGCGTCGCGCCAGTTGGTCGCGCTAGGATAGGCCGCGACGAGGCGCGCCGCGAGATCGGCGGTCGCATCGCGCTGATTGCCCTGAAGAGCGAGCGCGAGGGCCAATTTGTAGCGGCTCTCGGGCACCCGCCGACCGGCGGCATCGCTCGCGGCGAGCGAACGGCGGAAGAAAGTGAGCGCCTGTCCCGAATTCTCGCGAACCCGGCTGAGCTGGCCGAGCAGTGCGAGCGTCTCCGGATCGTTGGGCTGAAGCTGGGAAAGGCGGTTGAGGGACGCTTCTGCCCGCTCGGTCTCGCGCTTGTCGTTATAGAGCTGGGCCTGGAGCCGAAGGAGCGCGGCGACCTCGGTCGGCTGGGCGGCGCCGCTCGCGAGGATCCGCTCGATGCCGCGAAGCTGCTGATCCGCATTGACCGTGCCGCGCCCGAGATCGAGCTCGAAGCGGCCGACGGCGTAGCGCGCGCTCGGGCTTTGCGAGGCGGCCTGCGCCGCGGGCAGGGCCGCGGCGGCGGCGGCCCAGTTGCGCGACATCAATGCCTGGCTCACCGGTGCGAGCGCGGCCCTTTCCTCGCGGGTGAAGGTGAGCGCCTGAGGCGCCGCCACTCCGGGCTGTGCGATCGCGGGTGAGGCCGAAGCCGCCGCGGCCGCCAGGATGGCTGCAGTTGCCGCGCTGAATCCAAGCTTCATGTCACCCAATCTCCCTAAAACCCGTCCGCGGGCTTAACCATTCGCTCTTAAAGCAAAAAGGGGAGGTGCGCCGCAAGGC
>JAEZHP010000120.1 GCA_023416515.1 Pseudomonadota bacterium | reverse complement strand
GGAGCGCTATTGCGAGATCGTCGCCGCCTTGAAGCTGCGGACCACCAACAGGAAGGGGCGCCATCTTTCGACGGTGCAGGCGATCCGGTTGATGGAGGAGCATGGGGTCGAGGCCCCGGAGGGGCTGGTGCAGCCGGCGCCGGGCACGCTGCACAAAACCACGGTGAACCGGTATCTGCGCGCCTGGGGACTGGACTACGCCAGGGTGACCCGCGCGCCGGCGGCCGTGCGGTTCCAGGCGCGACGGTCGAACGAATTGTGGCAGTTCGACATGAGCCCGTCGGACCTGAAGCACGTCAAGCAGCCGCTCTGGATCGAGCCCGGCCGGGGAGCACCCACGCTGATGCTGTTCAGCGTCGCCGACGACCGCAGCGGCACTGTGTACCAGGAGTACCGGTGCGTCTATGGCGAGGACGCGGAGTCGGCCCTGCGCTTCCTCTACAATGCCATGGCGGCGAAACCCGAGGAGGACATGCCGTTCCAGGGCATCCCCGAAGCGATCTACATGGACAACGGCCCGGTGACCCGCAGCCGTGTCTTCCAGAACGTCATGGCCTGCCTGGGCGTCAAGGTGATGACCCATCTGCCGGCGGGGAGCGACGGCCGGCGCACCACCGCCCGGTCGAAGGGCAAGGTCGAGCGGCCGTTCCGCACCGTCAAGGACGTCCATGAGACGCTCTACCACTTCCACGAACCGCAGGACGAGGCGGAGGCGAACCTGTGGCTGCGCCGCTACCTCGTCCGCTACAACGCCCAGGATCACCGGTCCGAGCCGCACAGCCGCATTGAGGATTGGGCCCGGCACCTGCCGGAGAAGGGCTATCGCGAAATGTGCGCCTGGGATCGGTTCTGCGCCTTCGCACGGGAACCGGAGCGGCGCAAAGTCGGCATCGACACCCGCATCACCGTGGAGGGCGTCGCCTATGAAGTCGATCCGGACCTGGCCGGCGAAGACGTGGTGCTCTGGTGGGGCCTGTTCGACCAGGAACTCTACGTCGAGCACGGCGACCGGCGGTATGGCCCCTATGGTCCGGTCGGCGGCCCCATCCCGCTGCACAAATACCGCAAGCACCAGAAGACCAAATCCGAAGAACGGGCCGACCGGGTGGCCGAGCTGGCGGAGCGCATCGGCTTGCCGCGCGCGACTCTCGACGGCGGCACCGCGCCTCTGCCGCCGCCCGTCACTGCACCGGCTCCCAAGGTGGCGTTCGCCGACCCGGATCCCTACCGCACCCTGGCCTTTCCCGACATCATCACGGCCAAACGCGCGATCGCCGGCGAGATCGGCTTGGCGTTGGCGAAGTTATCGGCCGAAGACCGGGCCTGGATCGACGCGCTGGTGCGGGAGACCCTGGCCAAGAATGAAGTGCTGACGAAGGTGCGGGCGTACTTCAGGCAGCGGACGGGAGGGGGAGGGGCATGCTGACGGAGGTCATGGAGCATTTCAAGTTGGACCGGGACCTGCTGATGGCCGGGTATTACGAGACCGACCATCACCGCCAGCTCATCAAGGATGTGAAGGCTTCCATCCTGGCCGGCCGCTTGGTGGCGGTCGCCGGCGTCGTCGGCAGCGGCAAGACCGTGCTGCTCCGCCGCATCCAGGACGAACTGATCCGCGACGGGCGCGTCACGGTGTCGAAGAGCCTGTCGGTGGACAAGGACCGCACCACCATCCCCACCCTCATCACCGCGCTGTTCCATGACCTCTCCCCAGACAAGGACCCGAAGATTCCGACCCTCGGCGAGAAGCGGGAGCGTGAACTGCAGCAGCTCGTACGGCGCGGCCGCAAGCCGGTGGCTCTGTTCGTGGACGAGGCCCACGACCTGCACGGCAAGACGCTGATCGGTCTGAAGCGATTGATGGAGGTGGTGGCCGATGGCGGCGGCATGCTGTCCGTCGTGCTGGTGGGGCATCCCAAGCTCCGGAACGACCTCCGGCGCCCGACCATGGAGGAGATCGGCTACCGCTCGGTGGTGTTCGAGTTCGACGGCATGGCGGGGAACCAGCTCGCCTACATCCGCTGGCTCCTCGCACGCTGCGCCGGCGAGGGCATCAACATCGGCGACCTGATCGAGACGGCGGCCGTGGACCTGCTGGCCAGCCGCCTGAAGACCCCGCTTCAGATCGAGCAGCACCTGACCCTCGCGTTCGAGGAAGCGTACCGGATCGGGGACCGTCCGGTCACGGTCCAGGTGGTCGAGAGCATCCTGTCGCGTCAGCTTGACGACCTGGAGCCGCGGCTCACCCGCCACGGCTACAGCGTACGCTCCCTGGCCGACCAATTCAGCGCCAAGCCGGCGGAGATCCGCCAGTTCTTGCGCGGGGAATTGGGCGGTGTCCGGGCGCAGGAATTGACCCAGCAGATGCAGGCTGCCGGACTTCCCCTCTGACCGGGTCTCGTCTCACGGATTGTGGTCCGGCGCCCATGATCTCGGGTCCGTCTCAAGCAGCGCGGGTCCCGTCTCACTGAATGTGGGCCGGAACCCGCTTCCCGTCTCAGCCAATCCGGTCCCGGAATCGCTCAGAATCTCGGGTCCGGCCGTCGATGATCTCGGACCGCTACACCTGAGTGTCCCGGAAATCATACTAAGGTTGTCGAAACCCCTGAGCCCTCCGCGGTGGTCGGCTCTGCAGACCCCGTCCTGTCGGCGGCGGTCGACCGACTGGCTCGGCTCGACGACCGGCTGGCCGCCGCCCCGCCCGCCGTGCGCCGCGGCTGGCTTGCCCACCTGCTGCTCGAGGAGGCCGCCGCCTCTGCCGCCCTCGACGCCATCGCGGTCGACGCCGACGAGCTCCGCCTGCAGGCGGTCGGCGCCCTGGCGGCCGACGCGGAGCGCGCCGTCAAGGGAGTCGACCGCGTCGCCCTCGCCGCCGGCATCCTGCGTCTGTTGCGCGCCGTCACCGCCCGCCACCCCCGGCAGCTCTTCACCGCCAACCGCCTGGCCGCCGCCGCCCGCCTGCGCCTCAAGGGCCGGCCCGGCGAGATCGCCGCCGGCCTCCTGCAGGAGCGGCTGCCGCCCAGCCTGATCGCGGTGCCGGACCCCGCCGCCGCCCGCGCCGCCCTGGTCCAGGCGCTGACGCCGGAGGCGATGGCCCGTTGGCACGACCTGCCGCCGCTGATCGCCGCCGGCGGCTTCCTCGGCCACTGGTCGGCCAGCGGCTGCGCAAACGCGGTTGGTGGCGCTGTCGGCCGCGCCCTGGTGCCGCAGCTGCTCGTTCGGCTCGGTGCGACCGCCGGCCCGGTCCTGTTCCCCGCCCTCGGGTTCCGCGGGCACCTCGGCCGCTACTGGCCCGACCGTCTGCTCGCTGACGAGAATACGATAATCGCCTGGCTGGAGGCCTGCCGGCGCGCCGCGGAGGTCGGGTTGGCGCTGCATGGCCGGCTGAGCACAGCCCATGAGCGCCTGCACCAAGCCCTGAAGCCGGCGCGCTCCACCGGGCGCGGCGGCTTGGTCGCAGACCTGCTGACCGAAGCGCCGGCGGTGACCGGAGCCATCCTGGCGCAGCGCTCTGGCTTGTCGACCGCCGCCAGTCGCCATTTGATCGCCCGCGCCGTGGCTGCTGGCGCGATCCACCCCCTGACCAGTCGAGCCGCCTTCCGTGTCTATGGGCCCTTCCCCTGACACGTGCCCGCCAAGTTCCGCCACTGCCTTGGCCCGCTTTCAACCAGCTCTGTAATCTACGCATCGACAAACGTAGTCGGCCTGACTGGCAGCCAAACGCTTAGAGCGCTGGTAGTACATACTTAGCCGCGCGGCTGCATGAGGTTTTGCGCGGCAAGCGCATCGCACCGATACCCCCAGACGCACCGCCCTCCGGAGAATCTAGACTATAGCTGCCCAGGATATCGTTGGCGCTTGATTGGGAAGCTGAAGCAGTTCGGTAGCGTGACGACTCGCTACGACAGACACGATGCCGACCACCTTACCATCGTCTGGACCGCATTCGTTTTGGTTTAGCTACACAGCTTTAGCAGCAGAACCCAACGCAAGAATACTTAGATATCAAAGATTTAGTACGCAGCTTAACCTTTTGTTCAACATCATGTGGTTATGTTGTAGCCACTATCGGTGCCGTAACGGGGGCTGTAAATTGAAGCTCGTCCGCAATGCTCATCGCGTCTTCCATGACGCGCCTGAGGGAAATGATTTTTTGGCTGCGATCACGCTGACCGATGCCGAACGGGATGACCTAAGGCGCGCGCGCGATGTAATCCGGGAAGCCCTGCGCACTGGCTTTCGCAATTTGGGCGGGGTAATCCAGAAGCAAGACTTGTTCGAGCGCCGCTTTCTTGGCGGAAATATCGCATGGCCGATTGCACTCAGTCCCAAGTTTCATATGCAGGGCAGCTTCGCCTATCACACTATCAATAGCCCGGCCCAAACGCCCCCACAAGAAATTGATGTGGATGATGGCGTTTACCTACCGACTTCCTTTATCTCCGCTGGCGGAACTCGCCACCCGATCATTGCGAGCAATGGCTACTTCACCGCCGTCGAGAAGATTCTAGAGCCGGTCTGTGAAGAGAACGGCTGGAAGCTGCGGCGCGACAAGATCACTTGCGTAAGGGTAGTACTGTCTAAAAAAGCACACATTGATCTGCCCTTGTATGCCATTCCTGATGAACAGTTTGTGGAACTGGTTGAGAAGGCGATGGCTATGGAGTCCATCGTTGCCTCTGAGATCGATGCCATCGATCTACCCAATAGGGTTTATCGTGAGTTGCGTGAAGACGAACTCATGCTAGCACACCGTGAGGAAGGATGGAAAGAGTCTGATCCGCGTAAGATCGAAACCTGGTTCACCAATGCCGTTGCGGACCATGGCCCGCAGCTGAGACGAATCTGCCGATATATCAAAGCTTGGCGCGACCATACGTGGACAACTTCTCCACTTTCGTCTATTGCGATTATGCGTTGCATCGTGGATGCCTTTGATGACGTGGATGGCATTTTGTCTCCGATGCGTGACGATTTTGCACTGCTTACCGTTGCCGAACGTCTACCTGACCTATTGTCAAATCGCATTGAAAATCCTGTCATCGCAGACCAGTTCCTTGATGATGGTTGGGACGATGCTCAGCGTAATGAAATCGTCTCCGCAGCGAAATCCTTTGCCAAAATGGTGCGGCAGGCACTGACGGGACCGACTGATTCGACTGGAGCACTGTCTCTGCTAATATCAGCCCTTGGTACACGCATTCCCAATGATACTTCTCTCGTCATACCAATGACAGAGGAGGCGAAAGTACTGTCTTATAAACCTACACCATTGGCAGCACCCACTGTGCCTCGGACCACCTCGGGCTGATGGAGGACGACCGCGCCGCCGTGCTGCACCGTGCTATGCGAGCAGCTGGCTTTAAACGAGACCGCTCAGTGGTGCAGCAGCACCGCTTCATCGGCAAACTTCAAGCTGCTGGTCGTACACTATCAGTCGCGATTACGTTTGCCGACGCCGAGTTCCTCCAACTTCCCAATCTGCACGTCGTTCCCCCAACAGACTTGGGAGATGCCGTTGCCCATGTGGAAGAGGAGGGGAAGGTCTGCTACGCTCAATCGGGGCTGCTGGTGTTGGACAGATACGATGTCGCTGGCTCGGTCGCGATATGCTTAGAACTGGCTCGCCGCGGTTTAGAACGCATAGTCAGCCATCGGAACATCATTGGGGAAGTGGAAGCCGAATTTCCACAGCATTGGTGGGGCGACATCGTTTACGTCGATTTGCGGCAGAATTCCTCGCAAGCAGCAGCCCTTTACAAGATACCGGCGTCAGGGGGAGCACTGCGGGTATTGCTTGCTGATAGTGATTCCGCCTTGAAACCATTTGCATTGAATGAAAGTGATCTACGTGAGGTGAAGCAAACAGCGAGAAAGGCTAAGATTGTTCGCTGTAGAAGTTTACTTACTTTCAAAAGGGGACAGAGGCAGCCAAATACGTTGGCTGAACTCGTGCAATGGGGTGACGCCGTTGAACCAGGCTTGGGCGAAGGGCTGCTGTCGGCCGCCGCAGATCTTCATCGTGCCGATCAACCGGTCCTGTGCATACGAGGAGCAAACGGCACAGTTGGGGCTATCCTCGAGATCCCGGTTGATCTCAAGATTGCAGCTACGCGCCCTCAGGCATTCGCCAAATTTTTGCGAAGGGATGCGGCACGCATCAGTTTGACAAGGCTCTCTGGTATACGCGTGGATCCGGAGTTCATCGTGACAAGGAACTTAAATGGCGGACGAGGCTTGGCCGGAAAGCGTATCGTCGTGGTCGGCTGCGGAACCATTGGGGGGCATTTAGCGAAATTTCTTGCCCATTCTGGAGGTGGCTATGATGGCGGCTCACTGACGCTGATCGACAATCAGCTTTTGGCCCCAGGCAACATTGGGCGACACCTTCTCGGTGTAATGCATGTCGGCCAAAACAAGGCCGAAGCGTGCCGGGAGGAACTGCTGCGGCTGTTTCCCGACAGCACAATCCTTCCCATCACTGGAGACGCTGTTCGTATGCTCGGGCACCTCTCCGGCGCCGATCTCGTGATAGACGCTACTGGTGAGGAGGCTCTGTCGGCAACCCTCAACGACACCTTTGTTAAAGCACGAGTCTCGGGGCGGTCGGCGCCGTGTGCCATCCATATCTGGCTATTTGGGAACGGAGCAGCAGCCCAAGGCATCTTGACCGGTACCGTCGACACCGCCTGTTACAAATGCCTTCGGCCAAACCTGCGCGAGCCCTGGCGGTTCGACCCAATCCTGCATAAGCAGCAGCTGATTGTTGCTCCGGCGGCGTGCGGCGAGGCCCCGTTCTTGCCATATAGCATTGCCGCGCCAGCTATGGCAGCCGCGTTGGCAGCCCAAATGGCAATGGACTGGGCGTCTGGTAGGCCGCGTCCTACACTGCGTACTATCCGGATCGACCACGCTGTCACTAGACAAATCAAGGACCAAAGCCCTCACAGATCTGAAAGGTGCCCAGCCTGTGCTCTTCACTCATGAAGATAGTGAGACGCCGCTGATTCTGGTGCGACACCGAGTCTGTCTGTTCTTAGACGATGTAGCCGCGTCCAGCTACAACGCGCACGAGTCCGGTGGGATTTTGATCGGCTGCCGCCGTGGACCGCATATAGAGATCTTGGACAATACTCTCCCCCAGGGCGGTGACAGTAGAGCGTTCACATCTTTTATCAAGGATGATTCTAGTCATCAGCGCGCGGCTATGAAGGCCTGGAGGGAATCTGGCTCGATCAACGGCTATGTTGGAGAATGGCACTCTCATCCTCTTGGCAATCCAGAGCCTTCAAATATTGACCGATTGACGTGGCAAAAGGTTTCTCTATCACAAGGACAAAAAATGGTTTTCATAATAGCATCTCCGAATGGATGGAAAATATTCGTAGTTATGGCGTGTAAAATGCAACCTAGTCTGACTAGGCTTAATTGTACTGAAGTTGGAATGACTGGCCTTATTTTTAGATAAAATTTTCTAAATATCTGGAATAATTATAGAAGAATGCGAGGATGACCGCGGACGCTTCCAGCATGCTTCAGACTTTAACGCCGTGGAGCCAGCTGATATTACGATCACTTCTATGGTTTAGCTCTCTATCACTGCTCACTTGCACCAATACAATCCCCCATGATCCTCACAATGACTAGAAGGAACTTTGGTCAAGTGTCGAATGATTTACACACCAGAAGATGTGAGATTGTAATTTGCGATAGGTTAATAAACAGATTAGTTCATTCAAATTCAAACCTTTCTCAGCTAAAGGATGGGACGTGAGCGATGTACAAGGTTTTTTCGGCAAAAGTCCTGATCTTGGCCGTGTCATGGCTGGTGATGGGGTTGTACTTTATAATACCGGAAGTAAATAGATTTTTGGATGAATTCACGAATTATAAGTTTCGAACAGCTGCTATTCCTTCATTGGCTTGGGTAGTCATAAGCCTTGTTCTATGGAAGCCCGTGTGGAGGTTTTTTTGGAAGTTGGTGCCACCTTTAAATAAGTGGATATTCCCGGATCTTAATGGTGAATGGGATGTCGAATTGTTTTCAAATTGGCCGCGTCAAGTTCAGCTGCTCGAAGCTGCGATGTCTGAAGATAAAAAAATTAATATGCGGCAATGTGATGAAAGTCATCTTGCTGAACTTACCCCAATTCAGCTTCGCGCAAGAATTCATCAGACTTGGTGGGAATTTGAAATACAATTATATAACCCTAATAATAACACCCCTATTGATCGGAGCTATACCATAAGCGTCGAACCTTTCAGGGGCACGGAATTTCAACCACCAGGAATTTGCTACATCTACAAGCAACAGAATCAAACTGATAACGTATCAGATGATAATGAGTTTTTTGGTGCCGCGCGGCTCACTTACAATTTTTCTAATAAACGTCTTACGGGAGTGGCGTGGACTGCGCGAATGTGGAGACGAGCCATGAATACAGCGGGTCCGATTACATTCACGCGGCGCCGCTCGGCTTCGCTATTCTCAAAGTGGTACACAAGATGGCGAAAAATGTAAAATTGTTGAGAGCGTCTTGGAAACTGTTGAAGTTGCGTAGTGTGGGAAATGCAGAACGTCGACTATATTGTCACGAGAACGGCGGCAGACCATTTATCGTTACGCTGACATGCTCGTGAACCCGCTCCAGTCTACTATCTGAAAGGTGAGTAAGAGCACATTCCTCCGTTGAAAGCGTTGTGATCTGACAGCGTGATACACGTATGGCGGGCGTCATGGAGAACCATCCGCTGTGATTTGCGCGGCTCGCCAACGCTGTGGCGCGCCGCGCGCTTTCCGTACCTCTGAGCAAGTACGCCTGTCCTGTCTTACGCCGTTTGCCGCTCTGCTCGTTAAGGAGCATCTCAGCCTGAATTATCGCAGCTTGGAAGGCCTACGTACGTCTCCCAGTGTTTGCTGCCTTGGCAAGGTAGGGTCCGACATCTGATTTTTGTGTTGCGCGTCATCGCGCGGACGCAAACGAGTTGCAAACGTCGAAGCGATCACGGACTATCCACAGACTGGCTGTAGATGCAGATGGTCTTCCCGTGTCATTTCAGCTTAGCGCACGCTAGCAGTCTCGCCATGGACCGCAATTTGCTAGAAGGTGAGTGGAAATTGCGAGCAGCATCCATTTCTTGCCGCTGAAAAAAAGTAGAATAAATATATAAAATTGGAGCAAAAATGAGAAAGATAACGTTCAATCCCTTTGATGGTGTAATCGAAGATGAGGCCATTAACCGATGGATGGAACAGTTCGAGCCAGATGAAACTAATATAATCTCTAAGATAGTTGAGAACTTTAACTTTTATAGCGTCAGCCGAGTTAACAATAGCTTAAAGCTATTGCATAATAAAATTATTTCTGACATTGGTAGCGTAGTAGAGGATATTTGGTATGTTCCTGTAGGCTATGTTGCAAAGAGTGGATCGCTTATCGCCTATCTGTATAAAACGCAGAACGGTATTGACCAGGATCGGTTTATATCTTCAGAGCAAATCAATACCCTGAACTTTGATAAGGCAGCGGCCATCATCTTTCTTGATGATTACATCGGTACCGGTCATCAAGCCAGATTAATTTGGGAAGGCCTTATTTCACAGAACCCTCATATCACAAAGATGTGCAAGATCGGATTTGCTGTTATTATTGCGAATGAGAGCGGCATATCTCATCTTGAGAAACGAACCGGATTTCATATTTTTGCTTCAGATGTTGTGAGGAGTAGTGATTCTCCGCTATCTGAAACGTCTTCTATTTTTATTTCTGAATCTGAGCGCAATGATGCCAGACGTGTGCTAATGAAATACGGTCAGATGCTTTATCCCAATAGCCCGTTTGGCTATGGAAATGCAGAAGGCATGTTAGGTTTCTTTTATAGTACCCCTAACACTACCTTTCCGATGTTCTGGGCAGAAAGAAATAATTGGAAGCCACTTCTTCCAAGGAAGGACTCCTTTCGAGATCCTGCGGATCTCATTGGACCCCCGGCTGGTTTTTCAAAAAATTCTAATAGAATATCAACTTCTCACTATCCATTCGAGAGGACCCAAATTAGAGACTACACAAATAATATGCCGAATTCAGAAATTTCTTCTCGAATAATCAGCGAGTTCAGGAATGTTGGCGCTCTATTTGCAATTGGCCCGGCTGTAAAGAGAATGGGATTTGATGCGAGAGTATTCGCATCGATATTGGATGCATTTTCGAAACTACGGGATTGTAAGATAGAGGGGAAATCTCCATGCACATCTTTATTAATAGTGGACGAAGGGTTTTCGCGCGATAGCCTTAGGCCGTTTTTTGCGTTTCCTAACTCTGACATGAATTTTGATTTACGGGATGATATAACTTCACTCGCACGGTTTATCTCCGGATCAGAAGGCGCAATAGTGATTACCAACAAAGAAAAATTGCTTGGGTGCGTCCCATATCGCGGAAATAACGATCATTCGTACCCTTTTTTGCCGTTTCGGTACCGCAAGGCTGCGAGAGCATCTCTTGAAACAAATGGACTCCTATTTTTTTCCGAAGGAAATGGGCGAGCATCAATATTCTGTGATGGTGACCGTATTCTCGTATCACGTGGTCATGATTGGTACATTCAACCGAGTAACCTCAATACAGCTGTGCGTGAACTGGCGGAGCAGTATGGCATTAATTTTGGTGCGCTTCATATGCTGTTCAGAGTTGCTTTTTACCTATCGGACTTGAATGAAGGAGCACTTCTAACGATCGGTGATCATCAAACGGTCCTCGATTTGTCTGAGGCACAAAACAGCAGAAAAATTGGTCTGGCGCAAATACATATCCAGTCAACTTCAGCTGAAGTTCTTATGGGGCTGATGTGCCAAGATGGAGCCACAGTCGTATCAGCTGGTGGTGAGCTAATTCAGGCAATGACAAGTCTCCGTCCGCCGCCCAACGCACCTGGAAAGATTGACCCTAGGCGTGGAACGCGACATAGCACGGCCGCAAAGATAACTGGTGTAACAAAATGCATCTGCCTTGCTGTGTCTGTGAGTGGGACAATCACTGTATATGGGAAGGGAGATATCTTGATTGAGCTAATGGGTTAGCCGTGTGAACACTGGGGAGGCATACTGCGGGAGTGGTTTTATCGTGGCAGTGACCACCCCTCAGCATTACGGTTGCACTTTTTTAAGATGGGCTTGGCAGGCGAGTGCTTGATGGCATCGCCTCCAAGTTGACCATGCGATGACGTCGGGGGGCTCGATCTGCCGTTGGGTCAGGCGGTCGGCAACACGACGGATTTCCTGCATCGACCAACGGACCATGGGCGAGGAACTTTCCTCATCGTTTTTGGGGCGTGGCAAGGGTATCGGCCTTGTGCCGGACCACGGCTAGCAGGGCGAAGGCGAGCGTGACCGGCGAGACGTGTCGGTGCCCGTGCCGGGACTGTCTGAAATTTCGTCTACGGGCCATAACACCAGGACCGAAGGAGGCCCTGTATGGCACGACGCAAACAGCCCAGTATATCGGACGGGCTGCTTGATCAGCTGCTTGCCGGCGCCGATCCGAAGAGTGCCTTTGCCAAGGACGGCCTGTTCGATGAGCTGAAGAAGGCGCTCGCCGAGCGGGCGCTTAACGCCGAGATAGACCATCACCTGGAAAGTGGTGAGCCAGATGGGCGGCCGAACAGCCGCAACGGCTATGGTCGCAAAACGGTGCTGACCGACACTGGCAAGGTCGCCATCGATGTTCCGCGTGACCGGCTCGGCACCTTTGACCCGCAGTTGATCGCCAAGTACCAACGCCGCTTCCCCTGCTTCGACGAGAAGATCATCTCCATGTACGCCCGCGGCATGAGCGTGCGGGAAATCCAGGGGCACCTGCGGGAGCTCTACGGCATTGAGGTGTCACCCGACCTGGACAGCGCCGTCACCGATGCCGTGCTGGACGAGTTGGCTGTATGGCGGTAGACAGGGCGGGCGTACTTGCTCAGAGGTACGGGGAGCGGGCGGCGCGCCACAGCATGGGCCAGCCGCGCAAAGCACAGCAGATGATTTTCCATGATATCCGGCAGATGGGCATCACACCGTCAGACCGCGAGGCTTTCGACAGAGTGTAAAGGCCGAATGAAGCTTGGCCCATCCGCATCTTCGATACTGCTGGCGAAATGCTTCGTGGATTTGCGATGGCGCAGCGCCGCTTGGGTTGAAGAGGGATTGTTCCCTCCAGAAGGACGCCAGCCATGTCCCTTCGCCCCAGCCCTGCCACTGCCGTGCCTGAGGAAACAGCCAAGGTTGCCCGGGCAGCGCTGCCTGCTGATGGATGTGCGTGACAGCCTTGGGGCCATCTTCGACGACAGCCGTTTTGCTCGGCTGTTCTCCACGCGCGGCCGCCCGGCCGAAGCACCGTGGCGGTTGGCGCTCGTCACCCTGCTTCAGTTCGCCGAGAACCTGTCGGATCGTGACGCCGCCGACGCGGTGCGAGCCCGTTTGGATTGGAAGTACCTGCTGGCCTTGGCGCTCGACGACCCGGGCTTCGACAGCACGGTTCTCTGCGAGTTCAGGGTCAGGCTCGTGGACGGGCACGCGGAGCATGAATTGCTGGACGCGGTACTCGCCGTCGCCCGCCGCTTGGTTCGCCCGCGGGGCCGCCAACGCACCGACTCCACCCACGTTCTGGCCACCGTCAAGATGCGCAGCCGCATCGACGCCGCCACCGAAGCGTTTCGACAGGCGTTGAACGCACTCGCCATCGCCGCGCCGGCTTGGCTGCTCGGCCAGACGCGGCCGCACTGGGCGGATCGGTACAGCAGGCATGGCGATTGGGGCCACGCCGCCAAAGCGCGGGCCAGCCGTGACGGACATGTTCGTGAATTGGGTGAGGATGGCCATCATTTGTTGGCGGCGATTTGGGCGGAGGAGGCTTTGCACTGGCTGCGCCGGCTGCCCGCGGTGGAGATCCTGCGCCGCATCTGGGTCCAGCAGTTCTACCTGTGCGACGATGGCATTCGCTGGCGGGGTCCCGGCGAAGGCTATGCGCCATCGTCGCGCTTTATCAGCTCGCCGTACGATGCGGATGCCCGCTATGGGCGCAAGTGAACCACGACCTGGGTCGGCTACAAAGCTCACCTGACCGAGACCTGCGATGAAGGACGACCGCGGATCATCACCCATGTACAGACCGGGACCGCCCCAACCGCCGATGGCGAGGTGACGACACCGGCCCACCGGGCTTTGGCCTCCAAAGGGTTGTTGCCAGCCGAGCACCTGGTGGATACGGGTTATCTCGACGCAGCTCTTCTGATCGAGGCTACACGGGACTTCGGCGTTGATCTGGTTGGGCCGACCTGTCCCGACCTACAATGGCAGGCGCGTCGGGGAAAGGGCTTTGCCGCAGCTGCCTTCCAAGTCGACTGGGGCGCCCAGCACGTGACGTGTCCCAGAGGGGCCAAAAGCTCGAGTTGGACCGCAAGCACCGAGTTCGGCTGGGAAACGGTAAAAGTGAAGTTCTCCCAGGCTGGCTGCAAGCCGTGCCCAAACCGCGCGGACTGTGCCGGTCCGACGGCGTCGCCTCAGGCAATGACGCTGCGCGACCGACAGGAATTCGAAGCGCTTCAGGCCGCGCGCAAACGCGAACGGACTCCAGAGTTCCGAGCGGTGCACGCGCTGCGGGCCGGAGTGGAGGCGACACTGTCCCAGGGGTGCGCGGTTTCGGTCTGCGCCGGGCTCGGTACGTTGGCCTCGCGAAAACCCGTCTCCAGCACGTTGCCATCGCCGCTGCCATGAACTTGGTCAGGATCGGCAACTGGATGGCTGGCGTTCCGATCGAGCCAACCCGGCGCTCGCACTTCGGCCAACTCGTTGAGTTCGCGCGCACCTCTTGAATTCGCCAGCAGTATCGAGAATGCGGATGGGCCAGTATCCAGCCGGCACTGACAACAGAGCAAGAGTGACTATCAAAATTCCGGTCTGATGCTCTGAAGTCGTTGCTTTCCCTCAACCTCAGCCCGGTTCTGGTCAGCACTCTAAGGTGCGTCCTACGGTGATCTGCTCGGCAATGTCGTGCACTCCTTCGGATGGACGTTATCGCCACTCAGTTTGGCGCTATTCTGCGGAGTTCGCACACAACGCAGGAACTCTCCCAGGAGGAACTCGCGTTCCGTACAGGAATGGCATGCTCTACCTCAGCGACGTGGAGCGCGGCTCGAGTCCGTCGTTGGCAATGGTGGTCGACTTGGCGCGCGGATTGGAAACGCATCCCTCACTCATGCTCTCCGACTTGATCATCGACGGTGTCGGAGAGCCGCCGCGGCGCAAGCGACCCAAGGACTGACATTGGAGTCGCGCTCATGCGCATGGAGGTCGTGATGACCCTGCAGCACAAACAGAAAGGGCGGAGCTTTTATGGCCCCGCCCTCTTTGCTCACTCTCCAGTTCCGGAGATGGATCCCGTCGTCTCTGATGATAGGACGGTTAAAAGTTTCTCAAACTTAGGATTCGGTTTCTCATCTTTTGCTTAACTGACCAACATACGTGGATCAGACGTCCAGGTTCGACACCTTCAGTGCGTTATCCTGGATGAACTCGCGCCGTGGCTCGACGATATCGCCCATCAGGGTGGAGAACACCTCTTCCGCCTGATCGGCGTGGCTGACGCGGACC
>JAEZHP010000075.1 GCA_023416515.1 Pseudomonadota bacterium | reverse complement strand
TCGTCCTGAGCGAAGTCGAAGGGCGCATGCACGACCTTGATGCCGGACGCCCTTCGACTTCGCTCAGGACGAACGGAAAGATTGAGGCTGGCACGTTTGTCGACGTCACTACCAAGGAAGCTCTAATCCAGTCCGGCAGGCGCCATTATTCCGAGATGCTGTCGCCGGAAGCGCCCCCCGGCGACGACTATCTCCGGCTTTACGAGGAAGCGCTGGGGCGCAATGGCGCCCGCCTCGCCCAGGACGTCGTCGACCTCGCCGGTGCCCTGGCGGAACGCGCCGGAGGCCGCGAGGAGGTGGTCATCGCGTCCCTTGCCCGCGCCGGCACCCCGATCGGGGCCCTCATCCGCCGCGCCCTCCTCCGCCTCGGCAAAGCCTCGACCCATTATTCGATCAGCATCATCCGTGATCGCGGCATCGACCGTGAGGCGCTTCGCCACATCGCCCAGCGCCACGATCCGCGCGACGTCGTCTTCGTCGACGGCTGGACCGGCAAGGGCACGATCACTCGCGAGCTTCACTCCAGCCTCACCGACCGCCCGTTCGGCTTCGAGCCCTTCCTCGCCGTCATCGCGGACCCGGCTGGCTGTGCCGACCTTGCGCCCAGCGATGAGGACTATCTCATTCCATCGGGACTTCTGAACGCAATCGTCTCGGGCCTCGTCAGCCGCTCGGTGCTTAACGACGAACTTGTCGGCCCGGGCGACTTCCATGCTTGCGTCCACTATCGCCACCTCGCCGCGCAGGACCGTTCGCGCGATTTCGTCGAGCGCGTCGACGCGCCGATGAGCAGCATGCAGCCGCGCAAAATCGCCCCTCGGGACAGGGCCCCGCGCGCTCGAGCCTGCGAGGACATGGTCCGGCAGATCATGACCGACTGCGGCCTTTCCGACCGCAACCGGATCAAGCCGGGAGTCGCCGAGGCGACCCGCGCGGTTCTTCGCCGGGTGCCGGATCGGTTGCTGATCAAAGACCCGATGGACCCGGACGTCGCTCACCTCGTTTTACTGGCTCGTGAGAGAGGCGTAACGATCGACCCACTGCCCGGCGGCCACGGCTATCGGGCGGTCGCGGTGATCCGAAGCCTCGGCCTGGACTGACGGGGAGGCAGTCATGGACGCATTGGAACTCGGCGCGACCCTCTACGTGCCCGGCACGCGCACGGATCTGTACGATATCGTCACCGGGCGGCGGCATCCGGGATTGCGGTCCGCGGTCATCTGCCTCGAGGATTCCATCCGCCCGACGGACGTGCCGCTCGCGCTGACCAACCTCGCCGCATTGCTCCACAAGCTGCGCGAAGATGGTACGCGGCTAGCGGTCTTCGTTCGGCCCCGCGACGAAAGGATGCTCTCGCACATCCTCGCCTTTCCCGGCATCGAGGCGATCCACGGCTTCGTCATTCCCAAGGCAACGGCCGAAAGCTTGCCGGCCTACCTGCGCGCGCTCGCCAGCGACTCCCATCTGCTGATGCCGACGCTCGAGACCCGCGAGGCATTCGATCCGGCCGAGCTTGGGCGGGTGCGCGAGCAATTGCTCGCCGTCAGGGAGCGGATCCTGTGCATCCGAATCGGCGGCAACGACCTCCTGCACACGATCGGCGCGCGCCGGTCGGCCGTCCGCACCGTCTATGAAGGACCGCTAGGGGGCACCATCGCAGCGATCGTCACCGCCTTCGCGCCGTACGGCTTCTCGCTCTCGGCGCCGGTATTCGAGCATTTCGACAGCCCGGACCTGCTTCGCGAAGAGGTCGAGCAGGACATCGAGCATGGCCTTCTCACCAAGACCGCAATCCACCCCTGCCAGATCGAAGTGATCCAGTCGGCCTACCGGGTCGGCGCATCCGAGCTCGCCGAAGCGCGCGAGATCCTCGCCAACGATCGCGGCGTGTTCGCGCTCAACGGATCGATGTGCGAGCCCGCGACGCACGGGCGCTGGGCCGAGGCGGTGGTGAAGCGGGCGGCGCTCTACGGGGTCCGACCGGAAGTGGTGGCGGCCGCCGGTTAGACCGGCCCGAACGGGTCCTTGGACTGGTCGTAATAGAGGTCCACGAAGCGGATATTTTCCGCGAACTTGTTGATATTGCCCTTGGCGAGCTGGCTGCCGATTTCGCGCAGACGCGCGATCAGCTTGTCCAGGCTCTCGTTCAACAGGAAACTCGCCGACTTGCCGGTCTCGCGAAACACCTCGGCCCGGTGCTCGGGCGGAATCTCGATATAGGATTTGAGCAAGGTCGGCAGATGGGTCGCCTTGATGCGTCCGAGCTCGTCGAGCTCGACTTGCATCTTTCGAGCCCCGGCGGCCCGCTCGAGCTCGCCGATCTGGTCGCGGATCACCACCACCCGCTCCCAGGACGAGGTTGGAAGCCTCTCCCGCCACTCGGCCGTCAGCTTCTCCTCGCGGCGCCGCGATTCCGGGCTTTGCCAGATATCGTCGGGAACGTCCTCGACGGCCGGCCCGGGCGCCGGCGGCGGACTCGCGAAGAAGTCGCGCAGACTGTCGAAAAGGCCCTTCTTGGTCACGCAACGAACGTAGGGAAGAGCCGCGTTTGGTGAAAGACCCTTGCTGGAGGCTGGCTCAGCGTTCCGTGGGCGGCCGTTGCAGCCTGCGCTCGCGCGGAAGCGGGGGCATTCGCGGCTGGCTGACCGTCAGCAGCTCGGCGTGGCTGATCGAGCCGTCGGAATCGCGATCCAGCCGCACGAAGTGCCGACCGAATTCGGCCAGCAATTCCTCTCGCGAGATTCGGTCGTCGCCGTCCACGTCGATCGCGAAAGGCCCAGGCAAGGCCGTCGCGCTTCCCAGCCAGATCGTCGCCCAGCCCGAATATTCGATATAGCCGAGCATTCCGTCACCATCGCGTTCGGCGGCGACGAAGCTGCGCAGGATGGCCTCATTGAGCTCCGCCCGCGTGGTCCGGCCGTCATGGTCCGCGTCGAAGGCGGCGATGGCGAGGCCGACGGGCTCCGCTGTCTCGCTGATCGGCACAGCGCTCACTCCCTGGGGACGCTCGCCCGGCCCGACCTGGACCGGAGCCTGGGGCTGCGCTGTCGCGATCAACGCGGCGAGGCTGAGCAGAATTGGCAAGATGTTTCCTTTGGAAAGGAGGGCGGCTCAGCGGCCGGGAGCGGCAACCCGCTCACGGCGGCGATAGCTTTGAAGAAGCTGGTTTGCGCGGCTGATCGCGGCTTGCATCTGCTGCTGCGGCAGATCGAGGGCGGCGAGCGCATCGGGCGCTCGGGTGTCGCGAAGCGCCTGGGCGGCAAGGAACCACGCCGCGGCCTCGTTGGGTGAGGGGGTAACGCCAAGGCCGTGCTGGTAGAGCAGCCCGACGCCGAGGAAACCGGCGCCGCTGCCAAGCTCCGCCGCGCGCCTGTAGGAGCGCATCGCCTGGACGTAATCCGGGCTTACACCCCTGCCGTTGGCGTACATCACGCCGAGGCTGACATGGGCGTTGACGTCGTTGTTGCCCGCCGCCTGCCGGAACAGCCGAAGCGCTTCGCCCGGATTCTCGGGCACGCCTTGTCCCAGGTCGTACATGACTCCCAGGCGCCACTGGACGCTCGGATTGTCTCGCACGACACGCCGATAATATTCCGCCGCTCGGGCATAATCCTGCTGGACGTGGCGACCGGTGTCGTAGAACCAACCGAGGAGGGCGACTGCATCGTCGTCGCCGCGCCGCGCCGCGGCTTCCACCCGTTCGAACGCCTGCGCCTCCTGCCCCTGGGCGAGCATGCGCCGAGCCTCGTCGGTGGCGGGGGACGCGGCCGCCGCGGACGCCGTGGCCAGACTGAGCGCGACCAGGAAGGTCCGAAGCATCGTCACTCCTCAAGCAATCTCAACCTATGGCAGCAGCAGGCTCGCATCGCCATAGGAGTAGAAGCGATAGCCGCGAGCGATCGCATGAGCATAGGCTTCCAACATCCTTTCTCTGCCCATCAGTGCTGAAACCAGCATGAACAGAGTCGATCGCGGCAGGTGGAAGTTGGTGACGAGCCCGTCGACCGCCCGGAACCGGTAGCCCGGCGTGATGAAGATGGCGGTGTCGCCCTCGAACGCGCGCACCTGCCCGTCCTCGCCCGCGGCGCTCTCGAGCAGCCGTAGCGACGTCGTTCCGACCGCGATCACTCGGGCTCCGCGCGCGCGGACCTGGTTGAGCCGGTCGGCGGTGGCGGAGTCGATCCGGCCCCATTCGCTGTGCATCACGTGATGCTCGGTGTCCTCGGCCTTGACTGGAAGGAATGTCCCCGCGCCGACGTGAAGGGTGAGCGTGACATGCTCGATCCCGGCCCCAGCCAGCGCCGCCATCAACTCGGGCGTAAAATGAAGAGCCGCGGTCGGCGCAGCGACGGCCCCTGCCTCGCGCGCGAACATGGTCTGGTAATCGGAGTGGTCGCGATCGTCGGTTGGGCGCTTCGACGCGATATAGGGCGGCAGCGGCATGGTTCCCGCGCGCTCGAGCAGAAGCTCGACGGGCTCTTCGCCGTGGAAACAGAGCAGCGCCGAGCCGTCCCCGCTTTTGTCCACCGCGGTCGCGTGAACGCCGTTGCCGAAGTCTATGACATCGCCGTCCCGCACCCTCCGCGCATTGCGAAGGAAGGCGCGCCACTCGCGAAGGCCCTCGCGCTTATGGAGCGTGGCTCCGATGCTGGCGTCACCGCGCCTGCCCTCGAGCTGGGCGGGGATGACCCTGGTGTCGTTGAACACGAGCAGGTCGCCGGGCCGGAGCAGCGACGGCAGGTCGCTCACCAAATGGTCCTGCAGACCCTCCCCAACCGCCAGCAGCCGAGCGCTGTCGCGCGGTTCGGCGGGCCGAAGCGCGATCCGGTCGGTGGGCAGGTCGAAGTCGAAAAGGTCGACGCGCACCGATCAGTTTTGCGGAGTCGTCGTTCCCGGGGCCTGCGGCGGAGTCTGCCGGCGCTGGGTCGGGCTGCCGGTCAGCGACGGCACGTTCATCACCGTGAGGCCGTTGCCGGAGGCCGGCGCAGGCGGCGGCGTGTTGGCAGCCGCGATCTCGGCGGCGGTCGGCGGCGGCACGTTGTCGCTTCCGATCGAGGCACGGACAATTCGGGTCGGCTGCGCCGGCGGCTCGCCGCGGGTGATCCGGTCGACCACGTCCATGCCCGAGACGACCCGGCCGAACACGGTATATTCGCGGTCCATCGAAAGGCGCGGCACGAACATGATGTAGAACTGGCTGTTGGCGCTGTTCGGGTCCTGGGTGCGCGCCATGGCCACGGCGCCGCGAAGATGCGGCAGATCGTTGAACTCGGCGTTGAGGTCCGGAAGCGTCGACTCGCCCGAGCCGTTGCCGGCGGGGTCGCCGCCCTGGGCCATGAAGCCTTCGATCACCCGGTGAAAGCTGAGGCCGTTGTAGAAGCCGCTTCGGGTGAGCGCCTTTATCCGCTCGACATGGTTGGGCGCCGCGTCCGGGCGAAGCTGGATCGCCACCCGCCCGCCGTTGGACAGGTCGAGGATCCAGGTATTCTCGGGCTGGAGGGCCGGCGTGCTGCTGGCGTTATGGACCGTCGGGGCGATGAAGATCGGAGCAACGGTGTTCACCGGCTCGGGCGCACGGCGCGGGCGCTGTCCCTGGCCGCCTTGAGCAAGGGCCGGACCGGCCACCACCATGGCCAACACGGCGGCAGCCAACATCTTGAAACGCTTCATCTATTCCGATCCCACCCGATTCTCATTGAGAGACGGCATATTAGCCGTTCGCTCGTCAGCGCTCAACCGTTCGGCCGATCCGTTCCACACGCGCGCGCACCTGATCGGCGACGCTCGGGGTGACGAAGCGGCTGATGTCACCGCCATAGAGCGCGATCTCCTTAACCAGACGTGACGCGATCGGCTGGAGCGCAACGTCCGCCATCAGGAAGACGGTCTCGATATCGTCGTTCAATTGCTGGTTCATGCCCGCCATTTGATATTCATATTCGAAGTCGGCGACGGCGCGCAGGCCGCGGATGATGATGCTCGCGCCCTGGCGCTCGGCGAAGTGCATGAGCAGCGAGTCGAAGGCCACCACCTCGATCTCAGTCGCCGCGCCGTCGACTCCGTCGACGATCCCGTCGACCTCGCTCCGAACCATCGCGAGCCGCTCATCGAGAGTGAACATCGGCGATTTCGACGCATTCGTCGTCACCCCGATGACCAGCCGGTCCACCAGGTGAGCGGCACGCCGGATGATGTCCATGTGCCCGAGCGTGATCGGGTCGAAACTTCCCGGATAGACTCCCGTCCTGGCCATCCCCCTGCTCCTTTCTTAGTGGTCGCGCGCGACTGCGAAGCGGGCGATGTCGCGCAGAAGCTCGGCTTCCTCGCCGAAGCTATGGAGGTGGTCGATCGCCTGTTCGACGAGCAGATCGGCCTGTTGGCGCGCGCGCTCCGCCCCGAGCAGCGACACGAACGTCTCCTTGCCCGCCTCCCCATCCTTGCGCACTCGCTTGCCGGTGCGCTCCTCCTCGCCTTCGACGTCGAGCAGGTCGTCGGCGATCTGGAAGGCGAGGCCGAGATCGCGGGCATAGCCGCGGAGGCCGGTTCGGCCCTCCGCCGGCACCCGCCCCATGATCGCCGCCGCCTCGAGGCACCAGCCGATCAAAGCCCCGGTCTTGAGCTGCTGGAGCCGGGTCACTCCGCCAAGGTCGAGTTCGCTTCCCTCGGCCTCGAGGTCCATCATCTGGCCGCCGGCCATTCCCGTCGGTCCGGACGCTTTCGCCAGCTCGGCGATCAACTGGGTGCGAACGAACGGGTCCTCATGGGTCGACTCGTCGGCGAGCAGCTCGAAGGCCAGCGCGTAAAGCGAGTCGCCGGCGAGGATCGCGGTGCTCTCGTCGAACGCGCGATGGACGGTCGGCTTGCCGCGGCGGAGGTCGTCATTGTCCATCGCTGGCAGATCGTCGTGGATCAGGGAATAGACGTGGATGCACTCGACGGCGAGGGCCGATCGGATCGCCCGCTCATGATCGACATTGAACAGCCGGCATGCCGCGACAACCAGAAGCGGCCGGAGCCTCTTGCCGCCGCCGATCGCAGCATAGCGCATCGCCTCGTAGAGGCGGGCACGGGAGTCCGGCGGGATCGGCAGCAGCGCGTCGAAGGCGCGATCGATGTCGGCCGCGACGGACTCTCGCGCATGCTGAAGCCGGTCGGGGGCGTCGGTCACGCGGGGCTCAGCCGTCGCCAAACGGCACCGTCCCCGAAGGCGCGCCGTCGCGGCCGAGCGTGATCTTCTCGATCCGCGCCTGAGCCGCGGCCAGCCGCGCCTCGCATTGCTGCTTCAGCCGGTCGCCCTCGGCATAGAGGTTGATCGCCTCGTCCAGCGGCGCCTCGCCGCTCTCGAGCTTGCGCACGATCTCCTCGAGCCTGCGCAAGGCGGCCTCGAACGAGAGTTCGGAAACGGCGGACTGGTCAGGGGTCGTGGGTTCGAGCATCGCGATCCAGCATTGGCCGCGCGGTCCCGAGGGGTCAAGCGGCGGCGCGGTACCAGAACACGCCGTCGCGGACCTCTTTTGATGCCCTTCCGGTCACCTCGAGGTGGCGCAGATGGGCCAGGGCTTCCCCGGTTGCGAGCCCGTAGACGCTGTCGTCGATCGCCCGGCCGAAAAGGATGGGGAAGCAATCGACCGCGCGCTTGGGTTCGGCGAGCCGCTTGACCAGGGCGTCGAGACGGCCGT
The DNA here is from genome assembly GCA_023416515.1 of Pseudomonadota bacterium. GTDB lineage: Bacteria > Pseudomonadota > Alphaproteobacteria > Sphingomonadales > Sphingomonadaceae > Allosphingosinicella. Next base: position 8,864 of record JAEZHP010000075.1, on the reverse strand, counting down.
GATGCCCCTTGGCGAGGACGTCGAGGCGGGCTTGAAGACCGGTGAACGGCTCTCCATGCGAGGGCAGGACGAGAAGCCCGGGGTCGAGCGCCTTCAGTTTGTCGATGCTCGCGAGCCAGTCGCCGAGCGGGTCGCCCTCCGGCTCGCTGAGGCTCAACGACACGTTCGACGTGATCCGCGGAAGAACCTGGTCCCCGGCGATCATCAGGCGGCCTTCGTCATCGACCAGGCAGGCATGTTCGGGCGAATGGCCGCTTCCGGTGACGACACGCCAGTTGCGGCCGCCGATCGGGATGACGTCGCCGTCCTGCATCCGGACGATGCTGACAGGCACCGGGCTCACGGCGGAGGCGAACCGGCCCCAGCCCTTGGCGGTCTCCTTCTCGATCCGCTCCTCGCTCCACCCGGCCGCGCGCTGATAGGCCGGGGCCTCGGGCGGCGGAGTCTCGCGCACGTCGAGCGTAAGCATCCGGGCAAACAGCCACTCGCCCCGGGTCATCCACAAACGCACTCCGAAACGCTCGCACAGCCAGCCGGCGAGGCCGATATGGTCCGGGTGGAAATGGGTGCAGATGACCCGCGTGACGGTGCGGCCCGCGAGCGGCCCGGCGAGCAACTCCTCCCAAGCCTCGCGAGCCACCGGAATGTTGAGCCCAGTGTCGACCAGCGCGACTCCGCCTGATCCTGGCTCGCCATCGTCGAGCGCCCAGATGTTGATATGCTTGAGCGATCCCGGCACTGGCAGCCGAGCCCAGCCCACGCCCGGGGCGATCTCTATCAGTTCGCCCTGCTCAGGCGCTCGGTGACCCCACGGATAGGTGAGGCCGCGATGGCTCGTCGGCTCGCAATCGGTCAGGGAAATATCGGGCGCCGAGCCGTTGCGCGGCGCGGCTTCAGCAGCGCTCTGGGCGGCTGAGCCTGTCGAAGCCCTGACCTTTTCTTCCATGCCGACGGCAAAGCAGAAGGTCAGGTCCTCGACAAGCTAAGTTTCACGAGGAAACCGAACTGGCGCCTCAGCGCTCGGTCGATTCCTCGCTCGCCGGGGCGGCATCGGCCGAGTCACCGGCGCCCCACAGCTGCTGCTCGGCAGTGAGAGTGACCTCGGCCTCGCGGTGAGCCGCCTCGCGCTGGGCGCGAAGCTCTTCGATCAACGCCTCACGGTCCTGCTGGATTCGCGGATCCTGCGGAGCGGCTTCCAGGCCGGCCTGCTTGGCGGCCTTGGCGACCGCGGCGTCGAGCTCGCGCTGGCTGGTCAGGCCGAGCGTGACCGGGTCCTTGGGCTGGATGTTGGCGATGTTCCAGTGGCTCCGCTCGCGGATCGCCTGGATCGTCGAACGGGTCGTTCCGATCAGCTTGCCGATCGCTCCGTCCGAGAGCTCCGGATGGTTGCGGATCAGCCAGGCCACTCCGTCGGGCTTGTCCTGGCGCTTCGACACCGGAGTGTAGCGCGGGCCCTTGGTGCGCACCGCCTTGTCCGGCTCGCGCTGAAGCTTCAGGCGATAATTCGGGTCGGCCTGGCCGCGGTCGATCTCTTCCTGGGTCAGCTCCTGCGAGCGCAACGGATCGCGGCCGGTGAGCTTGGTCGCGGCGGTATCGTCGGCAATCGCCTGCACTTCCAGGATGTGAAGACCGCAGAATTCCGCGATCTGCTGGAAGGTGAGAGCGGTGTTCTCGACCAGCCAGCTGGCGGTCGCGTGGGGCATGAGCGGCTGGGCCATCTCTCCCTCTCCTCATGGGCTAGAAACGATAAGGGCCGCCCCGTCACGGAGCGGCCGCTTGTGGCGAGGACCTTAAGCCGATGGCGTAGCGCGTGCAAGCGGAACCCGATCCGCCCTCATGCCTGCGTAAGCACCCGCGCCTCGCTGGCATTCGGCTTTCGCTCGATGGGCATCAGCGCGTCGAGGAATTCCCTGGCGCTCTGCTCCCAGCCGAAACGGCCCGCATATCGCGCGCAGGCCGACCGGTCCCTCTTCAGCGCCTCGGAAACGGCGCGGGTGAGGTTCTCGTCCATGCAGGCAACCTCGTCGGTAAGAACGTCGATCGGCCCCTGAACCGGGTAGGCAGCGACCGGTGTGCCGGTCGCGAGCGCTTCGAGAAGCACCAGTCCGAACGTATCGGTGCGGCTCGGGAAGACGAACACGCCGGCGCTTCGATAAGCGGCGGCGAGGTCGCGGCCGGTGACCTTGCCGAGAAAGCGAACGTCGGGAAACCGCGCCTTGAGCGAGTCGAGGGCCGGTCCGTCGCCGATCACGACCTTCGTTCCCGGATGATCGAGAGTCAGGAAGGCCTCGACATTCTTCTCGACGGCGACTCTGCCGACATAGAGCATGATCGGCCCGGCCAGCCCCTCGAACGCCGGGTGGCGCGGCCCGTCGGCGGTGAAGAGCTTGAGATCGACTCCTCGGCCCCAGTGGCGGGTATGGTTGATGCCGTTTTCGTGAAGCTGCCGCTCGACCGTCGGAGTCGAAACCATCACCGCCGTCGCGGGCGCATGGAACCAGCGGATGTAGCGCCAGAACCAGCGCGCCGGCAGCTTCGTGCGCTTGGCGACATAGTCCGGAAACTGGGTGTGATACGCCGTCGTGAACGGCAGGTTCTGCTTGATGCAGTAGCGGCGCGCGGCGATGCCCAGCGGTCCCTCGGTCGCGATGTGGATGGCGTCGGCCGCGGCGTTCTCGATCCGGTCGCCGACGCTTGCGGTCAAAGCGAGCCGGATCTCAGGATAGGTCGGGCACGGCAGCGAGCGGAACTGGTCGGGCGAGATCAGCTCGACCGGATGCCCCATCGCCTCCAGCTCTTCGCACACCGCCTGAAGCGTTCGCACGACACCGTTGACCTGTGGCGACCAGGCATCGGTGACGATGAGGATGTTCACGGCAGAAGCCGCTACGCCGCCGCCTTGAGCTTCACCGGCGGGTCCACCCGCTTCTTGATCTCGTCGGGCCAGTGCAGAATCTCCATGGTGCCGTCGACATGCTCGACCAGGGCCGTGCAGCCTTCGACCCAGTCGCCGTCATTGTAATAGACGGTCCCGCCAAAATCGCGAATCTCGGCGGTATGGATGTGACCGCACACGACTCCGTCCACGCCCTTCACCTTCGCCTCGTGGGCAAGAGCCTCCTCGAAGCGCGAGATCACCGACACGGCGCTCTTCACCTTGTGCTTGGCGTGCTTCGACAGCGACCAATATTCCATCCCGAAGAAGCGGCGGAACGTGTTCACTGCGACGTTCAGCTGCATCAAGGTGCGGTAGGCCCAGTCGCCGAGGAAGGCGAGCCAGCGGTGGGCTAGGACGATCGCGTCGAACTCGTCGCCATGCACGACCAGGAGCTTGCGTCCGTCTGCGGTGGTGTGGATCGCCTTGGAACGGATCTCGACCCCGCCGAAATTCATTCCGGTGAACTGGCGGAACATCTCGTCATGATTGCCGGGGATGTAGATCACCCGCGTGCCCCGGATGGCCCGTTTCATGACTCGCCGGACGACCGCGCTGTGGCGCTCGGGCCAATAGAAGCGCTTCTTCATCCGCCAGCCGTCAATGATGTCGCCGACCAGATAAAGGGTGTCGCTGTCGACATGGTCGAGGAAGTCGATCAGCATCCGGTCGTTGCAGCCGCGCGTGCCGAGATGGACGTCGGAAATCCAGATGGTGCGGTAGCGCCGGCGCGGTTCTCCGGACGGGCCGAGGCCTTCGTCCTCCTCCCCCGCGGCCTTGCGCAGATCGGCGAGCTCGTTTCTGGCGAGGTCGCCCAGCCGCGTAACCGAATTCATAATCTACTCTCCCGCGCCCTCGACCGGGCCACCTATCGCTGATTCTTATGACAATTTGAACCGCGCAACTCGGCCCCTCGGTACTGGGAGCATGGCCGGCTTTGCGGCCTTCGCTGCGGCTGCTAGCGTGGGCGCCATGATCGATTGGACCGTCCGGCAGACGATTTGCGGCCTCGACGAGCTTGATTCGCTGGCCGGAGCCGGGGTCACTCACCTCCTGTCGATCCTCGACCCGCAGCAGCCCGAGCCGGCCTCGTTCAACGCGGCGCCGCCGACGCGGCGGCTGACCCTCCGCTTTCACGACGTCATCCTGCCGCTGCCGGGAATGGTGATGCCGACCCGCGACGACATGAGCGCCCTTCTCGAGTTCGGCCGAGCCTTGCCGGAACGCGATCCCGCCCACCTCCTCATCCATTGCCACCTGGGCATTTCGCGCTCGACCGCGGCGATGGTCGCGGTGATCGCGCAGGCCCATCCGGACGCCGGCGAGGACGAGATCGTCACCCAGGTCGAATCGGCGCGGGGCAAGGCCTGGCCCAACTCGCTGATGATCCGCCACGCCGACTCGATGCTCGGCCGCCAGGGGCGCCTCGTCGCGGCGGTCGGCAGGCTCTACCGCCGCCAGCTGGAGCGCCACCCGCAATTCGCCGAACCCCTCCGCCAGGGCGGCCGGGTCGCCGAAGTCGAGATGGCCGAGGCGGCGGAAAGCTAAAGCGCCTCGACGATCGTCACATTGGCGGTGCCGCCGCCTTCGCACATGGTCTGGAGCCCCCAGCGCTTGCCGCGCTTGCGAAGGGCGTGGACCAGGGTCGCCATCAGCTTCGTGCCGGAGGCGCCGAGCGGGTGGCCGAGCGCGATCGCACCGCCATTGACGTTGAGCCGATCGGGGTCGGCGCCGGTATGCTGGAGCCAGGCCAGCGGCACCGGGGCGAATGCCTCGTTGACCTCGAACAGGTCGATGTCGCCGATGTTCATCCCCGCGCGCGTCAGCGCCCGGTCCGTGGCGTAGAGCGGCTCCTCGAGCATGATCACCGGGTCCCCCGCGGTGACGGTGAGATTGTGGATCCGAGCCAGCGGAGTGAGGCCGTGCGCTTTCACCGCCTCCGCCGAGGCAATCATCACCGCGCTCGCGCCGTCGCAGATCTGGCTGGCATTGGCCGCCGAGATGACCCCGTCCGGGCTCAGCAGCTTGACGGAAGCGATTCCGTCATAAGTCGCGTCGAAGCGGATGCCCTCGTCGCGGGCGTGCATTTCCGCGCCGTCCGGCCCCTCGACCTCGAGAGCGACGATCTCGTCGGCAAAATCGCCGCGCTGAGTCGCAGCGATGGCGCGCTCGTGGCTGGCGAGCGCGTAGCGGTCGAGCTTCTCGCGATCATAGCCCCACTTCTTCGCGATCATCTCGGCGCCCATGAACTGGCTGAACTGGATCCCGGGATATTTGGCTTCCTGCCCCGGCGACTTGGGCCCGCCCAGTCCTTCCTTCATGAACAGCATCACCGTGGAGCCCATCGGCACCCGGGTCATGCTCTCGACCCCCGCCGCGATGACCACGTCCTGGGTTCCGCTCATCACCGCCTGGGCGGCGAAATGGATCGACTGCTGCGAGCTGCCGCACTGGCGGTCCACCGTCACCGCCGGCACATGCTGCGGAAGCTTCGAGGCGAGCACCGCGTTGCGGCCGACCTGGAAGCCCTGCTCCCCGCCCTGGCTGACGCAGCCCATGATGACGTCGTCGACCGCCGCCGGATCGATCCCGCTCCGCTCGACCGCCGAATCGAGCACCGCCGCCGCCATGTCGACCGGATGCCAGCCGGCCAGCCTGCCGCCCCTGCGCCCGCCCGCCGTCCGGCACGCCGCGACGATATAAGCCTCACCCATCACCCGCTCCTCTTGTCCTTCCCCGTCACTTAGGAACAAGCGCGGGCAAGAGCCACCCCAGCCGCCTTGTCCCCCGCCCCCGCCGCCAATAGGACTGGGCCATGCCGCATCCCGAACAGCAATATCTCGATCTCCTCGCCCGGGTCCTCGACAAGGGCGACGAGCGCATCGACCGCACCGGAATCGGCACCCGGGCGCTGTTCGGCGAGCTCCTCCGCTTCGACCTCTCGGGCGGCCAGGTCCCGATCCTCACCACCAAGCGCGTTTATTGGAAGACCGCCGTCAAGGAGATGCTCTGGTTCCTCACCGGCGGCACCAACATCCGCCAGCTCCTCGAGCAGAATGTCCGAATCTGGTCCGACTGGCCGCTCGCCAAATATCGCGAGGCCACCGGCGAGGACGTCGCCCAGGCCGATTTCGAGGCCCGGATCCTCGCCGACGACGATTTCGCCGCGAGATGGGGCGAGCTCGGCCCGGTTTACGGCAAGCAATGGCGCCGCTGGTTGGATGCCGAGGGCCGAGAGCACGACCAGATCGCAACCCTCGTCGACACGCTGAGGACCAACCCTTCAAGCCGGCGAATGCTCTTCCACGCCTGGAACGTGCCCGAGATCGGCCAGATGGCGCTTCCGCCCTGCCACATGGTCTACCAGTTCCACGTCAACTCCCGCGGCGAGCTCAGCTGCCTCATCTTCCAGCGCTCGTGCGACCTGTTCCTCGGCGCCCCGTTCAACTTCACCGGCGGAGCCGCGCTCACGCTCATGCTCGCCCAGCAGGCGGGCCTGACTCCGGGCGAGCTCGTCTGGGTCGGCGGCGACGTCCACATCTACCTCAATCATGTCGACCAGGTCCGCGCCCAGATCGCCCGCGATCCCCGCCCGCTCCCCACCATGAAGCTGATCCGCCAGGCGGCTTCCATCGACGATTATCGCATCGAGGATTTCGAGGTCTCCGGCTACGATCCCCACCCCTCGATCCAGGGCGACGTCGCGGTCTGAGCGCCGGGCCCTCAGCTTGACTTCGCGGGTGCCGGGCCCATAGTCGGATCATGGCAAGGAACGTCCAGATCGGGCATCCGGAGCTTCCCCCCGGCAGCAGCACCGCACGCCTCTAGGCGCTAGGTCGACGCCCCTATCGCGGGCGCCTGCGGCCTAGCGCTCATCACGGGCCCGAATGCCCGGCCGCGGCTGCCCGACCGGCGCAGCCATAATCCCCGAACAACAGCGTGATCCGCCGGCGCCAGCCGCGCGGCCGCCTTCGATGTCGAGACACCGAGGAGCTTCAACATGTCGGACATGGCCGATCGATTTGTCGTCGAAGCCGACAAGAAAGTCGTCGGGATCGCGGTCAAGGTCCCCGGCGGCTACCGCTTCTACTCCTCCGATCCGGATTTCCTGCAGATGGAGGGCACCACCTTCCCGCGCGCCAAGGCGATGGCCCGGCGGGTCGCCCAGATCGCCCGGCTCCGCAACATGCGCGAGGACGACTCGCCGCCAAGTCTTCATTGACGGAGCGTGCGGCCATGCAACCAAGCCCCCAGCTGACGCTCGCCGACAGCCTCAGCGGAATATGGGCGTCGCTCCACGCGGGCGCCGACATCCGGATCAGCGAGACCGAGGTCCACTATCTTCGAACGCTCGCTCTGGCGCTCGACGACGACATCGTCTCCTGCCTCCTGCTTCGCAAGCTCAGGCTCGCGACGATCCTTCCCGGCGACGCGCTCGACTCCGACGTCGCGATGATGAACAGCTTCGTCGAGTTCACCAAGGACGGCGGACCGGTCCAGCTCTGCCGCCTCGTCCATCCCTCGCCTCACCAGCCAATCTACGGGCTCAGCGTCGCTTCGCTGCTCGGCGCGGGCCTCATCGGGCTTCGCACCGGCCAGGCGATCCTGTGGCCGAACGAGAAAGGCAGCTTTTGCGGCCTTCGAGTCATCCGGGTCGAGAATGTCGCGACCGCGGCCCCGACGATCCGCCGCCCGCGTCGCATGATGGGTCCAGTCGCGAACCATCCTCTCCGGGCTCCCGGAGATCGCCTTGAACTCGGACACTCACTCGGGAGCCGGCCCCGCCGCCGTCCCAAGTCATCGCGCAGCCATGGCGGACCCGCCCGTCACCTGCTAAGCGCGAGCGATCATGAGATTCCGCACTATGTCGCCGCGCAGGTTCGACCTCGGTATCGACCTGGGCACGGCCAACACCCTTGCCGTCGTCCCGGGCGCCGGCGTCGTCCTCGACCAGCCGTCCATCTGCTGTTTCCAGGCCTATGACGCGGTGCCCCGCTTCGTCGCCGCCGGAACGCTTGCGCACAGCTATGTCGGCAAGGTCGCCAAGCCGCTCAAGATCATCCACCCGCTGCGCAGCGGAGTGCTCAGCGACATGGCCGCGGCCCGCGAGCTCCTCGCCTTCGTTCGGCGCGCGGTCCGGCCCAGCTCGATGCTCGGCCGCCTCCGGCCCGCGATCGGAGTCCCGGCCGATGCGACTCAGGCGGAGCGCCGGGCGCTTGCAACGGCCGCGGTCGACGCCGGTTTCGCCGAACCGACCCTGATCGCCGAACCGCTCCTCGCCGCGCTCGGCCTTGGCCTCGAGATCGAGGATGCCCGCGCCCGGATGGTCATCGACTGCGGCGCCGGCACCACCGAGATCGCGGTCATCTCGCTCGGCGGCATCTGCGTGTCGCGCTCGGTCAGGGGCGGGGGCGACGCTCTCGACCAGGCGCTCACCGATTATCTTCACCTCAAGCACCGATTCCACATCGGCACCGCCTCTGCCGAGGCGCTCAAGCTTCGCCTCTCGCAGGTGCTGATCGGGGCCGCCCCGGCGGTCGTCGAGGTCCGCGGAATGGACGCTGCGAGCGGCCTTCCGCGCGAGCTGTTGATCTCGCCGACCGAGCTTCTCGGCGTGTGGAACAAGCATGCGGAGCAGATCGTCGTCGCCGTCCGCGAGGCGCTCAGCGAAACCCCTCCCGAATTGTCCGAGGATATTTTCGAGGACGGAATCACGCTGACCGGCGGAGCCGCGATGACCGCGCTTCTCGCCGACCGCATCTCGACCAGCTCCGGAATCGCCACCAGGATCGCCGAGGCACCGCTCGCCTCCGTCGCCGCCGGTCTCCAGCGCGGCCTCGAGGAAGGACGCCTCTCGGCCAGCCTCCGCTCCGCCGCCTGATAGGTCGGATCACCCCTCCCCTTCAGGGGAGGGGATCAAGGGGTGGGG
>JAEZHP010000063.1 GCA_023416515.1 Pseudomonadota bacterium | reverse complement strand
CCCGGCCAGGCGAAGGCCGGGCACGGGCAGCGCCGTCTCGCGCCTTGGCGGCGCAGGCTCGGCGCTTCATGCCAAGACCTTCCTCGTCGACGGCGAGCGGCTGTTCGTCGGCTCGTTCAACTTCGATCCGCGCTCGGCCACGCTCAACACCGAGCTCGGCTTCGTCATCGGCAGCTCTGCGATGGCCGAGGCCCTCCAGTCGGACCTCGAGCGGCTCGCCCCGGCCCGCGCCTACGAGGTGCGGCTATCGGACGAGGACCGGCTCTACTGGGTCGAGCGGCGCGACGGCGGGGACGTCCGCCACGATGTCGAGCCCGGCGCGAGCCGCTGGCGCCGGTTCGCGGCCAGGTTCCTGTCGCGGCTTCCGATCGAGTGGCTTCTCTAGGCGGTCCGGTCGACTCGTCGGCGCAACGATTTGTCCGCAGCCTCGTTACGAAAATGAGGCAGCGCATCCCGTCGCCGGCAAAGGGAGAGGCCAACCATGCCACCGGCTCATGATCGGGCCTATGTAAGGCCGATCCATCCGCTCCACGCGGTGCTCCTGGCAGGGGCCGTCCCGCTCTTCCTCGGCGCCCTGCTCAGCGACTGGGCCTATTCCGCAAGCTACCAGATCCAGTGGAAGAACTTCGCGTCCTGGCTGATCGTCGGAGGCCTCGTCTTCGCCGGCTTCGCCTTGCTTGCGGCCCTGATCGGCCTGATCCGCGGCCGGCGCTCACGATCGTCGATTGCCTACGTGCTAATCCTGCTCGCCGCCTTCCTGCTCGGCTTCATCGACGCGCTGGTCCACGCCAAGGACGCCTGGGCGACCATGCCGGAGGGGCTCGTCCTGTCGGCGATCGTCACCTTGCTCATCCTCGTCGCGACCTGGCTCGGTTTCTCCACTCTTCGCGCGGGAGTGACGCCATGAACCGCCGCGCACTCCTCGCCTTCGCCGCCACCGCTCTCGTCACCGCCTGCGGGAGCGAAAGCCAGGCGCCGACCTACGGGCCCAACCCGCCGCTTCCCGAGCCGCAGCGCGGGCTGCTTCCGTCGATGGTCATCTCCAAGCCGGCCGGCTGGGGCGACCAGCGCCCGACCGTTCCGCAGGGCTTCACGATCACCCCGATCGCCACCGATCTCGCCATTCCCCGCCAGACTCTCGTCCTCCCCAACGGCGACATCCTCGTCGCCGAGGGCAGGGGAGGCGGCGCTCCCCGCCTTATCCCGAAGGATGTCATCGCGGGCCTGATCAAGGCGCAGGGCACCAGCTCGGTGCGCGGCGGAAACCGCCTCACCCTGCTTCGCGACGCCAATGGCGACGGCACCTACGAGGGCCGCACCGTCTTCGCGGAGAATCTCAACGCGCCCTACGGCCTCGCGCTGGTCGGCTCGAACCTTTACGTCGCCAATCAGGACGCGCTCGTGCGCTTCGACTATCAGCCCGGCCAGACCCGGGCGAGCGGCCCGCCGGTCAAGGTCACCGACCTTCCCTCGGCGATCAACCATCATTGGACCAAGTCGCTCGCGGCGAGCCCCGACGGCCGCTTCCTCTATGTCGGCATCGGCTCCAACAGCAACATCACCGAGCGTGGGATGACCGCCGAGGTCGACCGGGCGATGGTCTGGCAGATCGACGCCCAGACCGGCGCCCACCGCCCCTTCGCGACCGGCCTTCGCAATCCCACCGCGCTCACCTTTCAGCCGGGCACCGGCCAGCTCTGGGCCTCGGTCAACGAGCGCGACGAGATCGGCCCCAATCTCGTGCCCGATTACGTCACCTCGGTTCGCGAGGGCGCCTTCTATGGCTGGCCCTATGCCTATTGGGGCCCCAACCCGGACGTCCGGGTCAGGCCCGCCAACCCGCAGCTCGTCGCCGCCACCATCCGCCCCGACTACGCGCTCGGCTCGCACGTCGCCACGCTGGGCCTCGCTTTCTCGAGTCCCGTGATGGGCGCGCAATTCGCCGACGGCCTGTTCGTCGGCGAGCATGGCAGCTGGAATCGGAGCCCGCCGGTCGGCTACCGGGTCATCTTCGTGCCCTTCCGCGGCGGCCGCCCAGCCGGCCCGCCGGTCGAGTTCGTCTCCGGCTTCCTCGGATCAGACGGCAAGGCGCGCGGCCGCCCGGTCGGAGTCACGCTCGACCCGCGCGGCGCGCTCATCGTCGCCGACGACCTTTCCAACACGATCTGGCGAGTAACCCCAACGCGCCCGCCCGCACCCCCGCAATGAGGCGCGGCGGCGGCTAGCAATGAAAAAAGATATTGGTCGGGGAGAGAGGATTCCCGACGCTTTGATCTGGCACCCGCAAAATCCGTAGGATCCCGTGGGTTCAAAGCTGGGAATCCAGCTCCTGGCACAATTATCAGCACAATTGTGCCGACCTCGCAATGGGCTTGCGCCGCCATGGCGCCTCGCGCGGCGGGCCGGCTGGCGTTTCTCGAGCGGAGCAGGCCTTGCACGCGGACCTCGTTCAGCAGTTGGCGGGAATTGCCCCGAACTGATCTGCAACACGGAGACGAGGCCGCCACGCCGTCATCTCTGCGCATTAGGCTCTCGAATCCCGCCTTTAGCCATTCGAGACCGTGAGCGGTGGTTCCTCATCGTCTTGTCGAGACCAGTCTTCCGTGGCGACGGAGCCCTCGGCATCCTCGGGCGGTCGCTTGTCCGACCTGATCGCGAAGGTCAGTGTGCGCCCGCTGATCAACACCTCGCGTACCAGGTCAACGAGCGCTGCGGACTGCTCGACAGTGGTGCCGACCCAAGCGTTTGCTACTAGTGTGACGAAGTCGCTGTTGTCGATGTAGCGGCCGACGTTGCGGTAAGTCACGACCCGCCCGCCCCGTGACCCGGTCATCGTTCGATCGGCTTCGATTAACTTCCAGTAGTCGAGCGTGAGATACATGCCCTTCACCAGGGCCTTGCTGTCCGGCGAGAGCTGGACCCTCGGGCAGAGCTTCAGGAAGAACGGGTTCTCGAGCATCCTGTAGCCTTGGCGGGTATTGTTGGTCTGACATCCTCTGAGCTGCTGGAGGTGATGCTCCATGCGCTGGACCTCTACCGTGAGTTGTTGGTCCGGCAGCCGGAACACCGAGCCGTCCTCGTCGTCGCCTTCCATCGCCTTATATTGCACGATGACGAAAGAGCGGAACGTCTCATTAAAGTAGATAAGATCGGCCCCGAGCTGCTCCTCTAGCGGCAGGTGGTTCGCCATGATCACGGTGAGTGACACGCGTTCGTTCTCGAACACGGCCGCTCCGTGAGCGGCGTCTCTGACGCGGTCGAACCCAGGCACCCGGCCGTGATCGGTCACCACCATGAGGTCCTCGCGCTCCCGCATCTGCGGGAGGCCATCAAGGAAGGAAATCGTTCGCTCGCCCTCGATCGGCGGCTCCCAGTCCTGCAGCGGCGAGCGATCAATGCCGGCGATCGTCATGGCGGTCGCAAGCGCATCTTTCTGTAGCGCCAGGGAGCGACGTTCTTTCCGGGAGAGCTTGGCCAGTCGCTGGCGCCTATCGGCGCTAAATCGGTTCAGCGCAAACCTGACGTCTGGCGCGAGATCCATCAGCGCCGTCGCGGCGGCTGCGAAGGTGGCGGGCGGGACCAGTCCACCTTTCTTGAGGCGTTTTGCTAAATGCCGCCGGTACCGTGGAGGGACGGCATCGAGGAGGGCCCGACGCCGGATAGGAGTGGTGAGTTCCACCATCGGACCTACGTTTAGCCTGCGCACGCCTACAGCGGCGCGCATCCCGCGTCGCGCCGCGGCGACGTGAGTGATGGCGCCGCCCCCGACGCATACGAGGCAGGTCAACGGCGCGCTACGACTGTGCTCGAAATCCGGCACGGCCTCGGGAAAGGAGCCGTATTCGTCCGCACCCTCGAGAAGCTCCTCAGCCCTGTCCGGTGTGAGCCTGAGCACGTACCCCGTGGCCTTCGCCATGCGCTTTTCATCCCGTTTGCTGGCGTTGCCCGCCGCGCCCCATCCGCTTTGTGTCCGGTGGCGACTTGCTAGCCGCTTGCCGGATACACTGTCTGCAATCTGACCCCCGTCCTGCCATTGCCTTCAAGCTCGATCACACGGAGCGGGGCGACACGGCCGCCAGGCGTCTCTACCCGTCCGACGCGGCCGAACTTTTCGATGAGGTGGCGCGCCAGCGGTTTGCTGGCAGTGGTGACCACCAGATTGAGAGACGTGCTGTTTTCCAGCACCGTCGCCCGGAATATGTCGAGGAGGCCGACGCGATTAAGGTCGTCGAGATGAGTGACCGGCTCGTCGAGGAAGAAGGTGCCCCCGAGACTTCGCGCGCGTGCCAGAAAGAGAGCGAGCGCCAAATCCTGGCGCTGTCCTTGGCTGAAGTCCTTGCCCGGATTTAATTCCTGACCGCCGGCATCGGCCAGCCACCGCAGCGGGTCATCGACTTTGCCAAGTTTGATCCTATCGAAGACCCGGTTGGCGTGCATGCGCGCGAATAGCGGATTCACCACACGCCCAAGATCATCGATCTGGCGTCCACTGATGCGCACATAGCTGTCATGGAAGGCTGTGCTGATCTCGCGCGCTGCCGCGATGCGCTCTCCCATGTAGTCGAGGCGGGCCCGCAGGGGTTCGATCTCGCGCTGCAAGGTTGCCAGTCGCGCACGGCGCGCTTCGGCATTCCAGGCAGCCTGAGCGGCGACAGTCCGCGAAGCGATATCCTCTAGCAATGTTTGCTCGCTGCGTGCCCACTCGCGCGCGGCCGCTAGATTTATTTCCGTCCATTCAGCATCCGGTGCCGCGCTGCGCCATAGCTGGCGCAATTTCTCGAGCTCGCCTTGGTGCCGGGCGTGCGCATCGCGATTGGCGCGCTCGGCTTCCGCGGCGACCGCATGGCCCTTGCGGAGTGCATCGCGTTTCGCGTTTTCCCTGGCGAGCGTTGACTCCGCAACTGCTAGTGCTTCGCGAACAAAGGTCTCCCGGTCGTGAATCGCGCCTTCGATATCGGCCTCAAGAGTCCCTAAGGTTGCTTCCGGACCGAGAAGCGGAGCGCCGGAACCAGGCAGGGCTGTCGATACGCGGTCGCGCTCGCCGAGGAGTTCCGCCAGCGCATATGCGGCCGGAAGTACGAGGGTTAACCTTTCTAACGCCGCGATGCGATTGATATCGCCGATGCCGAGCCGTGCTAGTCGGGGCTTGCGCGCTTCCGCCGCCCGTTCCAGGTCGACCAGTTCGGAGCGCAGGCGCTCAACCTGCGCGAACTGACGCTGGGTTTCCTCGAGGCGCGCGCGCGCGATTCGCGCCTCCTCGCTGCTGTCTGCAGCGGCCTGTTGCGCCAGCTTTTCGAGTTCGGGCACCACCGCAAGTGTCGCCATCATTGCATCGCGCAGCGCTTCGGAAGTCTCCCAGTCGTGGCTACACAGGGGACAAGAACTTGCCCAATGGCTGTGCTGGTTCCTAACCAGTTCGCGCCCCGCGGTTTGCAAGCGTGCAAGTGGGCCGGCGGTCGCCTCGTGGAGCTGCTTAGCACGCTGTGCTTCCGCCTCGAGGCGATCGACCTCCTCGCGCAGGCTGACAAGCGCCTCTTCACTTACCAGCAAACTCCGCGCTTCGGACAGCTGAGCGCGCAAAAGCTCCATGCGCCGCTCGGCGGCGTTGGCGTCGCGCTCTTCAGCCAGCGCGGCAGCGGCGTCAGCCTGAAGGATCGCGATGCTAGCGGGATCCTGGGTTGCCTGAGGGAGGAGCCCGAGAAGCTGGCTGATCTTCAAGGACGCGGCCAGCGTGCTCGCTTCAGGCAGAGCGGAGAGCGCGCGGTAAAGAGCCGACACTAGCGGAACAAGCCTGGCGCGTGCGGTCTCTAGTGCGCGCAAGTCCGCATACAGGCTGTCGCATCGGGTGCGCGCGGCGGCGGCGGCGGCGCCGGACTCCTCGCCCTGCTGGACGATTTCGGCAACTTTCGCGGCGAGCGCCGGGTGCGCGGCTTCCAGCCCCCTGATTGCTTGGGTCAGCCGTACGCGCTCCGGCCACCGCGTCGCAGAGGCCTCGATCGCCTCGCGACGCGTAAAGAGAACGTGCTGACGGCGGTGACGCTCCACGTCGAGCGCTTCGATGCGTGCTCCAAGCGAAGGCTGGTCTTCGCCGACTGGCGCCGGGCGCAAACCAAGGCGTTGCTCCGCGTGGGCGACCTCGACCGCCGCGGAAGTCGTCGTGGAAGGAGGCGCGCTCTCCAACTCGACGGTCAGGCGCACAATCTCTTCGTCGCGCCCCGCTAAAGTCCGCGCAAGCGAGCGCTCGCGGCTGCTTATTTCGGCTAAATAGCGTTCAGCAAGTTTCTCGGCATCAAGCAAATGACGAATGCCGAGCAGATCGGCGAAGACGTCTTTACGCCGCTCTATCGTGTTGTCATCCGAATCCACCAATGTCGCCAGTGCCTCGGCCGAGAGGAACCGGGTGCCGCGCAGCCAGCCCTGGCGTAGTGGAATAGCACGCAGATGATGCGAGTCCTCGGCAGCGGCGGCAGGGGCGAGGCGCCTGAGCACGTCGTTGAGCCCCACAACCGGACCTAAAAGGCCGTCGTCTCCCGAGATGCGCGCTTGCGACTCAACGCCTACAATCACGCGCTGAAGGCGCCGGGCGTCGCCACGCAAATGAAGTTCGGCATCGACTATAGGGGCCGGGGCCGATCGGGAGAATTTAGGAAACAGAACAGCTTGATCAAATTGGCCTTTTTCGCGCAGCCGCTCGACCTGCCCGGTCAATAACCACTCGGCGGCCTCGCACATGGTCGTTTTGCCCGTGCCATTGGGGGCGAAAATCAAGGTCAACGGTGACGTGAAGTCGAATTCAACTGCCGTACCGATGCCGCGAAAGGCCTCCACACGCATTTTGGCGATCCGCACGCCTGTCATGCTGTTTTCCCCGCAGGGATCGGCGCTTCGGCGTCGGCTTGCGCAACCGAGGGGGCTCCCTTTTCCTGGAGCTCCTGCCACAGTGCCTCAGCGGAGGCGCCGATCTCCGGCCAGTAAAGCGAATCACCGGCGGCGGTTGCGGCGTCGGGCAAGCCGAGCATGGTCACGTCTGCGACCCGCGCCCATGCGCCAGCGCCTGCCGCTATAGCCTCCGCGGACGACGGCCAGACGAGATGTTTGCGGCAGATTCGGGCTGACAGCTCAACTTTCCGGATCTCCTCATCGGCCTCTGGAGACGGAGCCGCCGGCAAAGCCAGCACGAGATATCCGTCGAGCGGAACCGCGGGCGATTGCTCTATCTGAGAGAGCAGAGCATCGAGCCAGCCCTCGCCTTCATCGGTGGCGCGCGCGATGACTTTGCTCTCGTTCGAGGACACTGGCCAGAGCAAAAGCTGCGCATAGCTGCTCGACCATAAGACGGCGCCCACAGGCGGTTCCGCCACGTCCGCCATTCTCGGCAACTGGGGCTGGCGCACCATTGCCACGCGAGCGCACAGTATTTCGAGCGCCTGCGTGCAGACACCGATGTCAAGAGAATCGACGCCGCCGCTCAAGGAAACGCCGCCTGCAACCGCGCCTGCAACGCATCTATCGAGGGCGCGTCGTCGGTGCCCGGCGCATTGTCTGCATAGACCGATGCGATGGCGGCGAGGCTGATTACGGACGCGCGGCGGCGCCCGCGCGGCGCCGTGTAATCGGCTCTGAGCGCGGTCAAGCCGCCGCCGGCGCCGGTAGCCGCCGCGGGCGCAGCGCTGAAATCGTCTCGCCGCGCTTCCACGACCGCTCCTTCGTCAATGTCGCCAAAAGGGGATTGGGCAAGCACGATTAGGGCGGGATGTTCACCGGCCTGCTGTTGCCAATTGCTCAAAATCGCCCGCATTTGCGTCTTAGTCTTGCGCGCGTCGCGCCAGACGAGGAGGTGATGCCCGGACTCGTTCTGGCGCAGCTGTCCTTGCAGGCCGGCAGCGGGCTGCCACTCGATGCCCGCTAGGGTGGTGAGCGTCGCTAGGGCGTGCAGACCATGTTGTGCCGCTTGCTGTTGTGCCACCTCATGCAGCGCATCAGGGTCGGCCGTGCCGCCGCCCGGGCCGTGCAATAACTCATTAAGTATCTGTTTCGCCTGCGGCGGGGTTGCCGCCGCCAGATGCGCGCCAATCGAGTTGCTGCCCTGGCGCAGTCGCGGCGACCAGTTAGGATCACCCGGGTAACGACGCAGGAAGCGTCTCAATTCACAGGCATGCGGCAGCGGCGGTAAACTGAGCGGCGCAACCAGTCCGGCGCCGTCGACCGGACAAAGCATTTCCGTGTGCCAAACGAACTTACCATCGACCGGGCCATAGGGGCCCCAGTCGGCTACGCCGCTAGTCACCATCGGGTCGCTGTGGCGGACGACTGCGCCGACGACACCGGCGGTGCTGACACGCCGGCCGCACGGCAGATTAGCCTGACCCTTGGTGAGTTCGTCCCATTTGCCGAAAACGCCTGTTAGGCTGCGCCATTGATCTTCAGCTTCGTTGGCGAAAACATGGTCGTCCGCCACATTCGCTAGCGCCACCAGTCCGGGTCGTCCGGCCAGCACATGGACCAGCAGCGAGTCGATCGCGCGCACCCAGTTGACGTTGTAGCCATGCTGAAGCAGCGACCCCACGACCATTGCCGGCCGATTGGTCGGAACAGTCTGCAATGCCTCCGCGATGCGAGCTTGCGCGCTGTCCGGATGATCACCCGGCAATTGCAGCATGTCGGCGCAGATTAGGGGAAACAGATCCACGTCGTTGAAGCGCAGATGCGTGATCCAGCGGCCGAACTGGAGATCGGAGAGGAGGACCGCTTCGACATTCTGCTCGGCAATCGTCTTGAGATAGGTGATGCAATGCGTTTCGCCTGGGACGTGCACCCAGCACCAGCCGCCATTAACGCGGCGGATGCCTGATATCCCGTTCTCGGGCTCTCCGGCTTGGTTCCAAGCCAGGCGACGACGGGTCTGATCGTTGCCAGTCGCCGATTCAGCCCAATCGAGAATCCAGTTGCCGGCTGTCGCGCCAAATCCGGCGATGACGACCAGTGGCCGGGGAGACCCGCGGATAGCAGTGTCGAGCGCCTCCCAATCGGTCGAGCCAAACGCGAATTCGGGGAACACGACCAGTACTGCCTCATTACCGGGTGCCATCTCGCTGAGCGCCGCGCCCGCGTGCCCTCCGCCACCCGCCAGTAGTTGGGTCGCCGCAGCGACGGCGGCCGGCCGGCTGCTGTCCGTGGAAATCGAGTCCACCGGCGGCTTGGGAAGTTGCGCCAAGCACAGGTGCAACTTCGATTCGACAGTCAGATTGAGGTCGATCGAGATCGAGTTTACGCGCCCGCCGAACTGATCATTAACATCCACCATGCGCCGCCCGTGCCACCCCCATTTGCCAGTCGCTCAACAACCGGCTGCCACTGCCGAGGCCAATTCCCAAATGATATTGTGGCCGGTCTGAGCAGGGCTCGCCACTCCATAATTGCTCGACGCCTGCCACTCCTTTCGCGACCGCCGCCCAAGTAGAAAGAATCTCGTGTCTACGCCTGCGCACTGGAATGGGCAAAATCGCGCTCCGCTACTCGACAATTAGCCTAGTCGCGACGCCGCATGGAAGACAATCCCGGACTGACGCTCAGCAATCAGGCATGACGACGGGGCTTGATACTCGATCGTCTATTCGCCGGACCATTACCGAAGAGATCCTCTGCGCTCGGTAGGAGATCGAAGTGCCGTCCTAGGGTCGCCGCCTCCGGCTCTAGGCTGTCAGGGGCACTCACGTCGTGAGCGTCGTGGGTATGCGCCTCGAGGGTAACTCTCCGACATTTGCCAGAAGCTGAAGCAAAGCGGCGCCAGTTCGTCCCCCCACATGATCGCTTCTACCTCTGGTTGATCGGGGGAAAAAGTAAAGGACCTACAGCATGAACAACCACATCGACACCGCCTCCACAGAGGCGGCATTGCTTTCGCTCGCCCGTGATCCGGACGTGCGAGTCCTGCGACGCGCATCGTCATTGGCCGACTTCACTCTGGCGCCGGGTGCAATCGAGCCAATTCGGCGCGTAGCCATCGTTGATACCGAGACGACCTCCCTCGATCCCGCTAATGGTGAGATCATCGACTTGGCGGTGGTGATGGTCGATGTGAATGCACGCGGCGAAATCGTCGCGCTCGGGCGCGGCAGCCAGGCGCTGCGGGATCCCGGATGCCCCATTCCGCCGCCGATCTCAAAGCTGACTGGTATCACCGATGCCGACGTTGCCGGAAAGGGCATCGACGTCGATCGCCTCGTGAGCTTTCTTGATGAGGCTGAGGTCCTCATCGCTCACAATGCTCGGTTCGACGCCGCCTTCTTAGAAGCGTTCGCTCCGGGAATCAAAGGCAGACCCTGGGCATGCTCCGCCAAGGATTTCGATTGGGCTGATCACGGCTTCGACGGCTGCAAGCTGGGGCACCTGCTCATGCAAATCGGCAGGTGGAATGACGGACACCGGGCAATGGCGGATGTCATTTCGTTGATCCACCTGCTCGCCCACCGTCTCGGCGACGGCCGCACTATCATGTCGCACGTGCTGGAAAATGCCGTCCGCACCACCTTCCGGGTTGAGGCACCCGGCGCGCCGTTCGAAAAGCGCGGTCTGCTGAAAGCCCGCGGCTACGCGTGGGATCCGAAAGGTCACGTCTGGTGGATCGAGGTCGTCGAAGCCGGCGTCGACGACGAACGCCGGTGGCTCCGCCAGGATATCGGCACCTTGGCGCCCCCGCGGGTCGCCCCTGTCACATGGTATGAGCGGCATCGCTGACTGCGGCCGCCAACCCCAGAGCAAGCTGAGCGCCGGGAGGTGCTGATTGGGTCCCGCAATGGTGCGGAAAAAGACCTGGCCGAAAGGCCGATCAGCAACGGAGTTGCACATGCAGCCTCACATCAACGTCAAACTCCAGAATTACGCCTTGGCCGTTCGGCAGGAACTCGGGTTCCCGCTCTTCCAGACGGCCAACCAGAGCATAAAGTTCACCGCCGGCGGCAGGCTCGACCTGATGAGGCAGATTCAAACAGCGGCGCTCGCCGAGGAGATGAGCCGCGACCTTGTCTACTTCTCGTGGACCAGCGTCGCAGCCAAGGCGCCCTCGGAGATCGCAGTTTTCTATCGGAACGAGCTGCTGGTGGACGTGATTTCCGACTGCTCATTGTGGGCGCCGGACGATGAATCGCGCCTCTTGCTCCTGAACGAGAGAGGTGGCGAGCATTTCGTTCGAGGCGCCCGCGGCGCTCTCGAGCGGCGACAGGGGCTTCCGTCCGGCAATCTCAAATCCGGCAAGCGGCTGGCGGTTGAGCGTGTGCAGCGGGTGGCAGCACGCATGGGGAGCGACATCCTGCCCGGCAACACCTTCGTCCCCCACGGCGAGACCTGGGGCGATCATCGCCCGCCACAAGACCGCTCGTTCGTCCGGCTCATCTGAACCGTTGCGGGCCTCACCACCGGCGCCCGCACAAGACCTCATCAACAATCACCCTGAACCAACACCGGGCGCAACCCCGGAGGGAGAACCCTATGTTCGACAATCGTATCACCGAAGATCAGCCCCGCTCCTATATCGTCATCGACATCGAAAGCGCCGTTCTCGATGAAAGCGGCCACCGGCGTTACCAGCAGATGGAACGCTGGGTCCCCAGCCGCGACAGCGACAAGAGCCGGCGCGGCTATAAGCGCAGCGAAGACCCTCTGAAGACACCCCGCTGGGTCTTCCAGACCATCACCACCGCCGCCGCCATGGTTCTGGTGGAGCATCAGGACGGAAATCTCGAGGTGGCGCGGTTCGTGACGCTCGGCGCCCCAGAACATGACGAACGCGCGGTCGTCGCCGGCCTGCTCGACGTTCTCGCCGACGCTCCGACCGGAGCGGCCATCGCAAGCTGGGCCGGTTCGTTCCATGACGTCAGCCTGATCGTCATGGCTGCGATGAAGCATGGCCTGACCCTTCCCAAAGGGTGGGGATGGCTCGCCTTTGGTGGGCAGCATCGCACGCGCCACGTCGACTTCGCGCGGATCGTCACGGGCGGGCTAAAGATGAAGCCGATTCACATGGCCGAGGTGGCTGCCGCGCTCGATATTCCAGCCAAGCTGACGATTCCGCCGTTCGCTGTGGCCGGGCTGATCGAGGCGGGCGCGTGGGCCGCGGTGGCCAGTGCGGTCGAGGTCGACTGCATAAGCACCGCTCTGCTCCTCGCCCGCTGGCGGAAGCTCTTCGATGATCGGGCGGAGGTCCAGGTCGTCCAGGATCGGATCCTCCGCCAGATCGAGGCGCTCCGGCCCAATCGGCCATATATCCCGGCTCTGCGGGCTCATCGCGCAGCCGGATTGAACGCCATCGTCGCGAACGATGTGACCATTCCGTGGGTGACCGGCTACGCGGCTTAGTCGGAAAAGTAGGGCGGCGGTGACGCCGCCCTACAACCCTTTGCTGCTGTCGATCGAGACCGGGTGACGGGCGCTCGGTTCCGCTGCTACCAAGGCAGTCATGCCATGCCCGGAGGGCTGCCTAACGAGATGTGGAACAAGCCGGAATGAATGCCGTCGAGATTGAAGAGGCCGTATCAGAGCTGGTCAGCCAGCCATTCGATCCCGCCGAGTTCCCGTTCCAGTTCCTGATCGCGTTCGGAGCCAAGGACACCACGATAAAGCGCCTGCGCAAGGGCGAGTCCAATGCGTCCGACGTCCCCGGCGGCGTGCTCCAGCGGAACAACATCCACATCGCCGTCGCGCCGGCGGGTGAGGTCGGCGAGATGCTGGCGGCTCTTCGCGCCAGCCCCAAGACCGGCAGCCAGAAGGCTAAGTTCCTACTCGCCACCGATGGGGAGATGGCCGAGGCTGAGGATCTGCTCTCGGGCGAAACCGTCGCGTGCCCCTTTGCCGATCTGCCGCGCCATTTCGGCTTCTTCCTGCCGCTCGCGGGCATTTCCACCGTCAAGGAGATCAAGAACAACCCCATCGACGTGAAGGCGACGGGGCGCCTCAACCGCCTCTACGTCGAGCTGCTGAAGGACAACCCGGACTGGGGGACGGAGGCAAAGCGTCGCGAGCTCAACCAGTTCATGGCGCGCCTCATCTTCTGCTTCTTCGCGGAGGACACCGGCATTTTCCGCAAGGGCTCGTTCACGGCGACCATCACCCAGATGAGCCATGCCGGGCACGGCAGCGGCGAAGAGCAATGGGGCAACACGCACGAGGTGCTCCAGCACCTCTTCCTGGCGATGGACACGCCGGTCACGCACGAGGGCAATTTCGACGACCGCTATCGTCGCGCAGCCGGAATCAGGCCGTGGGCGGACGTTTTCCCCTATGTGAACGGCGGCCTCTTCACCGGCGCCAGCGAATGCCCGCGGTTCAGCCGCACCGCACGCGCCTATCTCCTGCGGGCGGGCGAGCTGGACTGGAAGGAGATCAACCCGGACATCTTCGGGTCGATGATCCAGGCGGTCGCCGACGATAGCGAACGCGGCGAGCTCGGCATGCACTATACCAGCGTGCCGAACATCCTGAAGGTGCTGAACCCGCTCTTTCTCGACGACCTCCGCGAACAGTTGGAGGCGGCCGGCGATAATCGCCGAAAGCTCCAGAATCTGCGCAAGCGGCTGGCGAACATCCGCGTGTTCGACCCGGCCTGCGGATCGGGCAACTTCCTCGTCATCGCCTATAAGGAGATGCGCGTGATCGAGGCGGAGATCGTGAAGCGGCTCGGCGGGGAGGCCAATCTGAAGCTGGCGGACCGCCGCAGTGTGATCCCGCTCTCCAACTTCTACGGAATTGAGGTCAAGGGTTTCGCCGTCGAGATCGCCCGCCTCGCGCTGCTGATCGCCGAGTTCCAGGCGGACTGCCTCTACCTCAGCCAGCAGGAAGCGCGCGCAATGGTGCTGCCGCTGCACCGGACGGGGCAGATCAGGGTGGGGAACGCGCTGCGGCTGGACTGGCTTGAGGTTTGCCCGCCACTGCAGACATCGACAGGTGCGATCGCGGAGCTTGATCTCGCGGGACCGACGGGCCGACTCACGCTGGACGACAACGCTTTAGGGGACGGTGCGGCGGCCGAGACCTACGTTTGCGGCAATCCCCCGTATGCCGGCCATCAACAGCGCACGCCCAGTCAGCGTGAGGAGATGTCGCAGCTCTTCGGTTCACGGGGCATTCCTGAGGGGGACCTAGATTATGTCTTGAGCTGGTTTCTTCTTTGGGAGCGCTATTCCCGGACGGTTCTTTCAACTTGCGCTTTCGTTGCCACAAACTCGATTTGTCAGGGCCGCCAAGTTCCTCGCTTCTGGAAGCCCATGTTCGATAGCGGAGTATACATTCCTTTTGCCCACAAGTCGTTCCCCTGGCGGAACAACGCGACGAATAATGCAGCTGTCGTGTGCGTGATTGTGGGTGCTTCAAAGAAAAACACGAATCCGTGTCGGCTATTTGATGGAGACATCCTGCAAGAATGTGCGGAAATAACCGCCTACCTGACCCCTGGGAAACGCGTCTTCGTCGAACCTAGATCTAAGGATCCCATATCGCCGCAGCTGTCCGGCATGAGGACAGGAAATATGCCTATCGATGGTGGGCACTTCATTTTGGAGCAAGAGGAAGCGGATCACATTACGGAGGCGTATCCTGCTGCGCGGCGCTTTCTCAGAAAATATGCAGGCTCGCGTGAGCTCTCGCATGGGTATCATCGATACTGCCTGTGGATTAATGATGGTGAAGAAGGCGAGGCGATGCGGATTCCGCCCGTGCGGAGCAGAATTGAAGCATGTCGGAAATTCCGGGAGGAGAGTTCCAGATCGGCGACGAACAAGATTGCCGACCGGCCGTATCGCTTTGCGGAAACCCATGGCGCTCGCCGCCAAATAATTGCGCTACCGAACGTATCTTCCGAAGGCAGAGATTATCGGACGCCGACCGTCCTCGATCGAAGCTGGGTGATCTCGAATCTTGCTTTCGGGTTATATGATGGACGTCTTTGGGAGCTTGCGATCATTTCAACAAGGATTCACCATCTCTGGATCGAGGTGACCTGCGGCAAACTGAAAACAGACTTTCGATACTCCAACACTTTGGGATGGAATACCTTCCCACTTCCCAAACTGACCGAACAGAACATGGCGGACCTCACCCGTTGCGCCGAGAACATCCTGCTCGCGCGGGAGGCGCATTTCCCTGCCACCATCGCCGACCTCTACGATCCGGAGAAGATGCCGGACGACCTCCGCCGCGCGCACGAGGAGAATGATGAGGTGCTGGAGCGCATCTATATCGGCCGCCGCTTTCGCAACGACACCGAGCGGCTGGAGAAGCTGTTCGATCTCTACACCAAGATGGCGGCAGAGGCGGCGCCAACGGGCTCGAAGCCGCGCGCGCGGAGGCTTGGGGCATCCTGACATAAGCGGGAGGTCAATGTCAGAAACGTGCCGGGTTTCTCCCAACCGCTGCGTTTAAACGCTCTGCGTCTGACATTACGGCTTTACTAATGTCAGAAAGTCAGAAATATCTGACATTATGCAGCTTTCGGACTATCGCGCTGGCACAACCGAGGCTCAGCGCGAATATCGCAGTTTCCTGCCGACGCCGATCCATCATCCGTGGAGGATCGACGACCCCCAGGTGCTGACCCTGCTCGGTCAGGCGGATCGGGCGCTCGGCGAGCTCAACGCCTTCGCCCAGCTGGTGCCGAACATCGACTTCTTCATCCAGATGTATGTCGCCAAGGAAGCGACGCAATCGAGCAGGATCGAAGGCACGCAGACCAATATCGAGGACGCGCTGAAGGAGGCGACCGACGTGTCGCCAGAGGCGCGCGACGATTGGGGGGAAGTGCAGAACTATATCCGCGCCATCCGCTTCGCGATCGATGGGCTCGATCGGCTGCCGCTGTGCAACCGGCTGCTGCGCGACACGCACGCCGTCCTGCTGTCTGGCGTGCGCGGGGCCAACAAGCAGCCGGGCGATTTCCGGATCAGCCAGAACTGGATCGGCGTGTCATTGAAGAACGCGGTGTTCGTCCCCCCCCATCACGATCATGTGCCGGACCTGATGAGCGATCTCGAGGCGTTCCTGCATGACGAGGCGCTGCTCGTTCCGCCGCTCGTGCGCATCGCCATCGCCCATTATCAGTTTGAAACGATCCACCCGTTCCTCGACGGCAATGGCCGCCTCGGGCGCCTGATGATCTCGCTCTATCTCGCGTCCGAGCGCCTGCTCACCAAGCCCGCGCTCTATCTCTCGGACTATTTCGAGCGGAACAAGACCGCCTATGTCGATCATTTGATGGCGGTGCGCGAAGGCCATCACATGCGCGAATGGCTGATCTTCTTCCTGCATGGTGTCGAGGAAACTGCGCGCGCCTCCGCCGAGGTTTTCCGCCGGATTCTCGCCATCAAGGAACGTGTGGAGCGGGAGGTGCTGCCGCGCTTCAACCAGCGGCGGCACGACAATGCCCACAGCCTGGTGCGCCATCTTTACGCGCGCCCTATCGTCGACGTGAAAGGAGTCGCGCGGCTGCTGGGCGTGACGCTCAACACGGCCTCGTCCCTGATCAATGATCTGGTCGCGCATGGTGTCCTCGTGGAGATGACGGGGCAGCAGCGCAACCGGCTCTTCTCGTTCCGTGAATATCTGGACCTGTTCCGCTAGGGGCTATTGATGACCGCTTCCACGATTCCCGCCGTTCGCCTCGTCACCGCACACACCGGGGCCTCAGCCAAATCGAACGAACTCGGCATGCGTCCCATGCAGGAGCGCGCTTACGGCCATCGCGGCGAGCAATATCTGCTGATCAAGTCGCCGCCGGCCTCCGGGAAATCGCGCGCGCTCATGTTCATCGCGCTGGACAAGCTCCACAACCAGGACGTTCGCCAAGCGATCATCGTCGTGCCGGAACGCTCGATCGGCGGCAGTTTCGCCAACGAGCCTCTGACGAAGTTCGGCTTCTATTGGGATTGGGAGGTGAAGCCGCACTGGAACCTGTGCAACGCGCCCGGCGCCGACGACGTGAAGGTCGCCAAGTCCAAGGTGAAAGCGGTCGGCGAGTTCCTCGCGAGCGACGACAAGGTATTGGTCTGCACCCACGCGACTTTTCGCTTCGCGATTGACGAGCTGGGGATCGAGGCGTTCGACGACCGGCTGATCGCGGTCGACGAGTTCCACCACGTCTCCGCCAATCCTGACAACCGGCTGGGCGCCCAACTTGGCCAGCTGATCGCCCGTGACAGGGTGCATCTGGTCGCGATGACCGGCAGCTATTTCCGCGGCGACGCCGTCGCCGTGCTCGCGCCGCAAGATGAGGCCAAGTTCACGACCGTCACCTACACCTATTACGAGCAGCTCAACGGTTATGAATATCTGAAGACGCTCGACATCGCCTACAGCTTCTACACCGGCCGCTATGTCGACAAGATCAACGACCTGCTCGACCCGGCGGTGAAGACGATCGTCCATATCCCCTCGGTCAATTCGCGCGAGAGCACCAAGGACAAGCATCGCGAGGTCGAGGAGATCATGGATCACCTCGGCACCTGGAAGGGCACCGATCCGGACACGGGATTCCAGCTGATCGAAACGGCGGACGGCCGGACGATCAATGTCGCCGACCTCGTCGACGACGATCCTGCTAAGCGCGACCGCGTCTCGATGGCGCTGAAGAGCCCGGAGGCGCGGACCAACCGCGACCATGTCGACATCATCATCGCCTTAGGCATGGCGAAGGAGGGCTTCGACTGGATCTGGTGCGAGCACGCGCTGACCGTCGGCTATCGCTCCAGCCTGACCGAGATCATCCAGATCATTGGCCGCGCCACCCGCGACGCGCCGGGCAAGACGGTCGCGCGCTTCACCAACCTGATCGCCGAGCCTGCCGCGGCCGACGACGTGGTCGCCGACGCGGTCAATGACACGCTGAAAGCGATCGCCGCCAGCCTTCTGATGGAGCAGGTGCTCGCCCCGCGCTTCGAGTTCACGCCCAAGGACATCGGACCGAAGGAGGGGTTCGACTATGGCCCCGGCGGGTACCAGGAGGGACAGGCCAATGTCGGCTTCAACGAAGAGCGCGGCCAGTTTCACTTCGAGTTGAAGGGGTTGGTCGAGCCCACGACTCCGGAGGCCCGCCGCATCTGCCAGGAAGATTTGAACGAGGTGATCACCGCCTTCGTGCAGGACAAGCCGTCGCTCGAGCGCGGCCTGTTCGATCCGGAAACGGCGCCGGAGGAGCTGACCCAGGTCCGCATGGGCAAGATCGTGCGCGAGCGCTACCCGGACCTCAGCGAGACGGACCAAGAGGCGATCCGCCAGCACGCGATCGCCACGCTCAACATCACCCAGCAGGCGAGCAAGATCATCGCCGAGACCGCGAGGGAGGAAGGCGGCGAGCTGAAGGCAAGCACCGCCTTCGTCGACGGCGTCCGGAAGTTCATGAACGTGCGCGAACTCGACATCGACCTGATCGACCGCATCAACCCGTTCGACGCCGCCTACGCCATCCTCGCAAAGGCTATGAATGCCGGGACGCTGAGCCAGGTGCAGGCCGCTATCGCCGCCCGTAAGACCGCCCTGTCCGAGGAGGAGGCCCGCGCCTTCGCCATACGCGCGGTGACCTGGAAGCGCGAGCGCGGCCGCGCGCCGGAGATCACCTCGCAGGATCCGTGGGAGCGCCAGCTGGCCGAGGGCGTTGCCGCCTTCGCCCGATACAAGGCTCAGGCGGCTGCCAATGGCTGAGATGAACGACGACGACATCCTCGCCGAGCTTGGTGTCGATCTAACGCCCAAGAAGGTCCGCGCGCGGACTCCGCGGGAGGAGCGGATCATCGCCGGCTTCGAAGACATCGTCCGTTTCCGGGAGGAGCAGGGCCGTTCGCCGCAGCATGGCGAAGGGCGCGACATCTTCGAGCGGCTCTATGCCGTCCGTCTGGATCGGCTTCGCTCGCTGCCGGAATCCCGGGAGCTGCTCGCAGATTTGGACACCTACGGCATGCTCGATGAGGCCGCCGCGGAGTCAGCGCCGGCGGCTGATGACCTTGACGATACGGAGCTGCTCGCCGAGCTCGGCGTCGACGTAGGCGCCGCCGACGACATCACCCAGCTACGCCACGTCCGCTCCTATCAGGAGAAGCGCGCTGCCGAAGAGATCGCTGAACACACACCCTGCGAGGACTTCGATCGCTTCAAGCCGGCGTTCGAGGCAGTGAAGCGCGACCTCGACTCCGGCGCCCGCGAGACCAGAACGATGAAGGCCGAGCTCACGCTGGCCGAGATCAAACCTGGCGAATTCTTCATCGTCGGAGGCCAGCTCGCTTACATCGCCGAGGACCAGGGCGAGTTCACCACCGAATATGGTCGCACCGACCGCCGCCTCCGCGTGATCTACGACAACGCTACGGAGAGCAACGTGCTGGCACGATCATTCCAGAAGGCGCTGTATCGCGACGAGGGCGCTCGGCGCGTCTCCAATCCCATGTCCGGCCCCTTGTTCGACGCGTTCTCCGCGGTGGCAGACGCCGAGGCCGAAGAAGAGCACTTGCCGACCGGCACCCTCTATGTGCTCCGCAGTCGGTCCACTCATCCCAATGTCGCGGCCAATCGCGAGCTCGTCCACAAGATCGGGATCACCGGCGGATCGGTCGAGGGGCGAATCGCTGGCGCCGCTGATGATCCGACCTACTTGCTCGCTGGCGTTGACGTCGTCGCCACCTACAAGCTCTACGACGTGAACCGACCG
This sequence comes from Pseudomonadota bacterium, assembly GCA_023416515.1. Classification (GTDB taxonomy): domain Bacteria; phylum Pseudomonadota; class Alphaproteobacteria; order Sphingomonadales; family Sphingomonadaceae; genus Allosphingosinicella. The sequence continues at coordinate 3,534 of JAEZHP010000063.1, read as the reverse complement.
CGCCTTGAAGCCTTGATTCACCGCGTCTTGAGCGCCGTCAGATTTGAGGTCGAGATTCTGGATCGGTTCGGCAAACCAGTGCGTCCACGCGAATGGTTCATGGTGCCGCTTCCCGTTATCGACGAGATCGTTAATCGGATCGGTGACGCGTCTATCATCGGGATGGAGTACGACCCGGAGGTGGCGTCACTGAGGCCCGCTGAATGACGCGGACTCGCTCCGGACCTCCTGCCACCTCGCCCACTTCCCTACTTTATGGAGAACCAAGCTCTTCCATAATCCCAGGAAGTGGGTGGTCCCTAAGCCGCAATTAGTTTGGTCAGACATCCTGCATCGTGTGGCCAATCTCGACATCGAGGTGATACTCACTTCCTAGGTTTATGAGCATTTCTACGTCACTTCCCCAATTTATGGATATCTCGAGTCGAGTGAGCCGTTCACTTCCTAAGATTATTTTTCAGGCGCAATACCGTTAATCTGGGGGCTCCCCCCAAGATTAACTGCGCCCGCTTATGCGGGTTGGCTCGCCTTACGCCGACTTTTCTCCTCGCTGCAGCTTGTCGGTCGCATCCGCGGGAGGTTCATTTCCCATCTTTATGGCGAGGCTTATATGCACGCGCGGAAATTCATTTCCCTTGTTTATGAATGCTGCCTTCGGTGATCAATCGCTTAGGATGCCTTACGAGCTATCGCCTAAGGCGAGTGCCAGCTGAGGCGCTTACGCTTTCCGCGGCCTGCCCCTCGGCGCGCCGAATTTCTGCCACTCCCGAGGACGGAGGTTGAGCGGCTTGGGTTCGATTTGATCGAAAAGATGCGTCAGATGATCGAGCGCGGGAAGAAGCAGCTCGAGCGGCACCTCGCCTGGGTAGGTCGCTTCATCCTCATCGTCGCCTTCCCAGCCGAGCAGCGCTAGGCGCACGTGCTTGGGCACGCCGGCGTTCCGCAGCTCCGCGGTGACCGTTCCCCGGATTGAATGCGTGTCCACGTCCTTGCGGCCGCGGAGGCGGGAGGTGCCGTTCGGGAAGTGGAGCCTCATCAGCGGGTCTTTGATCTTCCTGCGAGCAACGTCGCTGAACGAGAGGCTCTTCCTGTTGTAGAGCTCGGGGAAGCAAAGCTCGTGGCCTGCCGCCTTCATCGCCTTCACATAGTCGATGAAGCCGAGTTCGATCAGCCGTGGATGAATCGGTATTTTCCGGACCGACTGCATGTTCTTGAGGCGTCGCCATTTGGTGAACTGAAGGTCAAAATACGGGATCGCCAGCGGAACCGAGTGGCCATCCACCGTTTCCTCATGAACCACCTCCATGATAGCCATGCCGGCCGATTCCGAACTGCGGGGTCCGCCTGCTGCGTTGAGGAGCGGAACCCAATACAGGCCGTCATGGATGATCTGGTTGCCCGGCTCGAAGCGGTGCCACAGACCCGCGCAACCATCCCACACCGGCCCGGACAACAGCTTGCGGAGGTCCCCCAGATCCCAGTTCAGCCTCTTGTCGCGCTTGCGGACCTGCTTCTTCGCCGCCTTCGCGCCATGAACGCGCAGTTTCTTGGGGTTGTATCCGGGTGCCACATAGCCGTTCGCGTCGGCCCAGCTCTCAAGCGCTGACATCCAAGTCAGATGCTTGTTCTGGGTGACCGCACTCAATCCGATAGTCGGGAGACGGTCAGCCTCCGCCTGCTGCGGATCATCTTTCCAAGCCTTCCTTAGCCCTACCCCGCGCTCCAAAGCCGCTGCGATGCCGCCCTGGCGATCCTCCTTGGTGTGCCCGTAGCGGGTCGGGAGGCGGGCGAAGAGCGCCGTCATCGCGCTCAAATGAGACTGGTATATCTCCGAGCAGAACAGGTCGCCGTTGGCATGCATGAAAAGGTTCACCGCCGCGGTGATGTCCCTACGACGGCCTTCATCCCAATTGCCGTCAGCGATTTCGCGCTCGAGCGCCTTGGCCGCGAGTTCTGATATTCGGATGTCGAGCCTGGCATCGACTATCCGCGGCCGATCGGCAGATTGAGCTGCATCCGTCGGTGAAGCCGCGGGTGGCGGTGCTAAGGGCGATGACGACACCAGCGCCGTCGGCGTCGTCGGCGCGGGTATGACCTTTGCGGGGTCCCCAAAGCCCTGGGCCGGATCCTGATAGTTCGGGAACAGGCTGCGCAGGGCCGGCGGCAAGGGGAACACCTGGTCCGCTGGGCTCGGCAGTCCCATCGCTTCGGTCGCCTGAATGCGGGCCTGCGAATAAGCCGCAGCGACCGCATGAAAGATTGTTTTCACGTTCTGGTTCGACGGCGACACACCGACGCTGTGCAGATCCTCCTCGAGGTCTGTGGCAGCAATCCCGTGACCGCAGTTCTGGTGCCGCCACGCGATCATCCACAATGCGTCGATGTCGTCCTCATGCAACTCGCGCTTCCGCATCTCTTCGCGGAATGCCTCAGTCGCTTGCGGCGGCTCCTGCGCCCCCGCCACCAAGGCATAGTAGCGGGCGTAGCCCAGATTCATGCGCGCGAGCGACTGTGACGCGTAGGGCATCGCCATCTGCTGGGCGACATAGTCGTTCAAGGCGCGATCGAACGCCCGGCGCGCAACCGCCTGGAAGTCCTCCATCCTGGGCACCGACCGCAACACCGCCTTCACATCCTCCACGTGCGCCTCGAGCACGGCGGCGCGCGCACGGGCATCGTCCAGCGCCGCCGTCTTCAGGCTCATGCGAACGGTTATGGGATGAGAGGTCGCGTTTCGGAACGTGAGATTTCGCCGCCACCAGTAGATGGCGCCGCGGCGGTAGACATTGGACGCCATGATCCGGCTCCTGCCTGCACGGCAGGTGGCACAGAAACTGGCACAATTGTGCGAATCTTGTTCCCGACCATTTTCCTGCCTCGGTTACGAGGGCACGGAAATCAACGGCTTAGCGGGTGCTAGATAAGTAATTGGTCGGGGAGAGAGGATTCGAACCTCCGGCCCCTGCCTCCCGAAGACAGTGCTCTACCAGGCTGAGCTACTCCCCGACCGATCATCCGAGCCCGGGCGAACCGGGCCGGCGGAGGCAGAGGCGGGTCTATAGAAGCCGCTTTTCACAAGTTCAAGCGCCGCGAAGCCCCGCTCCCTGAGCTTTTCGCGCCTATCTCGCCGACGCGCCGTCGCTGGTGACGATCCACTGCGACACCTGGCAGATGTTGACGTCGCGCTGCTCGCGGGTGCTGCCGTCCTGGAACGTCGCTTGGAGGTCGTAGCGGCACTCGCCATTATTGTCGTTGAAGTCGACGATGGTCGACTGGCCGGCCGACAGCGTCAGTGTCGGGATTCGGTCCTGGCCCCAGTCGTTGTCGCTCGTCGGAGAGCCCTTGAGCAGGCTGATCGTCTGGCGACTGTTGTTGACGATTCGCACCCGCCGGTCGAAATTGTCGGCGCGCGAGCTGGTGCCGCCCGAGCCCATCCGGATGGTCTCGCCGCCCGCGACCTCGCCGGCGCCGCGCTCGCCGCCGCTCCGCTCGCCAGTGCCGCGCTCGCCCCCGCCGCGCTCGCCAGTGCCGCGC
>JAEZHP010000059.1 GCA_023416515.1 Pseudomonadota bacterium | reverse complement strand
TCCGCGGAAGGCATTATGGCCAGCGGCGATGACAAGGCTGCGCAAAAGGCCGGACACATGGCCGCACCGACCAGCACTGGCAGCGTCAACTAACCCTTGCCAACGGAGAGCCGTCCACACAGGGCGCTTAGCTGCCATCAGCCGAGTGTCCGCTTTGGGTCGAAAGCAGACACTCCGTCGAGCGCCCGAAATGGGTGGAGAGCGGAACATGCCTGCCTTCAAGATCAGCGTTGGTGCCGCACCAGGTAGGGGTCGGCGCGGCCAGCCCTACTGAAGCCGCTCTCCTTCGCCCCGCGTATCTCGTCTCAGCTCAATGATCTTGAGTCCGATCTGAAGCCAGGCTCGCGAACCGGCAGCATCGCCGGCCTCACCCAGCTCGACCTGCCGCGTGGCAGCGAACACCGGCGCCTCATCGCCGTGCTGACGAATAACCTCATTTGCCGCGGCCCATAGCTCCCAATCACTGATCATCAGGAACGTCCTCAGGGAGATCATCGCAGCCACGGAAGCGGCCGCGGATCGGCAGGAGGCAGTCAGGCGCGATGCCCATTGCGGCGGACAGCCGCTCGCCCTGCTTGCCGCGCAGCCGTTTCGCCTCCTCGATGCCCTTGAGCTCCTCCGGCGTCATGCCGGCGCGGCTGGCCAGCTCGTTCAGGGTGAGACCGAGATGCTTGCGCCAGACGGTGACCGGGAAGGCGCCGGCATAGAGGCGCTCGATCAGTTCGTCCGGGAGTTCCATCACTCGGCGAAGTCAGCCTGGCCCAGCTTCTCTGCCATCAGGTCGCCGTAGCCGTTGCTCATCAGCCAATCTGTTAGGCGCCGAGCCACTTCATCCTGAGAGCCTAGAGGTGATCCGTGGCGTCGGCTGCGGTCGCCCTGCCACCATTCCAGGGTGACCAAGTCAACCTCCGGATCCTTAGCCAGGTCCCACTGCGGCTTATCGTCGGCCATTCGCACGCTCCAACAAGAGCGGTCTTTATCACCCGTCAGGCGACAGCCATCAACTGCGAGGGGAATGGCTGGGCCAGCGAGCAGGCGTCGGTATAGGGGTCGGTGAGCCAGCGGTCGTAATCCTCCGGGTGAAGGATCACCGGCATTGCCTTCGGATGGATCGGCGCGACGATTGGGTTTGGTTCGCAGGTGAGGAAGGCGTAGGCATTGCCCTGCTCGGTCGGCCGCCACACGCCGGCGAAGGCGAAGATCGGCGATGAGGGCAGCGAGAACCAGCGCTCCTGCTTCGCGCCGGCGTCACCCTCCCATTCGCAAAAGTCAGTCACTGGAACCAGGCATCGGAAGCCCGTGTTGCCGATCATGCTCTTCCAGAAGGGCGATGTGAGGTTGCGGACGTTGGTGATGTTCTTGGTGATCGGCTGGCCCTTCGCGCCCTTCATCTTGAGCGGCACGCCCCACTGCATCGCGTCGAGAAGACGGGCGCCGCTGTCCTGGCGCACGACGAAGCCGATGCGCTTGGGGAAGAGTTCAGGGAGAGGGAGGCGTTCCTCGGGCAGCAGCTTCGACACGTCGACCCCGAAGGCCCGCGCCATTTCGAGCTGCTTGGCGGACATGCGATAGCGGTTGCACATTGTTCTCGTCCTGTTCCACATCCGCCGCGATGCGACTCACCGCCGATCAGCTGCGCGACAAGGCTTTGCTGGCGCTCGAGGATGCTGTCTAGGAATGCCGCTATCGGAAGCCCCGGCGATCGGTCCTGCTGCGGTTCGCGCTGGCCTATCTGTGGAGCATCAGCCCACGCGGGGACCGCGGCTGCTTCGACAGCTTCTGGGTGGCGATGGGCGAATATGGAAGCCCGTGGAGCTTCAGCGTTGCCGATAACTGCCTGACCCGCATCTATGTCGAGCTCGGCCTGACACGGCCGCACGATATCGGGCAGGGAATGTGGCGGCGATGGAGTAAGCAGGAGGGGCGCGGCGGAGGTCACTAGCCGAATGCAGGCGGCTGCCGCCAGAATGTCCGCTCTGGGCGCAAACCGTACGGGCGTTGTTGAACTGGCAGGAGTCGGAAACCAGCTCGCCCAAGCTCAGCCGGGCTCGGAAGACCTTGAGAAAAGCGCAGATTTCCGCGGCGCTCGGAGGATTCTTAGTATCGAGCCGTCACATTCGCAAGTAGCAGTTGTGACGGGTGCCCGGGCTGCCGGTACGGCTTGGTAGGCCGGTGCGGCACCGCCCCTACAACGGGTGACGCTCTTTGCGCCGTTGGATCGACACTGCCCCTATCCAGAATTGCGATCGTGCAAAAGCGGCTTTAGCTGTGCCTGCCAGCTTGGGGAATCCAATGTCCAATGACCTTTGAAAGCGGTCGATCGCCTTGGAGGCATTGTGCCGGGTGAAACGATGACGGGCAGAAATGGCAAGCATGGTTCGCGCAGACGGACGGCGGCGACATCTCAGGGGAGCACTTGGTGATCTACGATCGCGGCATGATGATCTGGGTCAGCGATCTAGATGATTACATCGACGTTGATGCGATCAATCGTGCTAACCAGAGCGAAGCGGAACAGGATCAACTGGATCACGAACTCGAGGAGATCGGTGATCTGCAGTTGCTGGCCGGCAAAAAAACGTCGGCACGTCAGCTGAACTTGAGGGGCGTGTCCCCGTCCGACTGGCGCCATGCTGTGCATAAGGCCCAAATGACGATCGGCACCGAGACGCTCGGCGGCCTGGGTCAAGCAGGCGCGCGCTGGGAGAGCCTCGAAAGCCGCTTCGTGCGCTCCATGCTTGATCTTGGGAGGTCTTATGCAGTGGCAAGATACGCCCGCTGGGAGCACTTGGACTATCCCTCTGCGGTCACGGCGACCCTGCCCTTGGGCATCAGGGCTCTGATTAACCAGTTTCTATCTTTCGAGGGCATTTCACGTTCGCCTGAGGTAGACGATCAGATAACGAGCGCTTTTAGCGAGGCTGAAGGGGCAGGAATGACGGCATATCGCCGGACTGGACTTGTTCAGGCTGCGTTGCACAGGATCGCGGATTGGACACCTGGCCATTCGGGAGGCGCAGCGCTCGATCGCGATCGGACAAGGACCCTCCTCGCACTTGCCCGCCTTCATTTCGCGATTGTGGAGCTGCGAGTTTCGTCATTGCAGGAACTTCGAGACCTGCTCGCCACATACGCTGCTGAGCGCGCCTCTGCGCGATCCGATCAGAGCCGACTTACTTCGAATGGACGGACGATCCGGGCGTGGCGCCTGCGGCACGTACGACCGCTACTAGACCTTTACCCCTACGCCGTTCGTCACGGTCTGGCGCGAGCCGTGGCGAGCCTGCCCACGAATACGCGAACCGAGGAAAGTGCGTTTCTCTCAGGCGCAGGCGGAGCATTCGACCGCAAGGCGATCGTGAATGAGCTGGCGCTCGCTCAATGCGGCATCTTGCGAATGCGCAAGGCGAGCCGGGATACCAGCCGGTCGAAATGAGCCGCGTCTATCGCTTCCATGGCGCGGCCGCTCTTTGCGCCAGTGATCGCCTCGTGCTGCTTCGCAAACGCAGAAAGCGCGCTGTCGAGCGGCTGCACCCGGTGGGCGCAGACCGGACCAGCGTTACTGATTGTCACGGCACGCGCCCGATCGGAGCGTACCTGGCGCCGGCCGGAAGGCGGGCGGTCACGCTTACTCGGCGAGAAGCCGATCTGATTGCCCTCACCAACCCCGGGATTGCAGCACCGACGGCGCTCGAGGATCTACATCCATGGCTCCCCGAATGCCTGTTCTTGAACGACTCTGGGGCGAGCCTTAAACAAGCCGAGTCGATACTTCGCCAGTTCGGTCACCAATTCGTGTCGGCCGCGTCTTACTGCGACGAGAAGTGGAGCACGATTTGCAACTCGCTGCGGCAACGGAGCGTCCATGACGCACGGTTCTACACGGCCTGGCACCTCGCTATCCAGGAAGCGCACGTCCTCGAGGAGCGCGGGTCCGACCGAAGCGTCGTCGCGATCGATTTCAATGGCATGTACCCGGCTTGCATGCAGTACCCGTTCCCGAAGGCGTCCGACCTGCGGTTGGTGCGGATCAATAGGGACTTCGAAGAACGCGAATTGCTGGCCGCTGGTCTGTATCGGTGCATCCTTAGCGAGCCAGAAACGGACTTCATAGTACAGCACAATCCCTTTCGCAGCTTCCATACTGGCCGACATTTCCGGACGCGACTGGATGAAGCCATCGAAATTGATCTCAACGAGTTCGAGATCAAATTCTTCAAGCGACACTTCCGACGGATCCATCTCGTCGAAGCGGTCATCGCTGACACGGTAGTTCTGCACCCTCTGGCAAGGGAGGTGCGGCGCTCTTTCTCGCGGCGAGCCAATTATCGTAAGCAGGGAAACAAGGCACTGGCAGACAGGGAGAAGTACCTCGCTACGCTGATGACGTCTTGCGCCAGCCGCCCTTCCAAAATGCGGCACACGTTTGAGAACCGGGACCAGGCCATGACGGCGCTTCGCAGGCTATATGGGATCGATGTCCCGGCTGAGGAGCCAGAAGCCGCTACTGACCTCTGGCTCAACGGCCGGAAGGGTATCGTTCTTCGCGACAGGAAGAGTGGCGTGGAGGTTCAAGGCCCTTCGGTGCAGGACGGGTCGGCGTGTCACCTGTTGGGGCAGCGGGTCGTGGCACGGGGCCGCATTATCCTCCTGGAGATGATGGAGCGCTTGGTCGCAATCGCACCCGATGTGAAGATTTGTTACGCCAATATCGACTCGATTCATTTCTCCTTGCCGACTTCCCACCTCGACCGGGTTTTGGCTTTGCTCGAGCTGGAGGCGTCCGATTCCATGGGATCATTCAAAATCGAGGCTGTGACCCGTCACGGCCTTTGGCTAGAGCCGGGGCGCTACTGGCTGTATTCCGAGTCCGGCATCGACAAGTTCAGAAATCGGAGTGTAGGCGACCTCCGTGACCCATTCAAAAGCAACGCATTCCACGTTGCGATTAGAAGGATCAGTGACCTTCACGTGCCGATTAGGGCGACGATCCAAATGGATCGCACAATGTCGCCGTCGCGGTCGCTCGATGTCGACGAAGATGGAGAAACGCTCCGCCAGCATCTTATTGAGGTGGGGAGCGCGACATCGTTTTCAGAGGTGTTAGACGAGTTGGAGAAGAATCGCCGGCATGCAATCCCGATTCGCATGAACGCATTTGCGGATTTACGAGCAAAGTGGACCCTTCCCGCATCGCTGCCTCGAGGCGGGAAGAAAAGGCCGGCATCAAGTTCGGCGCGTTAGCGCCCCCGCAAGGGGCGTGTTCGGAGAACACTGCTAGCAGGAACGGGGCAACCCGGGCAGATCCTGCCGCACCAAGATGGCATTGACGGGCTCCGAAAGCTAGAGACGATACTAGGTCCGCACGGCGGCGCTTCGCACTGCCGGCTCCCGGGTCATCAGAGACGTCTACCTTCAGCACGCGCGCAATGAGCGCCTAGCCGCCCGACCGGATTGGGAGCGGATGGTCGGCTTTGGTTGGGAACTAGATGAGATCAGCCGCTCGCTATGCGACCTTTACGTTGGTGACGGACCGCCGGTGGGCGTCTACGTCCGGTCCCAACCGTCCGGGACATGAACGACATACCACCGGCGACACCTCTTACGATCTTCCTTTTCCTTGACGGGTGCGTCGGCTCTGAAAGGGGTTCAGGCTTGCCAAATCCATCGAGCTGGCGCGAGATGCGAGGATACCCAAAGCGCCCGCGACCGAGGACCAAGCCCAAGACACGTTTTCCTGCACGCGCGCCATCACTCCCGGCGTAGCCTGGGACATCGCCAGAGCAATCGCATCCAGCGCTAAATTCTCGCGTTCGTCTAGGACGCCGTCAGCTGCCGCGATGTCCCGCAAAAAGTTCAGCAACGCGGATTGCATCGCTTCGGCGTTGCAGTCAGGGTTGTCGGCCTGAAAGCGCGCGAGTTGCGCTGACAATTCCTTGATCGACGCGGCAGCGATATTTGCTTCCAGCACGACCAGCGCCTGTTCGACATACGCCGGATCGAAGCCCCAATCCGACACGAAATGCTCGCCGATTGCGGTCCTCTCCGTGTCGTTGATGTGGCCGTCGATCGCCGCAAGCCGGATTGCCAACGAACCCATCAGGTCCAGCAGTGTGGTGCCAAGCAGGTCGATTGGCGTATTAATGAACTTGGGAATCGTTTCGACGCGGGAGCCTTGATAGCTCCCGAATAGCCGGGTGACGCCGTAATAAGCGCCAGCCGAACCCACGGCTGCAGCGAGGACCCAACCAATTGGCGTCACGGCGGTGCCCAGGCCGAGCAATGCCATGAATCCGGTGGGCGCGAAGAAGGTGCTCGCAACTACTTTTGACGACGCGATCGCGGCACCGGTGCCACCCCAGCTCGCGACTTCCCACAGTGAAAATAGGTTCTTCTTCAGGCGAAGCGAGGCATACGCGTCCTCACCGATGTTTAGCCGAGCCTTGAATCGAAGGGGATCAGCAACGACCCTTTCAATGTCCGCAAAACCGTCACGCAACGCCGACGTGCGCTCAATTTCGTCAGGCACGGCGCGTCTCGGCAGCGAAGTATTGCTCCAGATCCGCCACGCGTGCGCGAAGGGGCGCATCCTTCAGATCGGCTATCGCCCCGGCCGCGAGTCCGAAAGCCAGCAGCAATGGCGAGAGAAGTGGGCCGAGGATCAGACCGAGCAACGGGATTGACGCGATCAGTGACGATACGACGAGCGCGACGATTACGCCGAATGCCGTATTTGGGAAGCGACGCACGAGATCGAATATGAATGCGAGGATTTGACGGCCTGCCGCAATGATACGCCCGCCGACATCAATCACTACGTCGAGAAGGTCATTCAACAGCGCTTTGGCATCGGCTGACATGGATAGGCGATCGATCCGGTCGCGTAGCGCGCGTTTAGACGGCGGCGGCGCAAGCTCCAGGGCTTTGTCGTTTTCCATTATTTCCCCTTTCCCGTTCAGTCCTTTACTGGGAGACGAGACGCCGAGCGAGAACGATCATCGCTTCGGTGTCACGACCACAATAGGCCCGTAGCGCGGCGTCAAGCACCAGCCGACGTTCGGCGGTGCAACCTTTGGCGGTCGCCTCGGCATAGGCCTCTTGCGCGCTGCCACCGTCCTTCACCTCGAGGCTGGCATAATCCATCTCGGGGGCCATGGTAGGCAGCACGGCTTTGATCGACCAACTGCCGCGCTGATCGCGATGATACCAGTGAGCGCGGGTGACTGGCAGGAGATCGACGACGCGATCGGCAATGGCGTTGAGTTGGACGGCAAGGTCCGGAAAAGCGACGGCCAGCTCAAGTATGCGCGCCTTCTCAAAGCTGGCATTGTAGCCGATCACGGCGCCGGTCCGCGGCACCAGCTCGACCAGCGCCTCGGCGCAGGGACGGCACGGATTGGTTCCGGCGAGACTCAGGAACTCCCGGTGTTCGATTGTGCCATCAGGCGCCTCGACATGAGCCGAAAATTGAAATGGTACCTGCTGATACGGGCGGGTGCCGATCCAGCGCGGCACGGCGAAGCCGATAGTCTCAAAGTCAAGCCAGGTGCGCGGGAATGGCCAACCGGCGATAGCTGCACGAGCGCCCTCAACATCGTGAAAGGCCTCAGCCGACACGGTGGCGCGGTGAACGCGTTGGTGCATCGAATTGGTGAGTGCGGTGCAATCAACCGCGAACAGATCATCGACGCCTTGCTCAACCCACCGCTTTCCCCCTCCATTGGGCAGGACCGTCACCGGCCACTCCGGACCGCGCGGCAGAGCCGCGTGGCAATGGCCAACGAATTCACACGCAAAAGGCGCGTTACAATGGGCTCCAGGCGCGGTCGCTGGATCTTCTCCGGCCAGCGTCTCGCGAGCGGCGCCAACGACATCGGCTCGCTTGGCGACAATCGGCTCGGCCGCGGCCGTAAGGTCCGTATCGGCAAAAAGGCCGCCGAACTCCCTCTCGTGCTGGAGCACGAAACTGGTGTCGATGTGTCGGATGACGGCGCTGCTGATCGGCACACCGGCTCCCCTCGCGACCCACAACTGCGTGGCGAGGTCCCCCAAGTGGTAGCCCTTCGCGCTCGCGGAGCTCTTGACCTCCGCTATACGCCAGCCCCCCTCTCCGTCTGGCTCCAGCACATCGATCCGGACGAGCACCCCATCGTGCTGCAGCGTCGCCTCGAAGATCGGCTTGTCGTGGCTGCCGTCAAGCAGCGCCTGGGTGGTGGCCAGCGCGGTGGCAAGGTCTGGCTCAGCCTCCACCATGACCCCGTCCGGCAGCAATGAGCAGGCGATTTGGCCGACCTCGTGCCCCGTCGCGAACCGTGCCTGCGCCCCCGCGTTCTGCTCAGCCAGCTCCGGGCGGTGGGTCGACAGCCATAGCCGCCTGGGACACTGCTCGAACATGGTGATCTTCGACTTGGACAGGCCGAAGCGCCGGGGCTGCGCTGTCATGATGAGGCACTTGCAAGGTTGCGGATGTGGACGAGCAGTTCACGCACTCCCTCCCGAACCGCGGGATCATTTAGCTTTATGACGGGAAATCCCGGGAAGCCGTTCAGCGTTCTCGTTGAGAGTGGGCCGACGATGGCGACGAGCCTGTCATAAAGATCCTGCCTGACCTCCACTGCAGCGAAGGCGGGGCGGCTGGCGAGGTAGCTGAGATAGAGCTGGACCGAACCCTTGCCATAGCGGGTCAATGTCATGGGATAGATGGTGTCTCCATCGAAGTCGAAGACAGCTACCATCGAGGCCTGGGCCCGCGTTACCTCCGCGTGGCCGCCGGCCTCCTCGACGAGGCGCATATAGGCCTGAGCCGCTTCGACGGTTTCCTCACCGAGTTTGGCGAGGTGCTCCTCGATCCAGGCTTCCCGCCCAATGGGCGGCAGTGAGGATCGAGCCGCCTTCTCGTTCTGCGCTCGCTCCGTCTCGCCGATGATCCGCGGGGTAAGCGCGGTCACGCCGCCATCGCTCTCGAACCAAGACAGCTCGACCGCGCGAACGTCGGCCTTCATCTGCTCGTTGAGAAACTCGACGATGCGGGCTAGCTCGCGCGGGATCGTGTCGGCGACGAACACCATCTTGATCCGGCCGGCGGCGAAGTTCGCGTCGACCTGCTCCCAGAACTGCTGCGGATCGCCCGCGCCATCGAGAAAAGTCGCCAGCTCGGTGTCTGCGTCGCGGCCTTGCTTCGTCATGGTTGCGGCGAAGCTCTCGGCGATGCGGCCACCATGCCAATAGGCAACACTGTTGGCAGCATAATCGAGCATCTGACCGATGACCTCGCGACGCAGGCGGGTGTCGACCGCTCGCTTGAGTTCGACCAGCACTGGAACGCCACTGCGCGTGACGAAGAGGTGGTCAAGGGACCAGCGCCCACTGCTTTCCTCGCGATCGGCTATGGGCTGTTCCCTCCGAATGAGAAGTAGCGCGCCGTCCTGATCGGCGATCAGCTCTGGATGGGCGGCAACAAGCTCTTGCATGAAATCCTCGCTGCGCGGTTCAGCGGGACGCATCGCGGTCAGCGTCCCAGCGGCGTCCACGGTGTAGATGGTGCTGCGGGTCATTGGCTCTCCGATATCTAGGGCGCGAACCGCGCAAGCAGCGCGTGTTCATAGCGCGTGTAAAGCACAGACGGCGATACAAATCGGACGCGACTCGCATCCGTCGAATGTTGTTGGTGCGTGCCGACCCTCGGCACGCACCAGAAGGTCACGCCGCCAGCTTCATGCCCGGGTCGGTAGCGAGCTTATCGAGTAGCTCGGATAGCATTTCTGGCCCGGCCAGCCAGCCCGTCATTGCCATCGCCCACACGGACCGGAAATTCTGGTTACTGTGAAACCACTTCATGAAGCGCCGACGCGCCGCAGGTGTGCGGAACCGGTGGCGCACGATCGGTCGAAAGACGCGGAGCTCCAGAACGCTGCAGAAGACGATTTCTCGTTGGTCCTGCCCTAGGGTCACCGCGATTTCAGTCACCCGCTCGAGTGGTTCGGATTTCGTCAGATCGCGAATGTGGCGGGCGAACGCCTGAAAGCCGATCTGCTCGGCCAGCAGCCCCCATTCGGTCCATAAATGTCGGCGCGCGCCGACCCACGCGCACATGGCCACGAGATTGTCGTCGTCCGGAAACTCGCACCACCAGAGCGGAACTTTCTCTCGCGTATCTGCTACCAGGGCAGCGGTTGAAATGAACACCATTCGCCGACCTTCGGAAGGGTCGAACAGGAAGTTGTATTCGCCGAAATTCTGGCTTTGCATTCTGGTATTCCTTGTTTCTGAGGCGCGCGCCATCGCGAGCTGCCGCCGGAGGGGCGGAGCTGCAGAAATGATCGCGATGTTGGGGACGGGCCTGGCGCGGTTGACTAGTCGTTAGGGATCAAAGTTCGAGGCTGTGAACGATTTCTTAATATCCTGATTTCTATAATCCGCTGTGCGGCGCTCAGGACTTCCTTTTCCCCTCCTTTCGATCGTTCACATCTACCGCAACAGCGGTAGCACGGCGATTGCGATCGCCGCTTGGAGGCGGCCGCAGCCGCTCTCCTCGCGCGCGTGATTTTCTTCGAACGCCATCTTCAGGCAGCGGTAGGCAAGCCGACGATCTCGTTCATGCGTTTTGCCTCCAGCTCCAGCTCCGCGTGGATCTCACGTCGCTTTTGCCGCAGGGCCACGAGGTAACTTCGGCCCGGCCGCAGCTCCTCGATCGCTCGACAGACTCGATCCTGCACGACGAGCAAAGCCGAACGGTCTTCGAACGTCGTCCGCCATGAAGCGAACAACAGGGCCGTCGTGATGCAATCGGACTCGCACATGAGGCTGACCCGATCCCAGCGGCGGTTCCGGATGAACTCGGCGGCGCGCCAAGCCTCGGCGGTCATCTTGACTGGCAGATCGAGGACAGCCGCAAACTCAGCCATGTGAGAGGCCTTCATCTTGCTGCTGCCGGTGAGGTTCCTCATCAGGTCGACATGGGGAACCTTCCCTTGCCCACCCCACGGCATCCACGGCGCCCATGCCTTGGGCAGCTTCAAGCCGTATTTCATCGCGCGGATGACAATCAGCGGCACGTCCGCCCAGCAGCCGCCATATGTGACGAGTTCCGTCGACTCCGGCGGCAGGTCGTCGACCAATCGAAAGATGGATTTCAGAATCTCTCGTTCGTCGAGGTCTGGCGCAGAAAACGTCTCGAAGGTGACGGGCACAATATTCCCGTCAGGGTGGCTCGCGCAGATCATGACGCTCGCCACCATGACCTCCTGAAACATCCACCGGGGTTGAGTGAGTGGATCGTTGCGTCCCCTCTGACCCTGGCGGCGGCCGCTATCACGCTGCCCAGCTCTCGGACTGAAACGCTCGGCCTGCTGATAACGGCGATGCTCGTCCTTTGCGACGACGCTCTCGGTATCGATGATGACATAGAATCTCTTCATGGCATTGCTCCGCTCTCGCCGGCCTGGCGGCCGGACAGTTGGTTGGAAGTTGTTGGTGTTGGTGATCGTGGAGCTGATCAGTGGATGAGGACGCTGGGTGCGCCGGCAGCTTCCCAGGCGACGCTGGCATCCACAGCCTTTTCGCATCGCTCGAGCGCCTGTTCGGCCAAATCATGAAGGACCTCGGACCGCTGGTCGTCCGCGATGGCGAGGCGCCATGCCGCGATGGCATTGGTCGCCATCATGAGCGAAATCGGACTGGTGCGACCGGTGGTCCAGGCGGTCTTCACCAGGAGCTCTGGGATTTCGGCGACAGGGATCGAGTGCTGAGCACAAACCTGCTCGAATGAGGCGCCCCCCGTCTCCGCATGATCTCTGGCGAGATCCGTCGTCCCTGAGCGGATCGCCTTCGTGAGGCGCTCTGCAAGCCGATGCGCCTCTTCAGGCGCGGCAGTGTCGATGACGTCAAAGATGGCCGGAACGATGTCTTGAGCGAGGCGCCACCCGATCATTCGAGCGTCAGCGGGCACCCAGTCGATCAGGCGGCGGATCAGGTCCATTTCCTCGACCCAGACGTCGCGGACATTTGTCCTGATCTCGTATTCGAAGTCGTCCGGCGCGACCTCTCTCACGTGGAAGATCCCGGCTCCCAAGACGTGTCGTTCGCGGCCGGACCGGTCGTCCGGCCATGGCGTTGTGATGGTGGCGAGCGAGATCGCAAAGCTCGAGGTCGCGATATCGGACATTCTGGTTCTCCTTCCATGGGCTGCCGCCGGACGCGCGGCGTGATCGAGAAGCTCGGCTCCGGCGTCGCCGCCTTTTCCTTTCTCGCTCCCCGATCGATCTCCGCTTCGCGCCGCCCTCTGCTCCTGCTGCGCTCTGCGCTGCCTGTTCCTTCACGCACTCGACACTGGTTGGTCCGCGGATGGATCGGAGTGACAATGGGGCTGTCTTCATGCCTTTGTTCCCGATATGTTCTAACAGCGGTCGATTCTCGATGCGCGGGGGCAATTTAGGCAATAACGCTGCGGCCGATTGCTGCGCATTGCTCCCGCGGCTATCGCCGATGATGGGATGGACCTTCCCACTGCCATTCCTCTTCTCCGCGAGCTCTGGGACGCGGCGACGCACCAGCACAGCGTGCGTCTTACCTGCCGGCGTTGCGGGCACAGCCAAGTGCTACACCAGTCCTGATCGGCCGGAATGCGCCCATCTAAGTCGTCCAGTGGTCCCGCGATCGGACTTCTGCTTCGTACAATATTCGGCGTAGGCGTTCGAAGTGACTCACGCCCAGCCAGCAAAATGAGGGGTTCATCCTGTCGAAAATACGCTAAGTTGTGGTGGGGCGGCTATCCCGCCGAGGTTAACTCGCAGTGCGCGTGCAGGGGGGAGCGTGTTGAATTCAGGATCGCGGTGGCTTCGCTGGGAGCCGCATATTCATGCTCCCGGTACCGTTCTCAACGATCAGTTCAAGGGGACGGACTCGTGGGAGCAATATCTTTCGAAGGTCGAGGCGGCGACACCGACGATCCGCGCGCTCGGCGTGACCGATTATTATCTACTCGACACCTATGAGCGCGTCCGTAAGGCGAAGGAAGACGACGACCGCCTCCCTAATGTCGATCTAGTCTTTCCCAATGTGGAGCTTCGCCTCGGCTTCGGCACGATCAAGGGCAATTGGGTCAACTGCCACCTTCTGGTAAGCCCGGAAGATCCCGATCACGTCGGCGCGACACAACGCTTTCTCCAGCAACTGACCTTCGATGCTTATGACGATCGCTTCACCTGCACGCCATCCGATCTCGCCCGCCTTGGCAGCAAGATCGATCCGACATTGAGCGGGCGGGCCGCCCTCACACGCGGCGCGACCCAGTTCAAGGTGAGCTTCGAGCAGCTTGTCGAGGTTTACCGCGCGGTAGCGTGGGCGGCCGATAACATTCTCATAGCCGTGGCCGGCAGCGAGCATGACGGGACCTCGGGAATGCGCGGGGAATCCGAGGGGGCGCTCCGCGCCGAGGTCGAGAAGTTCGCTCATATCATTTTCGCAAGCAGTGCCAGCCAGCGCGATTTCTGGCTGGGCCGCAAAGCTACTGCGAGTCCGGCGGACATCCGCTCTCGCTATGGTGCCCTCAAGCCTTGCCTGCATGGCAGCGATGCCCACGAAGCCGACAAGGTCGGCGCACCCGATGGTGACCGTTATTCGTGGATAAAGGGTGCCGCCCAATTCGATACGCTGCGCCAGGCCGTAATCGATCCGGAAGGTCGCGCTTTCGTCGGTGCCGTCCCGCCGATGCGGGCCACCCCCTCGCAGGTCATCTCGCGCGTCGAGATCAAGAATGCAGCATGGGCGGCGACCCCCGTGCTGGCGCTCAATCCCGGCCTGGTCGCCATTATCGGCGCGCGCGGGTCCGGCAAGACGGCACTCGCCGACGCCATCGCTGCCGGATGCGATGCCGCGTCGGAAAATCTCAGTGCCGCCTCATTCCTAGTGCGTGCTGGCGATCTCCTCGAGGATGTCCGTGTCGAGCTTGGCTGGGGCTCGGGCGAGCCGTCGCAACGCCTGCTGCTGGATTATGAATATGATCAGGAGCTCGACGGTCGGTTTCCCCGGGCGCGCTACCTCTCCCAGAAATTCGTCGAGGAGCTTTGTTCGGCCGACGGCGTCACAGATGCGCTGCTCGCCGAAATCGAGCGGGTCATCTTCGAAGCGCATCCGAACAAGGATGGAACCTTCAACTTCGACGAGCTGCTAGAGCTGCGCGCCTCGCGCTATCGCCTTGCGCGAGAGCGGGAGGAGGAAGCGATCGAGACGCTTTCGGACCAAATCGGCCTGGAGCGGGAGAAGAAGCTGCGGGTCGCCGGCGTCAAGCAGCAGCTGCTCCAGAAGGAGCAGATCGTCAAAGGGCTAGAGACTGACCGCGACAAGCTGATCGTCAAGGGCAGCGAGGAGCGTGCCGAGCGGCTGACCGTCATCGTCAATGCCGCCGAGAAGGTGCGATCCTACGTCCGCTACTTCGTGAACCAAGAGACCTCGGTCCTGGCGCTGCAGGACGAGGTCCAGGCATTCCGCAAGAACAAGGCGCCGGAAGCGTTGCGCCAAATTAAGGCAAGCTATGTCTCCGCCCGGCTCGACGACAGTGACTGGGATGCCTTCCTCCTCGAATATCATGGCAATGTCGACGACGCACTGACCGCGAAGCTCGACAATGCACGCAAGTCCGCGGCCTCGTGGCGCGGCGTTCCTCCGGTCCCGCACCACGATCCAAATCAGTCCTATCTCGCCGCCGGGGACGACCCGGAAAAGATGCCTTTGGCCACTCTCGAGGCCGAGGTCACGCGGCTCCAAAGCCTCATCAACATCGACGCCGAGACCGCCAAGAAGTTTACCGCCCTCGTGCGGCGGATCGCAGAAGAGAATGCGCAGATTGAAGCGCTGCGAACCTCGCTCGCCGATTGCGAAGGTGCGGCCGAGCGTATGCGCAAGCTCAGCAATGATCGCCAGGATACCTATTTGCGCGTGTTCGAGGCGATCCTCGCCGAGGAGCAGGTGCTGCGCGACTTGTACAAGCCGCTGGTCGACCGCCTGCAATCGGCAGAGGGCACCCTCCGAAAGCTGTCCTTCTCGGCGGCGCGACGCGCCGATGTGGGGCTGTGGGCGGCGCTCGGCGAGAAGCTGTTCGATCTTCGCCGCGTCGGCGACTTCAAGGGAAAGGGCTCGATCGCGCAATGGGCCAACCGCCATATGCGAGGGGCATGGGAGAGTGGCGACGTCGCTGCGATCGGCGAAGCGCTCAAGCTATTCACCGAAGCATGGCAAGATGACCTGACCGCTGTCGCCAACGTCCCGTCGAACGATGCTCAGGCTTATCGGAACTGGCTGATGCGGTTCGCCAAATGGTTGTTCAGCACCGACCACATTCAAATCGAGTACAGCATAGATTATGAGGGCACGGACATCAGCAAGCTGTCGCCAGGCACGCGCGGTATCGTCCTGCTCCTGCTCTACCTTGCGCTCGATGAGAGCGACCTTCGCCCGCTGATCATCGACCAGCCGGAAGAGAACCTCGATCCCAAGTCGATCTTCGACGAGCTGGTCAGCCTATTCGTCACCGCGAAGGCCAAGCGCCAGGTTATCATGGTAACCCACAATGCCAACTTGGTGATCAATACCGACGCCGACCAGATCATCGTAGCGACGGCAGGGACCCATAGTCCCGGCGAACTGCCGCCGATCACCTACGTATCGGGTGGTCTCGAAAATGCGGAGATGCGTCGGCAGGTGTGCAACATACTGGAAGGTGGCGAGGCGGCGTTCAAAGAGCGAGCGCGGCGATTGCGGGTGCGGCTCGAGCGTTGACTGCAGGAAGGGCTTCGAACAGCCGAAATTCAGCGCAAACGGGACGCGGAGCCTTCTCGCTCTGAATGGCTAGCATAGGCATTAAGCCATCCGATCCGATCTCCCTGTGAGCCGTCGAAAGGTCCCGGCGCACAACCGATATAAGGAGACGCCTTTCATGCATCGGTTCCGAGACCAAGCCGCGCTTGAGCTTCATGACTGCCGGTTGCATGATTTCACGCTAGAAGTGACGGACCGCGTCATTATGATTCATCTTAATGTCGGCCTAGCTCGGTAAAGACCGAGAGATCGGCTGAACCAGTGGTAAGGCTGCGCTGCCGGCCAGCGCAGGAGTGACGGGGGCCGATGTGAGGTATCTGCGTAATCCACCCGATGCGGCGTCCCTGATGACCTCGGCCCGCAGCTTCGGAAACTATGATCTTTCGAGTGCGCTGGCCGATCTGCTCGACAACAGCATCAAGGCTCGAGCGCGCAACATCGACATTCGCTGCGTGCGGACGGCGGATGGGCCCGCAGTGCGTATCCGCGACGATGGGACCGGGATGACGGCCGATGAGCTGCTCCGCGCAATGCGGCCAGCCAGCACGAACCCGGATGACGAGCGCGCGCCTGATGATCTCGGCCGGTTTGGATGGGGCATGAAATCCGCTTCCCTGTCACAGTGCCGTCATCTTGTGGTCCTCACGCACCACAAGGGCGAGCTCGCCGGCGCATCCTGGGATCTTGACGACCTCGCCGACTGGAAGATGGGCATTCTGGAAGACGAAGAGATTCGAGCCTTGGCCAGTGACCAGTTGGTCGAACGGGATGGAACCGAGATTATCTGGTCAAAGTGCGATCGGCTGTCCGAATTTGGCCAAGTGGCGAACAAGGGGTTCAACGACCTCGTCGCCCACGCCAAACGACAGCTCTCGCTTATCTTTCACCGCTATCTCGGCGGGGAGGAGGGTCTCAAGAAGCTAAAGGTGACCTTCAATGGCGACCCTCTCAAGCCGGTTGACCCCTTCCTTCGCAAACATGATGCAACGCAGGCGCAGCCGAAGGAAACGCTGACCCTAAACGGCCAGCCGGTTGAGGTGCAGGCCTTCATCCTGCCGCATTATTCGAAGGTCACCGCCGCCGAACACGAGCAACTTGGCGGTGAAGAAGGATTCGTTCGAAATCAGGGTTTTTATGTGTACCGCCAACATCGGCTGATCATGCACGGCACCTGGTTCCGGCTCGTCCGGCACGGCGAGCTTTCGCAACTCGTCCGAGTTGCAGTCAACATCCCGAATTCGCTCGACGCGATGTGGAAGATCACGCTCGACAAGGCCGACGCGCAGCTACCGACCGGCCTCCAAAGTCGACTGAAGGACATCGTAGCCGGGCTCAAGCGCAAGTCCGGCCGGGTGTTCCAGTCGCGTGGTGGCCGGGTGCGGGATGAGGCTGGCAAGACATCGGTTTGGGCAAAATATGTCCGCAACGGCGAGCTGCGCTACTACCTCAACCGCGAGCATCCGCTCATCGCGAGCATGCTTGAGGACGAGGATCAGGAGCGCGCCAAGAGTTTCGCTGCGGCGCTAGGCATCATCGAAGACTGTTTTCCAGTAATCAGTATTGGCGAGGACTATTCGACTCGCCCGGACATGATGAACCAGAGCGCGGTTGACCGTGACACTTTCATCGACAAACTCGACGCCGCGCTTCCAGCGCTTCTTTTGCGGGCGGGGGGCGATTTCAACACGCTGCGCGAGATCCTCGCATCGACGGAACCATGGTCAGCTCAGACCAGCCTTGTAACGCAGCATCTCAAAGACAAAGGGTGGCATTGAATGTTTGACAGCGAGCTTGCGTATTTCCGCTCGGCTATCACGCGCGATCACGGTGAAAGCATTGCTCAGGGCCTCGGACTGCCCGAGGGAGCTATTGCGGATTTGGTTCGCGGCGGCCCTTTCCGGCATCTCGACGAGCCTGCAATCAACACGATCATACGGGAGCTGGAAACCAGCTTCACGGTTACGCAGCGGCGTGGCGCGGTGATCACGAAGGACCACCGGCCGTGGCTGGCGTCAAAGCGAACCGAGCTCGACTTCTACTACTGGAACCGCCTGCGCAAATATTATCTCGAAACGGGCACCCTCCCCTCGCACGTGCTGGCGACGCTGGATTCGGACACGGACGAGGTCCTCGATCAGTGCGGCAACCCGAGGGATGCTACCTACGGCGCAGTTCGCGGCATGGTCATGGGAAACGTTCAGTCCGGAAAGACCACCAACTACTCGGCGCTGATCTGCAAGGCGGCAGATGCCGGCTACAGAGTGATCATACTCCTTGCCGGGATTACCAACTCTCTTCGCGCGCAGACCCAGGAACGTCTCGACGAAACCTTCATTGGCAAGGTCTCGATGTTTGGTGCCGCCGCCCAGCAGTCGCTCCCGATCCAGAACTACGCACAGACGCGCCGTATTCCCTCCTACGGTACAACGCGGGTGTCGGATTTTTCGAGCGGCAAGGACGGGATATACTTCGGCCTCGCCGGCCATCAGGAGCCGATGATCTTCGTCACCAAGAAGAACAAGGCAATCCTCGAACGGCTGGCGGAGTGGATCAACAAGCAGGGAGAGACGGGCGGCTATGACCTGCCACTTCTCCTGATCGACGACGAAGCCGACAACGCATCCATCAACACGGCCAAGGATCCGAAGAGGACGACCGCCATTAACGGCATCATCCGGCAGATCCTGTCTAGGTTCCCGCGGTCGGCCTACGTTGGCTATACCGCAACGCCGTTCGCCAACATCTTCATCGACCCGGAAACGACGGTAGAGATGGAGAACGACGACCTCTTCCCCGGCAACTTCATCAAGGCGCTCGATCCACCTACGAATTACGCAGGATCGCACCGCATCTTCCGGGAAGGCGGTGATCTTCGCGACGGTATGGTGCGGATCATAAGCGATTATCGGTCGCTGCTCCCGCTCAGCCACAAGAGCAGTCACACAGTCAGCGAACTCCCAGCCAGTCTGGGCCACGCCATTCGGGTGTTCTGCATAACCCGCGCAATCCGGGTGCTACAGGGCAAAGGCAAGGCCCACTGCTCGATGATGATCAACGTGAGTCGCTTCAATGCCATCCAGGAGCAGGTGCTCGGCCTTGTCTACGCCTACCTGAACGATATCAAGGATGCGGTGGCGGTCAACGCCGCGCTCCCGCCCGAAGACATCGACGACGAGGTGATGGCGGACATCCACGAGAGCTTCGAAGAAGAATTCAGCGAGAGTGGGCTCGAGTGGTCCGACCTGCTGGCCGTCTTGAACGAGGGAGTCCAGTCGATCCAAGTCCGGACCGTGAATATGAAGGGCGGCAAGCTCGACTATTCGCTGCACAAGGCTGACGGGCTGCACGTCATCGCCATCGGCGGGCTCGCATTGTCGCGCGGCCTTACGCTCGAGGGCCTGACCGTGTCCTATCTGCTTCGCAACGCGACGGCGAGCGACACGCTGATGCAGATGGCGCGCTGGTTCGGATACAGGCCGGGGTACGAGGAGTATTGTCGGCTCTATCTGCCGCAGATGTCCTTCGATCATTACGAGTTTGTCGACGAGGCTACCGAGGAGCTGCGCAGCGAGATCAAGCGCATGCAGGCGGCGCGCAGGACGCCGCGCGATTTCGGCCTGAAGGTTCGCCAGAGCCCGCTCGCAATCAGGGTGACGGCCGCCAACAAGATGCGCACGGCCGAAAAGCTGAGCATCGCTCAGGATTATTCAGCACGGCACATCGAGGGCTTCGCCCTTCCCAACGACACTGCCACCGGCATCAAGCACCGTGAGGCTACCGAAGCCTTTCTCAAGTCGCTCGGCCCGCCGGACGAGATCAACAAGGGCTACATCCGCTGGTCCGCGGAGGGCCGCGGCGTTCTGGGGCTGCTGGACCAGTTCAGCTTCGTCGATCATGCAGATCTGGCCGTCATTTCCGACCACTCGCTCTTCCACGATTATGTCGAGGATCGAGTCAGTGACGAGCTCTCGGATTGGGACGTAGTCCTGCCCATGCGCCAGAGCGGCGATCCCCAGCTCTTTGCGGGTCAGAGCATCAACCTTCGATCGCGCGACCAGGGAACGGCTCGGAGCGGCGTGTACCGGGTGTACGGGAGCAAGAACCGAGTGGCCGATCCGGGGGATGCGCAGATCGGTCTCAACACTACCCAGAAGATGCTCGCCCAAGAGCGCTACGAAGCCGGAGACTACAAGAAGGAACGCGCGGCCTGTTCGGTTCGCGAGCGCCCGATGATGCTGATTCACGCCTTCAACGCGAAGCTCAGGACAGAGGAGGGCGAGAGCGACGAGGCGCTCAAGCTGGACGGGCCGGTCGTTACCCTGTCCTTCTGCATGCCCGAAACCGCACGGCCTGCGAAGGAGCGTACCTACCAGGTCAATGCTGTCTATCGTCAGCAGCTCGAGCTCTACCTCGACGAAGGAGACGATGACGCCGAAGCGCTGGCGGAGGCTCAGGATGCTGAGTGAGTGGGCAGAAATCGTCGCGCCGGCTGAGGCGGGGTCCCGCAATGTCCGGCTTGCTGACAGCAGCCATCCCCTGGATTTCCGGATCGGCCGGGATCATCGCGCTCGCTACCTGTTCCAGCTGGACGCGGACTGTGCCGAGGCTGCTGGGCTTGACCTGCCAAAGATGACGGCGCTGACTTGCGACCTCGAACAACTTGCGGACGGGCGGGCGCGCCTCTCTCTGGTACTGGCGCACGCGGCTGATTTCCGAAACTTTGCGCTTTTGTGCACCAGCCTCATGCTCGCAACCGAAAAGCTCACGCCCAGCCAGTCGGCGCAGGGTCTGATCACCACCTTGGACGAGCTTCACCGCTGGCAGGAGATGCTTCGCCGGCGGACGGACCGCAAGCTCTCGAGGCCCGAGCGTATCGGGCTTGTCGGCGAGCTTCTGTTCCTTCGCGACATTCTCGCGGAGCGGCTGGGCTGGCACACTGCCGTGGCCTGTTGGAACGGGCCCGGCGGTCACGAGCAGGACTTCGTCGTCGGAGGGAATATCTTCGAGGTCAAAACGCAGGTCGTCACGGCGGACCGGCGCATCATGATTTCCTCCGAAGACCAGCTTGATCCGGTCCAAGGTCGAATTCTGCTATGCAATCAGGGGCTGGCTCCCCTCACGGCAGGCGACCCCGCGGCCTGCACACTGAACAGCCTGGTCGAGACTGTCCGCACACATGCCCGCACGGCTGGATCGGGCACCGCCGAGCGCCTCGACATTGCGCTGCTCGAAGCGGGATACGAGGAGCGCGACGAATACGACGAGGAGAGCTGGGTGCTGGTCGACCGGGCCTGGTATGAAGTCCGGGACGACTTTCCACGCATCGAGCGAAGTGATCTGCGCCCGGGCGTTGAACAAGTGAGATATTCGATCCGGGTCAGCGACTGCGCGACGTTCGCAGTCGAGGCTGATGAAGCGTTTGGGGGAACGGAACAATGAGCGAGCTGCAGGAGGCGTTCGAGGAACTTCGCGAAGACATCATGCTCGAAGCGGAGGCGCGCGGCGTCTTTCAGCAGGAGGCGTTCTTCGAGTTGTATGCCGAGGCGGCCTCCGACAACGGCGACACCATCGACCTTGAATATGCCCACAGCCGCCGCGAAGGCGGCAGCCGGCCATACCGCATCGACGGCCATGCCTTCGATGCGGATCGCGGGACGCTCTATCTGGCCGTCTGTGACTATCGCGATGGTACCGAACTGGAATCCCTTCAGAACGACCGATTGAGCTCGGCACTGAAGCAGGCGACCAATTTCTTCGAGAACGCCTGTTCTTCGACGTTCATCAACTCGATCGAGGAGACCAGTCCCGCATTCACCGCGGCCTATCCGATCTATGTCGCGAGAGAGTCGATCCGTCGCCTTCGCGTCATCCTTTTCAGCAACGCCCGCCTCGCCACCAAGCGGCCGCCACAGGTCGCTGAGGAGGTCCGTGGCCTTCCGGTTGTTTACAGCGTGCTCGACGCGACACGCTATTTCGATATCCAGAAGAGCTTCAAGTCGCCTGAGCCGATTGAGGTCGATCTTGCATCCGCAGCCGGGGCGCCCCTGCCCTGCCTGAAG
The DNA here is from genome assembly GCA_023416515.1 of Pseudomonadota bacterium. GTDB lineage: Bacteria > Pseudomonadota > Alphaproteobacteria > Sphingomonadales > Sphingomonadaceae > Allosphingosinicella. Next base: position 65,773 of record JAEZHP010000059.1, on the reverse strand, counting down.
GCGTCAACCGACGCCACCGAGTATCAGTCCTACCTGCTGGCCATTCCCGGCACTGTCCTTGCCGAGGTGTATGGTCTCTACGGCGCACGCCTTCTCGAGCAGAATGTTCGGACCTACCTTCAGGCCCGAACCAAGGTGAACAAGGGTATCCTCGAGACGATCAAGAAAACGCCCGAGATGTTCTTTGCCTACAACAATGGACTGACGGCAACGGCATCTGGGGTCGAACTACGGACGCTTGAAGATGGACAGCTCGGCATCGCGGCCATCCACAATCTTCAGATCGTGAACGGCGGTCAGACCACCGCCTCGATCTTGTACGCCAAGGATATCGGCAAAGCTGCCTTGGAACGTGTTCACGTACAGATGAAACTGTCGGTCGTTCCGCCGGAACTCATCGAGCAGGTGGTGCCGAGGATATCGCGGTACGCGAACACCCAGAACAAGATTTCGGAAGCCGATTTCTTCTCCGGTCATCCCTTCCACCTGCAGATGGAGCGTTACTCGCGTATTCTGGCGGCCCCGCCGCAGGATGGCGCAATGACCGGGCACAAATGGTTCTACGAGCGCGCTCGGGGCCAATACCGTGATGGAATGGCCTATTCCGCACCAGCCGAGAAGAGGAAATACCAGCTGGAATTTCCCAAGGAAAAGCTGATCGAGAAGACCGATCTGGCAAAGTATGTTCTCACCTTCGAGCGCAAGCCGCACATTGTTTCGCGAGCTGCTCAGAAGGCTTTCATGGCCTTTGCCGATGAGACCGCGAAGGCATGGAAGACCTCGCCTACCCAGTTCAACGAAACCTGGTATCGCAACGCCTGCGCCATGGCCTTGGTGTTCCGCTGGACCGACAAGTTCATTGCTGGTGCGGATTGGTACAAGGTGGATCGGGGTTACAAGTCGCAGACGGTTGCTTACACGCTTGCGTGGCTGGCCCAGCACGTCGTCGACAAGGGTCATGCCACGCTGAACTGGGCGCAGATCTGGAACACTCAGGCGGTGCCGGAGGAGCTTCAGCATTTCATCGTGGAGCTGGCGCCCCAGATTGCCGCTGCCATCCGCCGCACTCCATCGAACATTCGCAACGTCGGCGAATACTGCAAGTTCGAGATCTGCTGGCAGACGCTGAAGGCTGAGGAATTTGCAATCCCGCCTCTCCCGGATTTCCTGATGCTCGACGCCGACGAGGCCAAGGAAGAGAGGAAGGAAGCGAGAGCCACTGCCCGGATGGACGCGGAACTCGACATTGACGTCCAGCTGCCTGCAATCGCGCCTAAGGCCGAGCTCATACGCCTGACGGTCGACCGGCGCGGCCTTCTCTCGCCGAAGTCGGATTCCGGCCTCCGCAAGCTCGCCGCAATGAATTTCAACCTCGGCAGACCGGAGAAGAACGCTCTCAAGCTGCTGTTGAACCGAATGGCCGACGACGGCCTTCCCTGGCAGGAGCTCTAGCGGTCGGGAGCCCGCACATCGGGCGCATGCAGGCAGGCTGAAGTCGCTAGGGTGAGGGCCGGGTTACTGCTCACTCAGCCGCACTGACGAGCGCAGGCGACCTATGCCGCACGAACCTGTTGGGTGCGATCCGCTCTGGCTCGACCGGATAACAGGCGGCTGACGACTTCACCGATCTGCAAAGCCAGCAGAGGCGGCACCGCATTGCCAACCTGCACATACTGCTGCGTCCGATTGCCTTCGAATAGATAATTATCGGGGAACGTCTGCAATCGGGCTGCTTCTCGGACCGTTAGGCTGCGGCACTGCAAAGGATCGGGGTGGATGAAGTAGTGCCCATCCTTCGAGATATGGCTGGTGATGGTGGAAGCTGCATCGTTCCAACACTGCACCCGAAAGCGGTCGGCGAACTTGCCCGAGGCCCAGTTCCGGTGCTCTGGCGCGAGTCCAGCAGGATACTCGTCGGCCTTTGGTGAGCGGCCCTTCACCTCGGCGAATGTCGAAGCAAATGCGTACCGCGCAAGGTCAGACGCCATGTGGCCTCGGCTCTCGTGATTGGGAAGAGATGTGAGTCGAGGATCGCTGAGCCACGCACCGAGCCGGTTATCCCTGATGCCTCCGGGTCTTGTGCTCGAACGCCCAGGAACCGCCCCCAAGCCAGCCAGATCCGACGCATGCTCCCTGAGGCGAGCCTCCACGTCATCAAGCCAATCGCCATCCTCCTTGGAGGCATGAGCCGCGCTCCTGAAGGCGTTGGCGACGGTTTCCTGCCAGATGCGAGGACCATCGTCTCCCTTGCTGAGTCCGCTTCGCAGTGGCGCCATGCCGCCAAGAACGTCTTCGACAGTCGAGATTCTGTCCAAGGGTTCAAGAAGACAGCGGAGCCCGGACCCTTCCACCCCTTCAGCAACGTCGCGTCTCAGACCGATGATGATGACACGATGGCGTTTCTGGGGGATACCGAACAGTTCTGATCGCACGACATTTCCGCGCACGACGTCCAAGCCGGGGCCGACCAGAGGCAGGAGACGATAGCTGTCCGCCATACCGCCGGCCGAACGGAGGTCGGCAAGAATGCGTTCGACGATCCGCTCCCCATCGACCTTCGAGGACAGCATCCCTTTCACGTTTTCCATGACGAAGGCTGCAGGCTCAAGCCGCTTCAGGATTCGAATGTATTCTCGATAAAGGAAGTGGCGATGGTCTTCGGCCGCTTCGTAACCGGCGATGCCACGATTGCGAGCCCTCCCGACAAGGGAGTACGCTTGGCACGGCGGACCACCAATCAGGACGACATCTCCCTCAGACGTCTTCCGTATGCCGTCGAGTAGCGGGTCCAGCTGCTCCTGCGCCTCCGGGGTTCCGAGTTCCAGCATCTTGGTCTCGACAATCGCAGCCGCCCATTCTTGGGGATACGCAGCCTCAAGCTCTTTCCGGGACAGCGCGCCGGCGAGGTAATCGTAGTACTCCTGCGGCAAGTCATCGAACTGCCGGGTGAATGCCCGGAGCCTAAGCGTGGAAAAGGCCGAGGGCTCCTTCTCCACCGACAGGGCGACATTGAACACCCGTCCCCCTTCAGCGTTTCGCACGGAGCTGAAGCCTTCGGCGAGGCCTCCAGGTCCTGCAAACAGGTCGACGATCTTGAAAGTTCGGGTCATCGGTTCAATTTCCTTTCAACCATCCTTACCAGGCAGCTGCCGATTAGCCAGGACCCGTTTTGGTCGATGTTGTAGACAGGGCGACGCGGTCACGCATGATGGCGGGCATACGCGGCCGTGATACGAAGCCGGAGGTCGCTCTCCGACGCGCACTTCACGCTGCTGGGCTGAGGTTCAGGCTTCACGAGCGAAAGCTCCCCGGCCGACCCGACATAGTCCTTCCGCGCCACCGCACTGCCATCTTCGTTCATGGATGCTTCTGGCACCGGCATGATGGCTGCAGGTACGCGACGACGCCGTCTACGCGTCCGGAATTCTGGAACGAGAAGTTCCACGCCAATCAGGAACGTGATCGGAGGAACATGAGCCAACTGCTTGAAGCAAGCTGGCGAGTTGTGACAGTCTGGGAATGCGCGCTCAGGCGCGAGCCGCCTGCTCAAGCCGGAGCGGTGATCAAGAACTGGCTCAAGTCGGATGCAAGGGTCCTCGAAATAGGACCGGCAAACCAGACCTGAGCGCATCACCTGATTGACCGGCGGCTTACGAGTTGCGAATCCCTCTCGCGGAGCGACCCGAATGACCGCATAGGTGATCCGATAAGCTCACTGCAGATTGGCATCTTACGGACGCTGGTCGCCGCCTTAACGCCTCAAGCCCACGTTATGCGGATGCTGAACCAAGTGGCCTCATCTCCGCGGATGTCGACGGCACCGTAACGTCAACGACCGTGCAGGTGCTGGTGCGCAAGAACCGCAGCCAGCGCCGACTTCTTAAGTTCGATCGCCTGATTTTTGGCTCGCTCCTTTGCAATCCTTTCGATGTCGTTGAGGTTCTCGACAAGGCCCCGCGCCTCTGCCTGCGCTGCCGCCTTCACAGCCCGACTGCGCGAGAGAAGAGGCTGGAGGACGCCATCGATGGCGCGGCAGAGGCTGAGGATTTCACTCGCCTGCTGACGCTCCTTCTTCGCGCTCCCTGTCGCACCCACGGTCGCTTTAAGAACGCCTTGCTGGTCGGCAATCACCCCCTCCAGTCCGGACCGGATCTTTCGCTCCTGAAGGTCGGCAAGCAGCGCCACCGTGCCCAGTTGATCCGCCTGCTTCGCCAGTTCTAGCGCATCGTCTAGGTTCGACCCACTGACGCCTGCCGCAGAAAGACGAGCTCCGTACCTGCGCTGGAAAAGGCTCTTTGCCCGCTCGAGAAGCCGCTTTCGCCTGCGACGCCAGGCTTCAAGACGAAGGTCGATTTCTTCCTCAGTCACCTCCCCCTTCTTAAGACGGGCCGACAGCTTGGGGCCGCGCGGCTTCTCGGCCTCCTCTAGCCCGCGCTCCAAATTCGTCTGGGTGGTGAATCGCGGTCTGAGCCCTTCCTCGCGCAGTGAGGCGTTGGCCTGCTCGCACATGTAGATCTTCATCGCCTTCACCCAGCCCTTGCCGGGCTTCGTCTCCTCGAGCCTCCGCGGCGCCACTCGCCTTCGTTCACGCCAATGCCCACAGTTGGACTTGTAGAGCTCTTTCTCGAACGACCAGGTGCCGTCTTCGCGCTTGTGACATTCGAACGGCCAATAATTGATGTGCATGTGCCAGTTGCGGGCGTCGTTCTTACCCGCCACGGGTTCGTGTATCACCGCTTGGTAGGGAATGCCTCGCTTAGCGAAGAATCGCGTGACCTTCTCAGCGTAACGACGCTTTCCCCGCCTGCTCAGTTCGTGAGGAATGGGGACGACCACGGTCGAACAGACGAGTCCGTTCGGTGGATTTTTGACAACAAGAGTCTGCTTGAACACCTTCTGATGGGCCTTCGCCTTCGAAAACCCAAATGCCTCCTCGGTGTTGTTGAAAATCCTCTTGGCGCGGCCGCCATTCTGTAATGCCTGATTGTAAACCTTGCGGACGTCCTTCGGCATATATCGGATATTTGCCCAGTCCGCCTCGTAGCCGCGGATGTCGATCTCGATGTAAGCGTCACCTTTGAATGCCACTGCGTCCGCGGTCTTTCGAAAGAAGTCGACCCGCTTCTCGTAGGTGTCGGCGATGTTGCTCTCCCGCCAGACGACGCGTTCAGGATAATCCGATTTTCCGCCCTCGGCATACTCTGCAGCAGCGGTGGCGCGTTCCTCCGCGGTAATCTCCTGGCTCTCGCGATTATACGCCTCCGCATACCCTGCGCGGTTGGCCGCTCGCTCGTTCCCTTTGCTGGCGCGCTCCTTGTAGATCGAAGAGTAGGTGATACCGAAATGCTTGAGGCCGTCACGAGCCTTGGCGGACGAAGGCATCCGTGGGACTGAAGGGCGAATAGCAGAGACACCTGCCCTCAAACGGGGCCGGGATCGCGTGATGGGGGCCAACGAACCCCTCTTCAGCGGAGCAGCAGATTTCTTCTCCTCCGCGACCGAATAGCCACCCGTCCAGCGCGGGCCATTCAGATAGATGATAAACGTCTCCTCGAACGCTCGCTCCACTTCACAGAGATCCAACATTCCGCGCGCATATACCGGGTGATGTTTTCGTCCCATCATGCGGCTCCCGTTTGGGGCCGACGCGGCAGCACTAAGTGCTGCCGCCCCAAATAGCTGCTGGTCTCAAACCGGCAGCTATTACTTATGCACCTTACAAACTCGCCCTTTCCTCGGCTGCAGAAGATGAGGTCCCCCCTTGCTCCCTCTTCTGCTGCCACCCTCGCCTTCACGCGCTCCGCAGGTGCCGCGATCGTGCCCGCAACGCTCACTTCCCGCCTCCGACGAGTGATGCTGGAGCTAAGCCTCGATCGGCGAGGAACGCGAACCACCGGGTCCACCGATCTATGCGGTCCGCGCTTTGGGCTTTCGTCGGCTTCTGCCACCACTGCGGGCCAGTCGCGTCGCCTCGGCGCTTAGCGGTGCGGGCGTCCTTCGCGGCCTTCTGGCATGCTTCCGGCGATGCACCCGTGGCATTGAATGTGGAGCCAGCGCGATTGGTAATGCCGTAATCGTCCCCCCGCTTCTTAACCACTTCTATCAGCTTGCTACCATCGTCACGCACGTGGCGCAGCTCTGCGCGGAGCCGCGGCACGGAATCGTGCTGGGTCAACCCGATGGCATGGAGCGCGATGCGGATCGTCGGCCGGTCGAGGTGCGGATGGACGGTCGAGCGATAGGTACTGCTCTCGAAGTCGGAGATCAGCGCACCGATCTCGCGCGGCGCATAGACCCATGCCTCGGCGCCCGGCCGCTTATGCCAGGCGGGGAGGCAGGGTATCAGCGCGTCCGGCATCCCGGTGCGGAGCCCGGCATCGGTTACCCGATAGCCCTCATAGTGCACGCGGTCAGAAAGATACGCCTGGATGAACGCCAGCGACATCGTAGGCACGTCGCCGCCACCGTCGAACACCTCATCCGACTGCTCCACCGCATCGCCGATGAGTCGCTTGGCGACGCCCATCTGCCAGTTCCGCACGATGAAGTCGCGGTAGAGGGCCGCCTCTCCGTTGCTGAAGTCCGGATCGATTTTGACGGCTTTGTTGACGTCCGCGATGAGCGCCGCGGTAAAGACCACGTCGGTCGTGAAGAAGTGTCTGAAGACCTTCTCATGCTCACGCCACCGCTCGTCGTCGAGAGCGCGCGAGAACGTCTCGTCCCGGCCGTAGGACGACCGAAGAAGCGCCAGTCCGAGAGCGAACCAGATCTCCGGCTGATACCGGATGGGCTCGCTGAGCCATTGATACCAATCCGACTGCTGGTAGGCACGATGCTGAACGTCGAGCGCGAGCGTGACGACGTCCTCAGTCAAGGGACGGGAAAAGGCCTCGAGGTAATCCAGTTGCCGCAACAGCGGGGCGGACGCGAGCGGGCGCGCGCGAATATCGTCGAACATGTGAGCCTCCCTTAGCGTGCGAAGGAGAGGTTGATCGGCGCCGGCGCGAGGTGCTCGGTGACGATCGGAATGCGATTGACGGCTTCCTGCAGGCGCTGAAGGCGTGCCCGCTTTGTGTAACGGCCTGCGGTTTCGCTGGTAAGCGTATGCCCCAGCAGGTCGGCGCGCCGCTCTTCCGTCACTCCCGCGTCGGCAAGCGTCGTGGCGACGAAATGACGCATGGCGTGGATTGTCTTCCCTGCCGCCACAAAGCCGTTCCGCTCAAGCGCCCGCCACCATCTCTTGTAGTAGACGTCCCCTTTTGCCCTGCCCTCCACGTCCAGGTCCGGAAAAAGCAGCGTCGAGCCTGCGGCTCGCACGGCGCCAACATATTCGAGGAAGCCAAGGCCGACGACCTGATCGGCCAACGGGATATCACGGCTGGAGCTCACATTCTTTACTCGGCCGGCGTCGGTGTCGCGGATCCGAATGCACCAGATCCCGTCGATACAATCGACGTCCTGGCACAATAGTTTTGCGATCTCCTCGCGGCGGGCGCCGCTGTAAACCAGCAGGATCGGAAGCCAGTAACCGGCATCGTGCCAGATATGGCCGCCTTCGACGAAGCGACGCGCCGGCGACTGGCCGCCGGTCCAGATGGGCGCTTGAAAAAGGGCGATGAGCTCGGCCTCGTTGAAGGCGTCGCGCTGGTCTCGCGGCGCCTTCTTGCTCTTGCTGGTGAAGGCCGACCAATCGACGATCGGCACAGCCGTCTTCGTCCCGAGCCACTTGAACAGGCCTGCGAGGAACCGGAAGTGCCGGTTCAGGGTGGTCGCGCTCAAGCCGCCGCCACTGTTCTCCGCCGCGATCTCCTCCAGGCTCATCTCTGCGTGGCGGGGCGACTTGTGATGAGATGAGGGAAGCTGTCGAAGCAGGCGAAAGAAGGTGGCAAGCGCGCCATTGTCGATGCGGCACGCAGGGCCGCTAAAGTGCTTGCTGGCAAGAAAGATGCTCGCGTCGAACTGGGTCCGGGTCTTCGCCGTCCAACGATCGCCGTCACCGCCACCGGCGTCGAGGGTGGGATTCTCTGCGAGATAGGCGTCAGCCGCCTCGCGGATCGTCATCGACGTATAGCGATTGTCCGGGGCTGGAAGGGCGGGCTCTGCCGGCGCCTTTGCCTGCGTCGTCGCAGGCAACAACTGCTGCAGAAGGGCCTTCAGCTGATCGAGATCCGTATCACTCGCCTCGCGGCGAATGAACGCACTCGCATCCCGTTGATCCTCGAGCGTTTCACCAATCGCCCTGAGCATGCCGGCGAGCAACGCCTTTCGCGCAATGAAGATATTCTCGGGCGTTTGCGCGGCGTTACGGATCCTCAGTTCCTCACTCGCCTGTGCGAGGATCTGAGCCGGGAAATCCGTCTGCTCATCCAGAAGAGCGCGCACCCGTAGCAGATGATCGGTTGTTAAATTCGTCCGGCCCTCGACGAAGCGCTCCATGAAATAGTCGTGAGATCCATAATCCGCCGGAATCCCGTTCTGGGTGATTTCGGTGAGGATGACCTCCAGCGATTGAAGCGAGCGATTGAAGCCGAACGACCAGTCGCCGGGGTTGCCGAGTTGGGCCGCAGCTTCAGCGGCCTGCAAGGCGTCGCGCTGCCGGCGCGCCGCTGCCCGAAGGATTGAAGCGCGTTCCTCGCCTGACAGTCCCACTTGCTGCATTACGTCTCGTCTCGCCCTCGCGATCTGGAGCATGAGCCGGCCGGCTTTGGCGCGCGCCAGTCCAAGGCTCCTGGTCTTGAGGGAGAGCCGTATCGGCAAAACGTTACCGTCGACCGAAAGCTCGACGCGGAGGTAGTAGACGCCGTCGCGCGTCTCGAGATTGGGGTGTTTTGAAGCCACAGTCGTGATTCCCGGCTGTGATCGACCCGTCAGGGCGATCCGTCACACCGCCCGGAAATTCGGACGATGGAGGCAGCGGGAATCTAGCTTTTCTGCGGGTTTCCGAGGGAAACTGGCTGGGGCGGCAGGATTCGAACCTGCGAATGCCGGTACCAAAAACCGGTGCCTTACCACTTGGCGACGCCCCAGCAGTGGCGCAGCGGGCGCTTATAGCGGCCTTCCCTCAGGCCTCAAGCGCCGGGTTTGCCGATCTGGAAGTCGATCCCCTGGGCGAGCGGTAGGTCGCGGCCGTAATTGATCGTGTTGGTGGCTCGGCGCATGTAGGCTCGCCAGCTGTCCGAACCGCTCTCGCGGCCGCCGCCAGTCTCCTTCTCGCCGCCGAAGGCGCCGCCGATCTCGGCGCCGGAGGGACCTATGTTGACGTTGACGATGCCGCAATCGGAGCCGGCTGCCGACATGAAGCGCTCGGCCTCGCGCAGATCGGTGGTGAAGATGGAGGATGAGAGGCCATGGCGAGCCGCGTTGTGAAGCTCGATCGCCTCGTCGAGGTCGCTGTAGCGGCAGACGTAGAGGATCGGCGCGAACGTCTCGCGCAGCATGATCTGCGACTGCTCGCTCATCTCGACCAGGGCCGGGCGGACATACCAGGCGTCGGGAAAATCCTGGCCGTGGAGGCGCTCGCCGCCATGCACGGTGCCGTGCATGCGCGCCTCGTCGAGCGCGCGCTGCATGGCGGCGAGCGACTCGCCGTCGATCAGCGGGCCGACGAGGATGCCGTTCTCGAGCGGGTTGCCGACCGCCACCTGCGCCCAGATGTCGACGAGGCGCGGGACGAGCGCGTCGTAAATGCTGTCGTGGACGAACAGCCTGCGCAGGGTCGTGCAGCGCTGGCCGGCGGTGCCGACCGCAGCGAAAGTGATGGCGCGCTCGGCGAGGTCGAGATCGGCCGAGGGGCAGACGATCATGGCATTGTTGCCGCCGAGCTCGAGCAGAGAGCGGCCGAAGCGGGCGGCGACGCGCGGGCCGACCTCGCGGCCCATTCGGGTCGAGCCTGTGGCGGAGACGAGCGCAACGCGCGGGTCGTCGACGAGCGCTTCGCCGACCTCGCGGCCGCCCTGGACGATTTCGACGAGACCGGCAGGCGCATCGCCGAACCGATCGGCGGCGCGGGCGAACATCGCGGCCACGGCATTCGCGGTGACCGGAGTCTTCTCCGAGGGCTTCCAGACGGTGCTGTCGCCGCACACGAGGGCCAGGCAGGCATTCCACGCCCACACCGCGACCGGGAAATTGAACGCGCTGATTACCCCGACGACGCCCAAGGGGTGCCAGGTCTCCATCATGCGATGGTTGGGGCGTTCGGTGGCGATGGTGAGGCCGTAGAGCTGGCGTGACAGCCCGACCGCGAAGTCGCAGATGTCGATCATCTCCTGGACCTCGCCGAGGCCCTCCGCCAGGATCTTGCCGGCCTCCAGGCTGACTAGGCGGCCGAGTGGCTCCTTGTTCGCGCGAAGCTCGTCGCCGAACAGGCGGACCAGCTCTCCGCGCCGCGGCGGCGGGACGCTGCGCCAGGAGAGGAAGGCGTGGTGGGCGTGGCCGATCGCCGCCGAGACGGAAGCGGCGTCGCCAGTCGCGACGCGGCCGATTTCCTGGCCGTCGATCGGGGAGCGGGAGGCGAGATCGCCTACGGCGGGCGCGGGGATGCCGAGGCGGTCGAACAGGCGACGCGCCTCGTCGGCCGATGAGAAGGTCATGGGATCAGGCGACCTGTTCGACCCAATTGTAGGGATCGGGAGCGCGACCGCGCTGGATGTCGACCAGGGCCCTGCGCAGACGCTGGGTGAGCGGACCGGTCGACTGGCCGCCAATGGTGAAGCCGCCGTCAGCGCCGCGGACGCTGCCGATCGCCGTCACCACCGCTGCGGTGCCGCAGGCGAAGGCCTCGGTGAGCCGGCCGCTCTCCGCGTCCGCCTGCCACTGCTCGATCGAATAAGGCTCCTCGCGCACCGCCACCCCCATGTCGCGGGCGAGGCGGATGACCGAATCGCGGGTGATCCCGGCCAGGATCGTGCCGCCCAGAGGCGGGGTCTGGATCGAGCCGTCGTCGAACACGAAGAAGATGTTCATTCCCCCCAGTTCCTCGATCCAGCGCCGCTCGATGGCGTCGAGGAAGACGACCTGATCGCAGCCCTGCCGGATCGCCTCAGCCTGGGCGACGAGGCTCGCAGCGTAGTTGCCGCCGCACTTGGCCGCGCCGGTGCCGCCCGGCGCCGCCCGGATATAGTCGCGGGTCACCCACAGCGAGATCGCCGGGGCATCCCCCTTGAAATAGGCGCCGACCGAGGAGGCGATGACCGCGTAGAGATACTCATCGGCAGGCTTCACACCGAGGAACACCTCGCTCGCGAACATGAAAGGGCGAAGGTAGAGCGCGCCCTCGTCGCCGTCCGGAATCCAGTCCTTCTCGCTGCGAACAAGCGCGCGAATGGATTCGAGGAACAGCTCCTCGGGGAGTTCCGGCATGGCCATGCGCCGGGCGGATGCATTGAAACGGCGGGCATTGGCCTCGGGACGGAACAGGGCCGCGCCGCCGCCGGGTCGCGAATAGGCCTTCAAGCCCTCGAATATCTCCTGGGCATAATGGAGGACCGAGGAGGCGGTCTCCATCTGCAGCGGGCGACGGGCGGTGATCTTGGCGTCGTGCCAGCCACGCTCGCGGCTGAACCGGATCAGCGCCATGTGATCGGTGAAGACCCGGCCGAAGCCGGGGCTGACGAGCTGGCGGCTGCGCTCCTCGGCGGGAATCGGGCTGTTGCTCGGCTCGAAAGCGAAAGCGGAGGAAGGGGCGTCAGCCAGCATGAACATTTCCCGGGCTCCGGAGCGTCCGATCGGGACGGGTGCGACACGAAGGTTGGGATTGGCCCCGGGAGGGCCGGAGGTCAAGTTTCGGGGGTCTTGGGAGGCCCGGACCTGGAAAGGCTGGCCCTACTTGTGGCGCGCTTCCTCGCCCATTTCGCGGCTTCGGCGGACCGCAGCTTCGAGGGTCGCGCTGACGAGGCGCTCGAGGCTTTGGTCTGAATCGAGGATGTTGAGGCCCTTGCGGGTCATTCCTCCCGGACTGGCGACCCGTTCAGCGAGCCTGTGCGGCGTTTCCTCCGACGCAGCCGCCAGCGCTCCGGCACCTTCCACAGTGGCGAGCGCGAGGCGGCGCGCCTGTTCTTCGGCGAGGCCGAGCGCGGCGGCCGCCGAGGCCAGCGCATCGATGAAGCGGAAGACAAAGGCCGGTCCGCTCGCGGTGAGCGCCGCGACAACGTCGAATAGAGTTTCGTCCTCGATCCATTCGACCCGGCCGAGAGCGGCCATGAGGCGTTCTGCGAGCGCGGAGTCCTCCCCTTCCCCGCCTTCTGCATAGAGCGAGGTCGCGCCCTTGCGAAGCTCGGTCGGCGTATTGGGCATTGCACGAACGATGGTGCGGGGACCGCGGAAGCGGGTGCGGAGCGACGCATATTCGACGCCGGCAAGGATGGAGATGAGGAGCGCGCTGCCGTCGAGCGCCGGCGCCAGACCGGGCGCGACTTCGTCGAGCTTCTGGGGCTTTACGCCGAGCATGGCGACGACCGGTCGCTCGTCGGCCGGGAGCTGGGTCAGAACCCGAACGCCTTCGGCGACGGGCCTGCCGCTCGGCCGGATGACGGTGACCCCCGCCGGATTCATGCCGGCGTCGAGCCAGCCGCGAAGCATCGCTCCGGCCATGTTGCCGCAGCCGATCAACCAGAATGGGCCTGGGAGAGCGAGGTCAGTCATAATTTGTCATTCCCGAAAGCGGGAATCCAGCTGCCTTGCAAGCAGCTGGTGACAGGAGAAGCCGGATCCCGCTTTGGCGGGGATGACATGTGTGGGCTTACGCCTCGCCCTGGGTCTCGATGAGGGCGGCCGCGATGGCTTCCTGGGGGGTCTTGTCGGCCCACAGGACGAACTGGAAGACCGGGTAGAAGCGCTCGCATTCCTCGATCGCGGCCTCGACCAGTGTCTCGGCCTGCTGAAGGCTCAATGCGCCGCCGCCGTCGCCTTCAAGCAACGCGGCATGGCGGAACAGGACGAGGCCCGAACTCGACCAGAGCTCGAAATGACCGAGCCACAGCTGTTCGTTGATGAGGCCGATCGTCTCGTAGACCGCGGCGCGCTTCTCGCCGGCGACGCGGATGTCAGGCAAAGCGAGGAACTGCAGGACCTGGTCCTCCTCGCGCCAGATGCCGCGAAGCTCATACTGGCTCCAGCTGCCCTGAAAGCTCGATACGATCTCGTCGTCGCCGGTGCGCTCGCAGGCCCAGCCCAGAGCGGTAAAATAATGTTCCAGCATGTCGATCGGCGCGGTTGCGTCGCGCTCGACATCATATTCATCAATATTCATGTAAAGCCGGTCCTGCCCCTGCTTTGTTCCACCGGGAATTTACCGGTGGGGTATCAATCCGCAAGCAGGGGCAAAGGCTCCGCGGGATAATTCTGTGGATTAGTTAAGCGCCTCGTAACTCAGGCGGGCTTGTCGAGGTCGGGCTTGGCCTTCTTTGCGGCCTTGTTCGCGGCGGCAGCTTCGAGCGCATCGATCCGCGCCCGCAGCAGGTCATTCTCTTCGCGCGCCGCGATCGCCATCGCCTTCACCGCCTCGAACTCGTCGCGGCTGACGAAGTCCATGCCGCCGACCCACTCCTTCATGCGCTCGGAAAAGCCCGACTGCGCCTCGCGGGTCATTCCAGCGACCGTGCCGGCAGCGCCATTCATCACGCGCACGAGATCGTCAAAGAAGCGGTTTTCGGACTGCACGTATCGTTCCTCTCGCAAGCTAGTCGGGAGAGATATCGGTGCTGGAAGCGGTGGGCGCAACCTCGGAGGCGTTCGGGTTGAGCGCCATCACCTCGTAATTGAGGGCGAAGGCGAAGCACAGCCAGCCCAGATAAGGCAGGAGGAGGAGCGCCGCGGACCTGCGGATCCGGCCGGCGAGCGGCAGCAGGATTAGCGTCATGACGATCATGATTCCGATCAGCGCGAGGCCGGCCTCGACCTGATGAAGGCCGAAGAAGACCGGGGACCAGCTGTAGTTGACCGCGAGCTGCACGAGGAAGAGCGCAATCGCGGCACCGCGACCTCGGGCGCCGCGCGCGTCGAGCAGCAGGGCGAGGGAAAGACCGACACAGACGTAGAGAATGGTCCACGCGACCGGGAACGCCCATCCCGGGGGCATGAAGCTCGGCATCTCCAGCGCCCGGAACCAGCCATTCTCATTGCCGGAATTGGACAGCGTGCCGGCCAGGGTGCCGACAAGCACCGTCACCGGGACCGTGATGAGTGCGATACGCGGGAAAGACATGTGCTTCGGGGTCCTCTCGGAAACGAAAGCTGCCAACGCGCTCCCTCTCGTCTTGTGCCTTCACTCAGCGGGGTGCGGCTTGGGCTCGGCGAGCTGGATTTCGAGCTTGCGGGTCACGGCCAGCGGCGATCCGGTAAAGCGGGCGAGCTTCGAATAGAGGAGCGGGATCAGGAACAGGGTGATCAGAGTGGAGAGCGAAACGCCCCAGACGATCACAGTGCCGATCGCCGAACGGGCGCCCGCGCCGGCGCCGTGCGCAATCATCAGCGGGACCGCACCCGCGACGATAGCGATCGAGGTCATAAGAATCGGCCGCAGACGGCGCTCCGAGGCTTCCCGGATCGCCTCGCCGATGTCGCGGCCGCGGTCGCGAAGCTGATTGGCGAACTCGACGATCAGGATTCCGTTCTTGGCCGCGAGTCCGACGAGCATGACCAGCCCAACCTGGCTGTAGAGGTTCATCGTCTGCCCCATCACCACGAGGCCGATGACTCCGCCGGCAATGGCCAGAGGAACCGTCATGATGATCACCGCCGGATGGACGAAGCTCTCGAACTGGGCCGCGAGCAGCAAATAGACGATGACGATGGTGAGCAGGAAGACGAGATAGACGGACCCTCCGCTCTCGCGGAACGCCTGGCTCTCGCCGCGATAGCCGACCGCGGTGACCTCCTCGGACTGGTCTGCAGCCTGCTCGAGGAAGTCGAGCGCCTCGCCGAGCGAATAGCCGGGAGCGAGCGCGCCGGAGAGGGTGATCGCCCTCAGCTTGTTGAATCGGCCGAGATCCCGCGCGCCGGCGCTCTCGGTCACGCGGACGAGGTTCGACAACGGAACGAGCTGGCCCTGGCTGCTTCGCACATAGATGTTGGCGAGATTGGCCTGGGTGGAGCGGGCTGAGCGCTCGGCCTGGACGATGACCCGATATTCCTCGCCGCGATCGGTGTAGGTCGACACTCGGCGCGAACCGAGCAGGCTCTGAAGCGCCTCGCTGACCTGCTGGACCGAGACTCCGAGATCGCCGGCGCGGATCGTGTCGACGTCGATGCGCAGCTGCGGCTTGGTTTCCTTATAGTCGCTGTCGAGGTTGATGATTCCGGGATTCTCGTTGGCAGCGGCGATGATCCGGTCGCGGGCGATCGCGAGGCTCTCATAGGTCGAGCCGGCGATGACGAAGCTGATCGGCTGGCCCCGGCCGCGGCTCAGCGACGAGCGCGGCTGCGCGTTGCCACGCACCGCGGGGACCTGGCCGAGACGGCGATTGACCTCGGCGGCGACGTCCTGGGTGCTGACGTCGCGATCCTCCCACGGCGCCAGGAAGATGGTCGCGTTGCCGTTGTTGAAGTCGTCGCTGGTACCGAAACCGCCGGGGACGCGAACGATCAGCGAGCGCACCGCGCCGTCGCCGATCAGCGGCATGAGCTGGCGCTCGACCTCGGTCATGTAGCGGTTCATTTCCTCGAAGCCGGTGCCCTCCGGAGCGCTGGCGCTAAGCGACATGACCCCAGTGTCCTCGGTCGGGGCGAGCTCGGACCGAAGCTGAGTGAACAGCAGGCCGGCGCCGACCACGAAGACGATGGTGGCGATCACGGGGATCAGCGGGCGGCGAAGAGTCCAGTCCAGCGCTTTGGCGTAACGCTGCTCGAGCGAGCGGAAGCGGCGATCGACCCAGGCCGTGAAGCCTTTGCGCTCCTGGTGCTTGAGCAGCTTGGAGCAGAGCATCGGAGTGAGGCTCAATGCAAAGAAGCCTGAGAAGGCGACTGCGCCGATCATTGCTGCGGCGAGCTCGCGGAACAGCAGGCCGGTCTGGCCGGCGATGAACATGATCGGCACGAACACCGCGCAGATCACGATCGTCGTGGTGAGGACCGCGAAGCCGACCTCGCGCGTACCCTCGAACGCCGCCTTGAGGGGCGGGTCGCCCTGCTCGATTCGGTGATAGACGTTCTCGAGAACGACGATGGCGTCGTCGACGACGATCCCGATCGACAGCACGAGCGCGAGCAAGGTGAGGAGGTTGATCGAGAATCCGAACAGCCACAGGACCGCGAACGAGGCGAGGATGCACAGCGGAACCGTGACGGCCGGAATCACCGTCGCTCGCCAGCTGCCGAGGAAGACGAAGATGACGAGAACGACGAGGATCGCGGCCTCGGCGAGCGTCTGCCACACGCCGTCGATCGCCCGGCTGATGAACAGTGATTCGTCGGAACCGACGCTGATCTGCATCCCCTCCGGAAGCGACGCTCGAAGCTCCTCGACCTCGGCCTTGACCGCATCGGCGACGGCCAGCGTGTTGGCGCCCGACTGCCGGACGATTCCGAGGCCGACCGCCGGATTGCCGTTGAGACGGAACGAGCTGTACGGGTTTTCCGGGCCCTGCTCGACGCGCGCCACGTCGCCGAGGCGGACGAGATAGCCGCTCGGCGCCCGGCCGACGACGAGCTGGGCGAAGTCCTGGGCGCTCCGGAACGGCCGGTTGACGCGAAGGGTCGTGTTCTGCTGCTGCGATTCGAGGCGGCCGGCGGGGAGCTCGACATTCTGGCTCCTCAGCGCGCTCTCGACATCCGACGGAGTGAGGCGATAGGCGGCGAGCCGGTCGGGCTTCATCCACACCCGCATCGCCGGCCGCGCCTCGCCGCCGATGAACACCCGGGCGACCCCGTCGATCGAGGTGAAGCGGTCGAGCAGGTTGCGGTCGACATAGTCGCTGAGCTCGAGCTGGGACCAGCCCGGCCGCGACATGACCAGGAACATGATCGGCGAAGCGTCGGCATCCACCTTGCGGACCTCCGGAGCGAGCGCCTCGTCGGGGAGATTGTCGGCGACGCTTCCGATGCGGTCGCGGACGTCATTGGCGGCGGATTCGATATCGCGGCCCGGCTGGAACTCCAGGGTAACGTCGCTCTGGCCGTCGCGGGAGCGCGAGGTGATGGTCTGCAACCCCTCAATCCCCGCGAGCTGCTCCTCGATCTGCTGGGTGATCCGGGTTTCGATGACGCTCGCTGCGGCGCCGATATAGGCGGTCTGGACGGACACGACAGGCGGGTCGACGTCGGGATATTCGCGGACGGACAGGCTGAGAAAGCCAACGAGGCCGATGATTCCGATCAAGAGCGCCATCACCGTCGCGAAGACGGGGCGGCGGATCGACAGGTCGGAGATCCTCATGCCGTCAGCGGGCCGGGCGACCGCCGCCCTGGCCGGGGAGGCGCACCACCATATTGTCCGACACCTTGACCACGCCCTCGGTCACCACTCGGGCGCCGGGCTGAACACCTTCTAGGATCTCGACCCGGCCGCCCTGGCGAACGCCGGTGCGCACCCCTGTCCGATGCACCCGGTTGCCCTCGCCGAGAACGAAGACGAAGCGGGCCTCGCCCTCCCCGACCACCGCAAGCTCCGGCACCGAAAGGCCGTTTCGCTGGGCGGCTGCGACTTGCACTTCCATCGCCATTCCTGGCCGAAGCGCGCGGTCCGGATTGCGGATCAGGGCGCGGACCCGGACGGCACGGCTGACCGGATCGATCACCGGGTCGATCGTTGCGATGGTACCGCGGAAGATCCGGTCGCCATAAGCGGCGGAGCGCGCCTCGATGGGGAGACCGGTGCGGAGCGAGGCGAGCATCGTCTCGGGCACGGTGAAGTCGAGCTTGATCGTCGAAATGTCGCTGATCGTGGCGATCTCGGTGCCCTGGTTGACGATCGCCCCCGCCGAGATGTTGCGAAGCGACACCCATCCCGAGAAGGGCGCGCGGATGACACGGTCGCCGATCTGTTCCCGCATCTGCTGCGCCTGGGCGCGAGCCGCTGCTGCCGCGGCCACCTGGGCGTCGTAGGCCGACCTGGTGGCAAAGCCGCGATCCTTGAGCTGCTCGATCCGCTGCAGCTGCTGCTGGGCCTCGCGCTGGCGGGCCTGTACCTCGCGGAGCTGCGCGCTTTCCTGGCCCTGCTGCAGGACCGCCAGGACCTGGCCGCGCTGAACAAAGGCCCCGTCGTCGAAATTGAGGCGGACGATGCGCTCGGTTACCGGTGCCGCGACAACGACCTGTTCGTTGGCGACCGCGGTGCCGACCGCCTCGATTCCGTCGGTGAACGTGGCGGGAGTGGCCGCCTCGACCCGCACCACCGGCGCGGGACGGTCGCCCTTCGCCTTACCCGCGCCGCCCGCATTGTTGCAGGCAGCGGTGAGCGCAAGAAGCGCGGCAATGATCAGGAACGATGGGGTTCGCATCCAAATTCCATTTACCCGGCGACGTCGAGCCCCCCACCGGATGTTCCGACCGTCCTTAACCGGAGCGTCCCTATTCGCAACCGGCAGAATTGTCGCATTTTTGTGTCAGGATGATCGGGTGGCGCCGAGAAGGAACTCGATATTCCCTTCGGGCCCCGTGATCGGGCTCTGAGTCACGCCCTCGACATGCCACCCCCGACTCTCGACCCAGCTCCGGGCGGCGGCGACGACCCTCTCGTGAACGGCCGGGTCGCGGACTACGCCGCCCTTCCCAACCTCGCCACGCTCGGCCTCGAACTGCGGCTTGACCAGCGCCACGAGGCGGCCGCCGGGACGAGCGAAATCGAGCGCCCTGTCGAGCACCTTCGCCAAGCCGATGAAGCTTGCGTCGCACACGACGATGTCGACTGGTTCCGGGATGATGTCCGGCGTGAGATGACGGGCATTGGTCTGTTCATGGACGATCACCCGTGGATCCTGACGCAGCTTCCAGGCGAGCTGGTTAGTGCCGACGTCGACCGCATAGACCTTCGCGGCGCCCTTGCTCAGCAACACGTCGGTGAAGCCGCCGGTGGAGCTGCCGACGTCGAGCGCGACCGCGCCCGCAACGTCCCATGCGAAATGATCCAGCCCATGTGCCAGCTTGATGCCGCCGCGCGACACCCAGGGATGGTCGCGGCCCCGCACCTCCAGAGCGGCATCATCGGGCAAGGGCTGCCCCGCCTTGTCGATCTTGCGCTCGCCAGAGAAGACGGCGCCGGCAAGGATGAGCGCCTGCGCCCGCGCCCGGCTCTCGGCGAGGCCCCGCTCCACCAGCAATTGATCGGCACGCATCTTGGCCATGACGCCCCCTGCCCGACCAGCCGTGGGCTCGCAAGGAACATAGATGAAGGCTCGCCGTTTCGCCGCCGAAAGGAGACAACGGCATGAAGCGGCACGGGATTTTGAGAAAATATGCCTATGCCTGGCTGACCCTGCTGTTCTTCGCGGTGTCGCTTGGCCTGCACTGGTATTTCGGCTGGAAGGCCTTCGTCAGCGACAGCGTGCAGCACGGGCAATCACCCGAGGTCTCCGACTATCTCATGGAAATGGGCCGAGACACGTTCGAGAACTGGCAGTCGGAGTTCCTCCAGCTGCTGTGGCAGGTCGTCGGCCTCGCCTACTTCCTCTACGTCGGCTCGCCGTCGTCGAAGGAGAATGACGACCGCATGGAGGCCAAGATCGACGCGCTGCTTCGGATCGCCGGGGGCGAGGAAGCCGACAAGCTGATCAATAGCCTGGACGAACATTATCTGCGTGAAGGCGGCCATCCCCAACCTCACGGCCATGACGCCGACTTCGTTCACCAGGTCGGAAGCAACGTCCGCCACGTCGCGGCAGGGCCGCTGCGCTGACGGTCAGCGCTTCAGCTTCTCCTCAGCCGGCCGGTGGCCGGAGGGGGGAACGGCCGGGTCGGTAATCGCGACGATGACCGGCGGGTCGGGGGCGTCGGTCACCACCGCGGTCAAGGGGGCCGTGGCCGGCACCGGGCCGAGCAAGGCGTCCTTTCGATAAAGCCACTGCGCCTGCTCCCCGCCGGTGATCTGCGCAAAAATGTGGCGCCACAGGAGGCGGACGCGATGGATGTGAAGATCGTCGAGCATGACCATCACGCCATGCTTGACGGCCGGGATCGTCAGCGATGCCTGGTCGGCGCCCGGAAAGATGATCGGTGCGAGCACAGTGATGAACTCGTCGGGCGCGTCGTCGGCGAGGACCGCCCGCTCGAGGTCGAGCGACGTTCGGATGTTGTAGCGCTTCAGGGCCGCGAACGTGTCGGAGCCGACCGAAGCGCATAGCTGCGCCTGCAACACCCAGTCGAACGCGCAATAAAGCCCGAACGGAGTCTCGACATAGAGCAGGATCGGGTTTGAGGTCGCGAGGATCTGGACGTCGGAAATGCCGGATTGCTCGAGGCGCTGGGCGATATCGTAATCGACCCCCTCCAGAACCTCGAGCGGGATCGCCTTGGCGTCCTCGAGCGCCTTTCGGTCAACCGTCTTGAACACCTTGATCCTGAGGTGCTGGACCAGCACCGTCAGGCCAAGGGTCGGCACGTAACCGCCGATGAAAGCGATCAGGAGGAAGGCGGGGAAGACGGTGGAGTCGTTGAGTGAGGTGACGAAAGCGAGACCCATGCTGCGGAGCACGTGATAGACCATCATCCCGCTGACGATGCCGAAGACCAGCTGGGTCGCCGCCTGGAGGAAGGTGAGCTGGTTGAGCTCGTAATTCTGCACCGCCCGAAGAAGCATTCGGCCCGTCATCAGGTAGCCGCCGAGAAAGGCGGCTCCGAACACCGCAGCGGACTCGCGCAGCTGCGCTTTGCCCTGGGATTCGCCGGCGAGCGACCAGAACAGGCTGTCATAGACGAGCGGCACGTCCCATGTGCCCCGCATCAGCTGATCGAATGGCATTCCAAGCATGAGGAAGCCGACGGCGCAGATGATAATGTAGGGAATGGCCGAGCCAAGCAGGGTCAAAGTGGACACCGGCTTCGCGAGCTGCTCGTTGGCGGCTCGCTCGGCCTTCGTCGGCATCTCATATTTGGCGCGAACATAGTCGAACGCGGCGACCGAGACGCGTTCGCCCTCGAAGAAGATCAGGCGAAGTTCATCGACCGTCCGCTGCCGCATCTGTCGGACCCTGACACGGACGAACAACAATGCGGCGACGAGCACGGCGCTCGCCGCGACCATCAGCCAATAATAAGCCATATAGTTGATCGTGTCGGGTTCCATGGCGCACCCCCTCCGGCCGCGACGACTCGCGACCAAAGCGAACTATACGCCTCTGAAAAACAACTACGAACTCAAAGACTTTGACTTGAGTTAGTTAGGCGCGGGCGCCCTCGACAACACCGGCGCTGTTGTGACGAAGCGCCTTAAGGACGGTGTCGACGATATGCTCGGCGTTGAGGCCGGCGTCGTCATATTGCTTCTCGGGCTTGTCTTGGTCCTGGAAGACGTCGGGCAGGCGCATGGTTCGAAGCTTGAGACCGCCGTCGATGAGCCCCTCGTCGCTCGCCAGCGTGAGCACATGGGCGCCGAGGCCGCCGATCGCACCTTCCTCGATCGTCACCGCGACCTCGTGGGTAGCCAGCAGGCGGCGGATCAAATCCTCGTCGAGCGGCTTGGCGAAGCGCATGTCCGCGACCGTCGTCGAGAGGCCGCGTGCGTCGAGCGTGTCCGCGGCCTTCAACGCCTCGGCCAAGCGCGTGCCGAGGGAGAGGATCGCGACCTTCTTGCCTTCGCGAACCACGCGCCCCTTGCCGATGTCCAGCTGCTGCGGGACCGCCGGGAGCGGAACACCGATCCCGTTGCCGCGCGGGTAGCGGAAAGCGATCGGCCCGCTGTCGTGGAGCGCTGCGGTGTAGGTCATGTGGACCAGCTCGGCCTCGTCGGCGGCGGCCATCACGACCATGTTCGGAAGCGTCGCGAGATAGGTCACGTCGAAGCTTCCGGCATGGGTCGCGCCGTCGGCGCCGACCAGGCCGGCGCGGTCGATCGCGAAGCGCACCGGCAGGTTCTGGATGGCGACGTCGTGGACGACCTGATCATAGGCGCGCTGAAGGAAGGTCGAATAGATCGCGCAGAACGGGCGCATTCCCTGCGCGGCGAGACCCGCTGCGAAGGTCACCGCATGCTGCTCGGCGATTCCGACGTCGAAGGATCGGTCGGGATGCGCCTTGGCGAACCTGTCGACCCCGGTGCCGGAAGGCATCGCCGCCGTAATCGCGACGATCCGCTCGTCGGTCGCGGCAAGCTTCGCCAGGGTCTCGCCGAACACATTCTGGTAGGCGGGCGGACCCGGGGGCGCCTTGGCCTGTGCGCCGGTGATGACGTCGAACTTCTGGACGCCATGATATTTGTCGGCCGCCGCCTCGGCGGGCGCGTAGCCCTTGCCCTTCTTGGTCACGACATGGACGAGGATCGGCCCTTCCTGGGCGTCGCGGACATTCTCGAGCACCGGGATCAGATGGTCGAGATTGTGGCCGTCGATCGGGCCGACATAGTAGAAGCCCAGTTCCTCGAAGAGCGTTCCGCCGGTGGCCATCCCGCGGGCATATTCCTCGGCCTTGGAGGCGGCGCTGGTCAGTCGGCTGGAAATGCGCCGGACGATCTTCCGGGCGATGCTCCTGAGGCCCAGATATTCGCTCGATGAGACGACCCGGGCGAGATAGGCCGACAGGCCGCCCACCGGCGGAGCGATCGACATGTCGTTGTCGTTGAGGATGACGATCAGTCGGTTGCCGGCGGCCTCCGCATTGTTCATCGCCTCATAGGCCATCCCGGCCGACATGGCGCCGTCGCCGATCACCGCGATGGCGCGACCGGGCTCGTCCTTGAGCTTGTTCGCGGTGGCGAAGCCGAGCGCGGCCGAGATCGACGTGGAGCTGTGGGCGGCGCCGAACGGGTCGTATTCGCTCTCGCTGCGCTTGGTGAAGCCGCTAAGCCCCCCTCCTGCCCGAAGCGTACGGATGCGGTCGCGGCGGCCGGTGATGATCTTGTGCGGGTAGCATTGGTGGCCGACGTCCCAGATCAGACGGTCTCGCGGCGT
This sequence comes from Pseudomonadota bacterium, assembly GCA_023416515.1. Classification (GTDB taxonomy): domain Bacteria; phylum Pseudomonadota; class Alphaproteobacteria; order Sphingomonadales; family Sphingomonadaceae; genus Allosphingosinicella. The sequence goes on along the minus strand of JAEZHP010000059.1, from coordinate 42,740 downwards.
GTCGAACACATAGTGGATTCCGACGGTGAGCTCGACCACGCCGAGGCCCGAGCCGAGGTGACCGCCGGTCACTCCGACCGCGGAGATCATCTCGGCGCGAAGCTCGTCCGACAGCTGGCGAAGCTGTTCGGGCTTCAGCTTGCGGAGGTCTGCGGGCGTGTCGACTGTGTCGAGCAGCGGAGTGTTCGGGCGATCGCTCATCTCAGGTCCTTTTGCGGCCCCGCCATAGGCTCGCGGCTGTGCGAAGTCATGAGGAAAGCATGAGGAGCTGCTGAGCAGTTGGTTGCGCGCGTCACCGCAATCGGCCCCAGACGCACCTAGGCGGGAACTATTGCCCCTCGCAGTCGCCGCACTTGCCGCGGACTTCGATGACCGGGCGCTCGGGAGCGAAGCCGGCGGCCTTGGCCGCGGCGCGGACCCCGCCGGAGAGGCGGTCATCGTCGATATGCTTGGTCTGGCCGCAGCTGTCGCAGATCAGGAAGATGCAGTCGTGAAGGCAATCGGGGTGGTCGTTGGCGATATAGGCGTTGGCACTCTCGACCTTGCGCGCGAGGTTGGCGCCGACGAACAGGTCGAGGATCCGATAGACGCTGTTGGCAGCGACCCGGCGGCCCTGGTCGGACGAGACCTTGTCGGCAATGTCATAGGCCGACGCCGGGCGGTCGAAGCTCGCGAGAGCGGTGAACACGGCTTCGCGCATCGTCGTCCATTGCTCGCCGGAACGCGCCATCGCGTCGCGCGCGGCCTGGTTGAGGGCGTCGCCGTGATGGCTGTGATGGACGTGCGCAGTCATGCGGGGAATGTAAGATGCGGGGACGGCGCGGGCAAGCGCCGCAGGGGTCAGAGCACCGCGCGCCGGTTCAGGTCGTGGCCGAGAGCGAGGATCAGCACGCCAATGACCGAGTAGAGCGTCCCGCCATTTTCGTGGCCGATGTAGAGAGACCCCGCCATCACGCCGAGGCCGAGGCCCCCGATCGACGCGGGAAGCATGAAACCGTGCTTGAGAATTCCGCGGCCGAGGCCGAGCACCCCGAGCACCAGCGCAATGCTCATCCCGACTTCGTGGAAGATCGGATCGAGGAGGAACGTGCCTGCCGAGGCGAGCACGGCGATGGCGACCGCGCTGGCGACGCAGTGGACGAAGCAAAGGCCGGACAGGCCGATGGCCAGCCGGTCAATGAGACCATCCCTGTTTACGCCTGCGATCACTTCGAACCAGTCCTTCCCGAAGCTGTTATAAGGTATCGATCCACCCGTGACAATATAACATGGGACTTAAAGTTCCGTCATTGGCAGCGCCGGCCGGAACGGCCATATGGCCGGGGCCATGCACGCACCCAACTCCGCCGTGACCCGCCCCCGCGCGATCTCCAACTGGCTGCTGGCCGTCGCCGCGCTCGTCTTCATCATGATCGTGGTCGGCGGGATCACTCGACTCACCGAGTCCGGACTGTCGATCACGCGCTGGGAACCGGTGAGCGGGACCATTCCGCCGTTGAGCGCGGCGGACTGGCAGCGGGAGTTCGACCTCTATCGCGGGAGCCCGCAATATCAGCTGGTCAATCGCGGCATGACGATGGACGATTTCAAGTTCATCTTCTTCTGGGAATATATCCACCGGCTGCTCGGGCGGGTGATCGGCCTCGCCTTCGCGCTTCCGCTGGCATGGTTCGCGGTGAAGCGCGCGATCCCGAGCGGCTATGGCTGGAAGCTCGTCGGCCTGCTCGCGCTGGGCGGCCTGCAGGGCGCGATCGGCTGGTGGATGGTGGCCTCCGGGCTCGTCGACGTTCCGGAGGTGAGCCATATCCGCCTTGCCGTTCACCTGCTCACGGCGCTCACCATCTTCGGCGCCCTGATCTGGGTCGCGCTCGATCTGCGAGCGCTTGCCAGGTCACCCGTCGCGAGGCCTGCGCGGTTAACGTTGACCGCGACCTGGGCACTGTGCCTGCTGTTCCTGCAGATGCTGTTCGGCGCCTATGTCGCCGGCCTCGAGGCCGGCTATGCGTTCAACTCCTGGCCGTTAATGGGAGACGAGATCTACCCGCGCGCGGCCGAGTGGCTCCAGCCCGCGCTTCGCAACTTCGTCGACAATCCCGTCACCGTGCAGTTCATCCACCGCTGGCTCGCCTTCGTCGCGGCGGCGGTGATCGGATTGCTCGCCCTTCGGGCCTGGCAGGACGGCCACAAGCGGCAGGGCGGAATTCTTGCCCTGGCGGTGCTCGTCCAGATCCAGCTCGGCATCCTCACCATCCTCACCGGGGTGGAGCTGTGGATCGGGGTTGCCCACCAGGGCATGGCGGCGCTCCTCCTCGCCACTCTGCTCGTGACGGCGCACAAGCTGGGACTGCGCAGGGTCCCCGCCGCGGCATGAGCGAAGCGGCGATCGTCACCGTCTACGCGACCTTCGCGGACCCGGACGAGGCCGATCGCATCGCACGGACGCTCGTCGACGAGCGCCTCGCGGCCTGTGCCAATATCCTCGGCACCTGCCGCTCCATCTATCGCTGGCAGGGCGCCATCGAGCAGGGCGAGGAAGTCGCCGCCTTGTTCAAGACGCGGGCGGACGTTGCCGACAGCCTGATCGCCCGGCTCGCCGAGCTTCACAGTTACGACGTTCCGGCGGCCGTGGTGTGGCCGATAGCCTCCGCCCTGCCTGCTTATGCGAAGTGGGTGCGCGACGAGAGCGAGCAGACGACGCTTCCCCGCCCTCCGGGAGAATAATTCGCTTCAAATTCGCCCGGAATTGAACGACCGTTCCAATCCGGTGCGGCTCGGCTTGCGGCATGGGCAAAGTTGGCTAACCGACGCGCTCGTTTGTCCAAGGAGCAGCCCTTGTCGCAGCCCGCCCGAATCCTCGTCGCGCTCGTTCTCGGCCTCGCAGCAGGTATCGCCGTCGTCGCGAGCGGAGCGGCCTGGGTCGATCGATCGGTCGAACTGGCCGAGCCGATCGGCGGCATGTGGCTCAACGCGCTTCGAATGACGATCGTCCCGCTCGTCGTGTCGCTGCTGGTCACGGGTATCGCGGCGTCGGCGGCCGCGGCGCGGGCGAGCACCCTGGCTTGGCGGGCGCTGGTCCTGTTCGTGTCGCTGCTATGGATATCGGCGATCACTGCCGCCGTTCTGACTCCGCTGTTCCTGAACCTCTTCCCGCTGCCCGCGGAATCGGCGGCGGCGCTTCGCGGCGCGCTCAGCGCCAGCACGGAGAGCGTGGGCGGAGCGCCGAGCTTCGGCGACTTCCTGCAGTCCATCGTGCCGAGCAACGTGATCGCCGCGGCCGCCGAGGACGCCATCCTTCCGCTCATCCTGTTCACGATGGTCTTCGCGTTCGCGGTGGTCCGGCTGCCGGAGGAGCCACGCGAGCGGCTGGTGGGCCTGTTCCAGGCGATCGCCGACACGATGCTGATCGTCATCAACTGGATCTTGTGGATCGCCCCGATCGGGGTGTTCGCACTTGCCTATGTGGTCGGCGCGCGCGCCGGCGGCGGGGCATTCGGCGCCCTGCTCCATTATGTCCTGATCGTGTCGGCGGTGGGGGTGGTGATCTGGCTCGCCGCATGGCCGCTGGCGCTGATCGGCGCGCGCCTGCCGCTCGGCCGTTTCACCCGCGCCATCGCCCCGACCCAGGGAATCGCGTTCAGCACCCAATCGTCGCTCGCCACCCTCCCCGCGATGCTCAAGTCCGCCGAACGGCTCCGAGTGCCGGTGGCGGCCTCCGGAGTGGCGCTGCCGATGGCGGTGGCGGTGTTCCGGGCGACCGGGCCGGCGATGAACCTCGCGGTGGCGATCTACATCGCCTACTGGTTCGGCTACGAGCTGACCGCAGCGCAGATCGCGATCGGGATCGCGGCTGCGGCAACCACGACGATGGGCGCGGTCGGAATCCCGGGCCAGGCGAGCTTCGTCACCTCGATCGCTCCGATCTGCATCGCGATGGGCCTGCCGATCGAACCGCTCGCCCTGCTCATCGCAGTCGAGGTTCTGCCGGACATCATCCGGACGCTGGGCAATGTCAGCATGGACGTCGCGGCGAGCTCGACCGCGGCGCGGATCAGCGGCTTCCGGGCCGGGGAAGCAACCAGCGAGCAGGACGAGCTGCTGGCTGGCGGCGAGTAGGGCCCGCTTTTGTCATTTCCGCGAAAGCGGGGATGACAACGATCGTTAGCCCCCGGCCCTATTGCCGCGGCGAGTAGGCGTGCGGGAGGGCACCTTCGGTCGGAGTGCGATAGCGGTCGCGAAGGCGGGTCTGGCGGTTCTCGAGGCTTTGCTGGACGCCGTCGATCCACACCGCCTGGACGCCCGTCGAAAGCTCGAGCGGATCGCCGTCCCAGATCACCACGTCGGCGCGCCGGCCCGGGCGAAGCGAGCCGATCTCGGCCCCGAGACCCATCGCCTCGGCCGGACGCGAGCTGATAGCGGCGAACGCCTCGTTCCAGCTCAATCCGGTGGCACCGGGAATCCGCGTCAGCGCGACGAGGTTGCCGGCATATTGCGGCATCAGCCGGATCTGGCGGGTCTCGTCGTCATTGATGTGCCCGATTCCGACCGTCACTCCGGCGGCGCGCATCCGCCCGACATTGGATTGAGTGGCGGCAAGCTGCTCGAACGTCGCCGGCAGGTCGTTGAGCGCGTTGGCGATGACCGGTACTCCGGCGGCGCGGATCTGGTCCGCCACGCGCCAGCCCTCGGTCGCTCCGACCAGCACAATGCGCAGGTTCGGGAATTCGCGCTTCAGCGCGAGCGTCTGAAGGATGTCACTCGCCCGCTCGACATGGACGAGCAGAATCTGCTCGCCGCGGACGACCGGAACGAGCGCGGCGGCGTCGAAGCGGGTCAGCAAGACGTCGCTGGCGCGCTCCCGAGTCGGCTCGAACATCCGGAAGTCGGGCTGATCCTCCAGCATCGGCTGGTCGCCGGTCGCATCGGGCCGTTCACGGCCGCTTCGGCCCGGAATATTGACCCGAAGCTGACCGGCCTCGCGCAGGGCGTTGCGCAACAAGGCGTGCGCCGAGGCGCGGCTTCCGCCGGCACGCTGGCCGCCGGCTTCGCCGAACTCGACATATTGGAAGGCGCGGCGGCGGGTGATCGGATCCATGTCGGAGCCGAGGTCGATAACCGCCCCCTGGCCGCCGAACATGCTCGAGCCAGCTTCGGGCGCGACCACGGCGCGGGTGACTCCCGCGGCGCGATTGACCGCGATCGCAGACGCCTGCGGATTGACGACCGGAGCGACGTCGATCGCCGCACTGAACGGGCTGTTCCTTGCGCTCGTGTCGTTGCTGCTGCTTGCAGCGTCGACCTCGGCGAGGCCGATGCGCGAGAAGCCCGAAACCAGGCCGGGGGTGACCCAGCGACCGTTGGCGTCAATGACCTGAGCGCCGGCCGGAACTGCGACGCCCGCGCCGGCCGCGACGACCCGACCGTTGCGGATGACGACGGTGCCGCGATCGATCGGATCGCTGCCATCGCCGATCACGACGCGGCCGTTGGTGATCGCGATCGTCTGAGCGAGAGCAGGCGCCGTTCCGATCATCAGCGCGCCAGCCGCCGCCGCGGCCTTGAGCAGGGTCAGGCCCTTCATTTCGTGTCCCCTTCGCCGGGCTGGCCGAGTTCGAAGTCGGAGACCGGACGGAGTTGCGGGTTGTTCATGTCGTAAAGGAGCGCGCCATCGATCCACACCTGCTGCGGGCGGGTGTAGACGCTGAACGGATTGCCGTTCCACAGGACGACGTCGGCGCGCTTGCCCGGCCGCAGCGAACCGGTTTCGTCGGCGATGCCGAGCGCGGTCGCCGGGTTGATTGCAAGCCAGCGCCAAGCCGTCTCGTCGCTGATCTGGATGCCGATGCGGCGGCCGTCGGCGAGCGCCTTGGCGGCTTCCTGGTTGAGACGCTGGATGCCGTTGGGATCGTCCGAGTGGATGATCGTGCAGGCGCCGGCATTGTGGAGCAACGGAGCATTCTCGTTGACCGCGTCATAGGCTTCCAATTTGAAGCCCCACCAATCGGCCCAGACCGACGCGCAAGTGCCGCGTTCCCGGAGCAGATCGGCGATCTTGTAGGCCTCGACCGCGTGGTGGAAACTGGCGATGCGGAAGCCGAACTCCTGCGCCATGTCGAGCATGATCGCCATCTCGTCGGCGCGGTAGCAATGGTTCTGGACGAGGATCTCGCCGTTAAGCACCTCGACCAGCGTTTCCATCGCGAAATCGCGGGGCGTGCTCGGGTCGCGGCGGACGCGATCGCGATATTCGACCGCGCGCTGCCAGGTCTGCCGCATCAGCGCGACATTGCCCATTCGGGTCTGAGGCATCTGGTTGCGGCTGCCGTAGACTCGCTTCGGATTCTCGCCGCACGCCATCTTGAGGCTGCGCGGCGCGCCCGGGAAGCGCATCTGCTGGTAGGTGCGCGCAGGGACGTTGCGCAATGTGACGCCGCGGCCGCCGAACAAGTTGGCGGAGCCGGGCAGGACGTGAAGAGTGGTGATTCCGCCGTTGGCGAGCGCGCGGCTGAAGCCGGGATCCTGCGGCCAGATGCTGTGCTCGGCCCAGACCTCGAGTCGGACCGGGCTGGTGACCTCGTTGCCGTCCTGGTGAGCCTCGACGGCCGGGCTCGGATAGTCGCCGAGGTGGCTGTGGATGTCGATGACGCCGGGGGTCACCCAGCGGCCGTTGCCGTCGATCCGGGTGGCGCCGGCCGGGATCGCCGTGTCGGCGCCGCCGAGGGCGAGGATTCGGCCTTCGGCGAGGACGATCGTGCCATTGTCGATGCGGCCGCCTTCACCGTCGAAGATCGTCGCGTTGGTGATCGCGGTGACCACGCCCGGATAGGGGTGGTAGGTCGAGGGATAAGGATCCGCGACCCGCGGCGACGAAGGCTGCTGCTGCGCCTGCGCGCTCTGCGCCGGCTGCTGCTGCCCCCCGGCCGTGGCACACCCTGCGAGTAACGCAGTGGCCGCCACGGCCAGCAGCAATGACTTCATCAGGCGGGATCCTTTCCGAGCTTGGTCTCACGCTGGGGGAACAGACCGGCGTCCTGGCCGTGATCGCCGCCGACTTCCTGATAGCCGGCAAGCTCATCGGCGTCGCGCAGCGTGTCGAGGTGCATCAGCTTCCTGATCAGCGGCGAGATCGCGACCACCGCGACGCCCACTCCGATCGCGACCCAGCCGACGGTGCTGTAGACGTCGAGCACGGTCTCCTTGCCCGCGCCTTCGCCCGAGGCCGCTTCCGAACCGGTCGCCGCCGCGATCAGGCCGGCCGCGAAATTGCCGGTTGCCGAGGCGAAGAACCAGGTGCCCATGATCAGCGACGCCATGTGCGCCGGGGCCAGGCGGTTCATCGCGCTGAGGCCGACCGGCGACAGGCAGAGCTCGCCGGTGGTGTGCAGCAGGTAGATGAGGAAGATGAAGATGACCGGGGTCATGTTCTCCATGCCGGCAGCCTGGCTTCCCCACACGAGGACCAGGAAGCCGAGGCCGAGCTGAAGCAGGCCGAGGCCGAACTTGGCGGGAGCCGAAGGCTCAAGCCCGCGCCGACCGAGCCACACCCACAGAGCCGCGAACAGCGGGGCGAGAAGCACGATGTAGATCGCGTTGATCGACTGGAACATCGACGCCGGGACTTCCCAGCCGAGCATGTTGCGGTCGACCGAGCGGTCGGTGAACAGGTTGAGCGAGGAGCCCGCCTGCTCGAACAGGGCCCAGAACAGGATCGAGCCGAAGATGAGGAACATCGCCGCGAAGATGCGGTCGCGATCCTCACGGTCGAGCTTCGTCACCGCGTGGGTCAGAACGTAACCGACGAGGATGACGCCGGCGACCATCAGCAGCCAGCCGATCACTTCCTGGTACTGGATGAGCTGCCAGATGCCGATCACGGCAGCGAAGCCGATGAGATAGATCAGCCATTCCAGCTTGATGCCCGCGACCGGCCGGCGCAGCGCCTCAGGATCCGGCGCCTCGCCGCGGCCCATCAGGAGCGGCTTGCCCCAGATGAAGACCAGCAGGCCGAGAAGCATGCCGACGCCGGCGGCTCCGAAGCCGTAGGACCAGCCATAGGTCTGCCCCAGATAGCCGCACAGCAGCGAGCCGAGCGCGGCGCCGAGGTTAATGCCCATGTAGAAGATCGTGTAGGCGCCGTCGCGGCGGACGTCGGTGCGCGGATAGAGCTGGCCGACGATGACCGAGATGTTGGCCTTGAGGAAGCCGGAGCCGACGATGATGAAGGAGAGGGCTAGCCAGAACAGGCTGAGGCTTGCGGCATCCTGCCCGCCGGACCCCTCGAAGCCCATCAGGAAGTGGCCGAAAGTGAGCAGGACGGCCCCGTAAAGCACCGCCTTGCGCTGCCCGATATAACGGTCGGCAAGATACCCGCCCAAAACCGGGGTGATGTAGACCAGCGCCGTGTAGGCGCCGTAGATGATGCCCGAGCGCTCGTCCGAGAACAGCCAATGCTGAGTGAGATAGAAGATCAGCAGCGCGCGCATGCCGTAGTAGGAGAAGCGCTCCCACATCTCGGCGAAGAACAGCACGAACAGGCCGCGCGGGTGACCCACGATGGTCCGCTGCGCCTCGGCTGCATATTGTGGGTTGGTCGCCATGGGGCCGGCCTCCTCAATCTTGTCACAGGCCGCTTTTCCGCGGCGTTCAGGCCGCGCACACTAGTGGCAGAATCACACTTGCCAAGCGGGATTGTTGAGGGGCGGGGCGCCTGATAGGCGCTACTGCCTATGCTCAACGACCGCTCAACGCCCCTGTCGCTTCTGGAGACCCGTCGATCGGGAAGGCCGCGCGACATGATCGAGCCCGGCCCGAGCGCGGACGAACTGGCGCGGATCCTGAGCATCGCCGCCCGAACGCCCGACCATGGCAAGCTCCACCCGTGGCGCTTCGTCCATGTTCCTCGCGAGCGGCGCGGAGCCTTCTCCGACCTTCTCTTCGCCGCCTATCGGGCCGAGCAAGGGGAGCCGAGCGAAGCGACCGCCGAAGCGATCGCGCGTCTCGCATTCCAGGCGCCGGAGCTGGTGGTGGTCCTGTTCAGTCCGAAGGAGAGCGCCAAGATTCCGCTCTGGGAGCAGCAGCTGTCTTGCGGCGCGGCGGCAATGAACCTCGAACATGCCGCCCATGCCCTTGGGTACACCGCCGGATGGATCACGGGCTGGGCGGCCTATTCGGCGAAAGTCCGCGATGGTTTCGGAAACGAATCGGAGTCGATCGCCGGCTTCATCTACATTGGAACGCCGGGGATGGCGCTCGAGGAGCGGGCACGCCCGCCGCTCGACGAGGTCATTTCGCGCTGGTGACCCATCTATGGGCGATTAATCTGGCGTTCAGCAAATAAGACGCTTGACCTCACCCAGTGTATTAGTACAGCATCACGCCATGAGCGAAGAACGTCCCGTCTATTTGCGGCTTCGGGACCGCATTGCCGCGATGATTCTCGATGGGACGGTTGCCGACGGCGATCCACTCCCCTCCGTCCGAAGCCTCGCTGCCGAATGCGGCGCCAACCCGCTGACGGTGGCCAAGGCTTATCAGACCTTCCAGGAGGAAGGGCTCGTCATCGTGAAGCGCGGCGTCGGGATGTTCGTCGCCAGCGGTGCCGCCGACAGGCTGCGCACCAACGAGCGCGATACCTTCCTCAACGAGCGCTGGCCGGAAATCTGCGCGCACATGCGCCGGCTCGGCCTTCAGCCCGAGGACCTCGTCGAGCGAGCGCTCGCCTAGGCCTGGGCTCGAGCCTTGCCCCGGATGGCGCGTCATCGCATGATGTCCGCGTCCAGCAGAGCCTGTCCCGGGGAACTCATGCACTTGAACCTGGCTGCCGCCGCCGGCCTTGTGCCGCTTGCCCTGCTCGGCGGATGCGCGACTCACCAGGCCGGTCCCGAACCGGTGCAGGGCCTCGTCTACGATTGCCGGCCGAGCGATGGCGGGAGCGCCGGCGAGGCCAGGATCCTGTTCAACGGTCAGGGCTACCAGCCGGCGGGGAGCGTCATGGTTCCGGGGGCGGCTCCGGGTCCCCGCTCCACCGCCACCTTGTGGTTCGCCAATCGCCGATACGACCTCAAGGCCGACTGGGCCTATCTGGGGATGCGCTACCGCTCCATCGGATCCGAACAGGAACCGGCGATCATCTGGGCCGCGGACGGCGAAGAAGCCCGAATCCTTTCCGAGGATCATGGCGAGGAGGCCGAGCTCGCGAGCTGCACGCGCCGCCGCCAGGTGGTCGGGACCGGCGCGGAGCAGGTCGAGCATGGCGCGGACGACACGCACCATCGCTGACCGCCGCGCCTTGGCCTCAACTCGGCACCTTAACCATTGACGTGGCGGCGATTTCCTGTCTCTGACCCAAAGGGACGCGCGCCTTGAATCGCTGAGTTCGGCGCGGCGGGGTTGGGCAAGGTTTTGATGATCAAGGACAGTCTGGTTTCACTGCGTCCGATCGCGGGCGCCGCAGCGCTTATCGTGGCGCTTCTCGCGGCCGTTGCGGCGGCCGCTCAGGACGGCAATGTCACGATCGGCGCGCCGCAGCTGCGCGATTTCCAGATCGAGCCCAAGCAGCGGATCGTCACCCAGCCCGCCCAGCCGACGCAGCAGGCGCCCGCGCAGCCTGCCGTCCGGCCGCCAGTGACCGCGGCTCCGACGCCCTCCGCGCGGCCGGTCCAGCAGACCCAGCCGACCCAGCAGCGTCCTGCGCCAACGGCACGCCCGGACGCGTCACGCACATCGCGCGCCCCGCTGCCGTCCTCCGCTCCGGCTGCCTCCAGTGCCACTGCGCCGGCCGCAGAGGTCAGCTCAGCCCCGGCGACGCCTGCTCCCACGATCGACCCAGCTCCGTTGCCCACGCCGCAAGCGCCGGCGAGCAGCGACTCGTCCGCCCCGTTGTCGGGCGGCACGCCTTTGTGGGTCTTCTTCCTCGCCTTCGTCACGCTTGGCGTCGCTGGCTATGGCTACTGGCTTAAGCGCAAGGCAGCCGGCCGCCGCGCGCTCGCAGTCGCCGCCGCCGCTCCGGCCGCGCCGGTCGCCGAAACGCCGCGCGCGCCTGCCGCCCCCCGCCCGGACCCGGTGCCGCGGCCCTGGCTCGACATCGCGCTGGTTCCGGAAAAGGCGCATGTCGACCTCGACCAGTCGGTGATCGAATTCGAGCTCACCGTGCGCAATACCGGCGGAAGCGTCGCCAAGGACGTCAAGCTTCAGGCGCGCTTCTTCTGCAGCACCGACAAGCAGGACCAGGAGCTTGCCGCCTACTTCAAGGCCAAGCCGGGCGACTACAAGACGCTCACCATGCCGGACATCCCGCCGGGCGGCGAGATCGTCATGAAAGGCAGCGTCGACATCACCCGCGACCGAATCAGCGCCCTCAAGGTCGCCGACAAACTCCTGTTCGTGCCGGTGGTGGGGGTCAACGCCTTCTACGGGTGGGGTTCCAGCCGGTCCGGCCAGACGTCGAAGAGCTTCGTCATCGGCCGGCAACCGGACAACGACAACGAGAAGATGGGGCCGTTCCGGCTCGATCTCGGCGCTCGCGTCTATCGCACGATCGGGCAGCGGCCGCACAAGGTCAGCAAGAGGGTGTGAATTCGCGCCTGTTCTGCTCCAGTTCAGCCACGCATCGGGAAAGACACAAGCGGCAATTCGTGCGACCAAGCGACATCGAAGCGCGGCGCCGGAACTGGCTTGAAGCGAGAAGGTGAATTAGGATGAAGGCCATGAAGACATTGGTCCGCCCCACTTTGCTGGCGCTCGCGCTCACCTCCCCCACCCTTCCTGCAACCGTCCACGCCCAGAGCGCGCAGCCCGCGCAGCAGCAAGCGGTGCCTGCCACGCCCGCGCCCCCCGCGGTGACTCACTGGGCCCGCCCGGCAGCCGCCGAGTTGGTTTCCTATGTAGAGCGGCTGGATGCCGAGGGTTTGAGCCCGGCCGTCTACGGTCCCGACCGGCTCCGCGCCGCGCTCAACGCAGGCGACCAGGCCGCCTTCACCCGAGTCGCCGACGACGTCTTCCTTCGCCTGGCCCGCGACCTCAGCGGCGGATCGGTCCGCGGCGCCGACCGGGTGAACTGGTTCATGGCGCCGAGCGGCATCGACGAGACCGAGCAACGGCGACTGCTCGACCAAGCCAAGCGCGGCGGAGTGGCGCGGATCCTCGACGGGTTGCTGCCTACCCATCCGCAATATGTCGGTCTGCGGCGGGCGCTCGCCAACCCGGCCAATGCCGAGCGGCGCGACCTCATCCGGGCCAACATGGAGCGCTGGCGGTGGATGCCGCGCAACCTCGGCGAGCGTCACATCATCGTCAACGTGCCGGCCTTTACCGCCGCCTTCGTCGAGAATGGCGAGGTGATCGCGCGCCACCGTACCGTGGTCGGAGCGACGAGCACTCCGACTCCGCAGCTCAGCGCGACCGCGGTAGCGGTCACCTTCAATCCGTGGTGGACGGTGCCGCAGAGCATCGTCCGCAACATGCGCGGCTTCAACGGCTATCAGGTGCGCGAGGCGAACGGCTATCGAATCGTCCGCCAGCCGCCCGGCCCGGGCAACTCGCTCGGCCGGGTGAAGATCGAGATGCCAAACGAGCATGCGATCTACCTTCACGACACTCCGGCGCAGCATCTGTTCAGCCGCTCGGTCCGCGCCTTCAGCCATGGCTGCATCCGAACCCAGGGCATCCGCGACTTTGCCGCTCGACTGCTCGAATCGACGGGCGAATGGGATCGCGGCCGGATCGACCAGGCGATCGCCGCCGGAAGCACCGTGCAGGCGCGTCTCGCGGCGCCGATGCCGGTCTACATTTCCTACTTTACCGCCGCGGCGACCAATGACGGCAACATCGTCACCTATACCGACGTCTATGGCCGCGACACCCGCATTCGGCAGGCGCTGAACCGCGCGCCAAGCGACCGGGCACTGGCAAGCGAGAGCTGATCGGAACGTTCGCGCGTCGCTCCTAACGGTGCGCGGAGAAACCCCGAACTAGGTCCAGGGTGACGACTACTGAGGGCGCTTAAGCCCGGCTGGCGTAGAGGAAGCGGCCCGGGCCGAGGCGCCCGAGGGTTTCCTGAAGGCTCGCATAGGACATTGCGAAGCAGCCTTCGCTTCGGCCGAGAAGGCCGCGGGTGGCGAGCATGCTCGGCTCGGCATACCAGGCGGAGTGGACGACGATCGCCCGGTCATAGGCGTTGTTGTTGGTCCAATCGAGACCGCGGACCCGCATGGAGCGGCCGTAGCGGCCCTGATAAAAGTCGTCGGTGAGATATGAGCCCTCGGAAGTCGCTTCCGAGCCCGGACGGTTAGAGAAGCGCTGGAGCAGGCCGGTATGCTCGGGGTCCGAGCCGCGGCCATGGGCGACATGATGCTGGCTGACCCGGCCGCTGGCCGTGTCGAGAAGATAGAAGCGCGGCTGGTTCGACATGCGTCCGAAGTCGACGATTCCGACAGTGTCGGTGTGGCGAAGCTGCGGCCGATGACGATCATAGGCGGCCCGCGCGGCGGCGACGAGGAGCGGATTGACGCTCGGGTCGATCTGGACGCGCGGCTGGGCCGGGACGGTCGGGCGCGCGGCGATTACCGGCTGGGGACGGGCCGCAAGCGGCTGACCCGGATGGGGCTGACGGAAGGGCGATGATGCACCTGCGGCCCCGTCGGGACGGCGTCGATCGTCAAGCAACGCCGCACGCGCAGGGCTCGCAAGCCCGACGAGTCCGGCAACCACTCCACCTTCGATAATCTGCCTACGCGTGAAACGCATCGCACCCTCCGCTCGAGAGCAGAAAGTACGTCTCCTTGCGTTACCGAATCAATTACGTGAGGGCGCGGTACAGTGCGTTTCGTCCCGGCAGGCCGGCGGCTTGCCGCATGCGCAGGAACCGACAGCGTTCCGCGGTTAACTTCTCACGGCAAATGGCGTTGCCGACCGCCTCAGTCCGCGGAGTTGTCATTCTCTCCGCGAGCTTCGGATACTGCGCGGAGCAATCGATGTGCCGTTTCCTCGGCAGCGTCCGGGGACATCGTCACGGCAACCTCATCGGGTCCCTCGATGATGATGTTGCCCTCCTCGGCGATGACATCGCTCGCTTGGCCGTGCGCTGCGACTGGTTCCATTGGAACCCACCTCCTTCTACCCTATAGCGCGCCGGTGGCGTGGCCTCCGGCGGATTAACCTCCCCCTCTGGGTCGGGCCCCTGATCCGTGTTAAAAACCGCGGGAAAGCGAGGCGTTCCAACTCTCCCGCGTCCGAAACGAGTATCGAGATTTGCAACAAAGCCCCCGCCGCCTGACCGTTTACGTCATCGACGATGACAGCAGCCTGCGCACGATGATCAGCAGGATGATCACGGAATCGCCGGATTTCTCGTCTCATCCCTTCGCGTCAGCAGCGGATTTCCTCGACGGGCTCGACGGGTTGAAGCCGGGCTGCATCCTCCTCGACCTCAGGATGCCGGACATGGACGGCTTCTCTCTGATGCAGACGCTGCGCGAGCGCGGCGTCGACTGGCCGGTGATCGTGATGACCGGCGCCGGCGACGTTCCGGTCGCGGTCCAGTCGATGAAGATGGGCGCCGTCGAGTTCCTCGAGAAGCCGATCCGGATCGATCCCTTGCTTGAGACCCTCGAGCGCGCCGCCGGCCTGCTCGACGAGCGGCTGCAGGCGGGCGAGCGTTTCCGGGAGGCAAAGGCTCGGGTGGAGCAGCTCACCGCGCGGGAGCTGGAGGTGCTCCAGGGGTTGCTCGCCGGCCAGTCGAACAAGGAGCTCGCCCAGTCGCTGGGAATCAGCCTTCGCACGGTCGAGATGCACCGCGGCAACATGATGGACCGGCTTGGAGTCTCGAGCCTCGCCCAGGCGGTCGCGCTAGCGCTGGAGGCCGGAGTGCGGCCGCCGGCGCAGACTTCGCTCTAGTTCAAATCGAGAAGCTGGTGCCGCAGCCGCAGCCGGAAGCGGCCTGAGGGTTGCGCACCTGGAAGGCCGCGCCGCCGAGGCTTTCGACGAAATCGACCACGCTGCCGCGCACAAGATCCAGAGAGACGTCGTCGACGACCAGGCGCACCCCGTCGGTCTCGACGACACGGTCGTCGCCGGCGACTTCCTCGGCGAGGCCGAACTTATATTGAAAGCCGGCGCAGCCGCCGCCCTCGACCGACAGGCGAAGCATGGCGGGCTTGCCCTGCTTCTCGGCGATCCGTGCCACGCGCTGGGCAGCGGCGGGACTGAGGGCGATTTCGGCGATATCGGTGGTTTCGACCATGAACTGGAGATAGGCCCCCGGCCCTCCCCTCACAAGCTCACCCCTTGGCGCGATAGCCGCAGATCATTCCGAACAGGAACGACATGAACAGGCCGAGCTGGACCTTTCCGGCCGGATCGGACCAGCCAAGGAAGTCCTCGCCGAAGCCGAACAGCGCGATAAACATCGCCATCGCCAAACCGAGCATTCGAATTCCTCCCGCGTGCCGAACGGAGATAGCCGCGACGCGGTAAACCGCGCGTAAATCCTTGCCGCGGTCAACCACAGAGGCCATATGCGCGGCACCGAATTGGCGGCCCCTCCGCCTCCACCCCCAGGAGCTGACGCGAATGAAATACCGGGTCCATGTGACGCTCAAGTCCGGCGTGCTCGACCCGCAGGGCAAGGCCATCCACCACGCGTTGGAGGGCCTCGGCTTCGATGGCGTCCGCGACGTTCGCGCCGGCAAGCTGATCGAGCTGGAGCTCGAGGACGGCGGCGCCGACGAGGCCGCGATCGACCAGATGTGCCGCAGGCTTCTCGCCAACACGGTGATCGAAAATTACCGGATCGAGAAGGTGGAGGCCGCGGGCCAGCGCTCATGAACACCGCCGTCATCGTCTTCCCCGGATCCAATTGCGACCGCGACGTGGCGGAGGCTCTTCGCCTCGCGACCGGCAAGGCGCCGGTCATGGTGTGGCACAAGGAGACCGAGCTTCCCGAAGGTACCGGAATCGTCGCCGTGCCCGGAGGCTTTTCCTATGGCGACTATCTCCGTTCGGGAGCGATCGCCGCTCGGTCACCGGTGATGCAGGCGGTGAAGGCCGCGGCCGACCGGGGCGTGGCGGTGATCGGCATCTGCAACGGCTTCCAGATCCTGACCGAGACCGGGATTCTTCCGGGCGCCCTGATGCGCAATGCCGGAATCCGCTTCGTCGGCCGCGACGTCGGCCTCACCGTCGACAACAGCCAGTCCGCCTTCACCAGCCGTTACGATTCCGGCGAGAGCGTGATCTTCCCGGTCGCGCATCATGACGGGAATTACACCGCCGACGAGGAGACCCTGGACAGGCTCGAAGGCGAAGGCAGAGTCGCCTTCCGCTATGCCGAGCAGGTCAACGGCTCGGCTCGCGACATCGCGGGCATCATCAATGAAGGCGGCAACGTCCTCGGCATGATGCCGCACCCGGAGCGCGCGGTTGAGCCGGCGCACGGCCGAACCGACGGCAAACGGCTGTTCGAGGGCCTCGTCGAGGCGCTGGCCTAGGCAAGCGCCCTTCCGGGCTCCCCCATCGCTCCGATTGACTGGTTCCGCGTGTCCGCACGGCTGCACACGCACGGCCCTTGCAGATAATAGATGTGCTTATTATGTGCGCGGCATGGATCCGAGTCTTGCCATCGACATAGCCGACACGGCGCGCATGCTTCGCCGTGAGATGAACCGGCGCGCAGCCGCGCTCGGCGCGACCCGCGCCCAGTGGCGGGTGCTCGCGCGCCTCTATCGCTCGGGCTGCGGCCAGCGTCAGGTCGAGCTTGCGGAAGCGCTCGACGTCGAGCCGATCAGCCTTTCGCGAATGCTCGATCGGCTCGAGGAGGCAGGCCTCGTCGAGCGGCGCCGCGATCCCGACGACCGCCGCGCCTGGCGGATCCACCTCACCGCCAAGGCCCAGCCGGTGATTGACCAGCTCACCAGGATCGGTGCCGAATTCCAGGCGGAGCTCACCCAGGGTCTCGATCCCAGCGAGGCGACCAAGGTCTCCGGGGTCCTGGCACAGCTTCGCGAAAGGCTCGTCGAGATGGACGAACGCCGCAACGACATTGCGAGAGCATCATGAGCGAAGCCGATCCCCAAGTCAGCAAGGACGCGGCCGCGGAAGTCGCGCCGCCCGCGGATGTCCCAGCCGCGTCCAGGGCGAAGCCGAAGTGGCTGCGCCTGGTTCTGATGCTGTCCGTGCCGCTCGCGCTGTTGCTGGTCGGCGGCTACTTCTGGATGACGTCCGGCCGCTACGTATCGACCGACAACGCTTATGTGCAGCAGGACATGGTTCCGGTTGCAGCTCAGGTGAATGGGCCGATCACCGAGGTGCTGGTCCATGAGAACCAGTTCGTCCATCGCGGCGACGTCCTGTTCCGGATCGATCCAGCGCCTTATCGGATCGCGCTCGCCCAGGCCGACGCCCAGATCGCGGCGGCGCGCGTGCAGGTGAACCAGACGTTCACCCAGTCGGCTGGCACCGCCGCGGACATTGCCGGCGCAGAGCGCAACCTCGGCTTCGCGCAGGCCAATTTCGAGCGCTACGCCGCCCTCCTCCAGCGCGGATTCACGACGCGGGCCCAGTATGATGCGGCCCAGCACACCGTCGACGAGGCGCGCGAGAGGCTCGCCAATGCGCGTGCCGATGCGGCCACCGCGCGCGCCGCTATCGCTCCGGGCACGACGACGAACCAGCCTGCGCTGCAGGCGGCGCAAGTCGCTCGCCAGCAGGCGCAGCTCAACCTCAGCCGTACCGAAGTGCGCGCTCCGGCCGACGGTTACGTCAGCCAGATCGACCGCCTCCAGGTCGGCGGAGCAGCAGTTTCCGGGGTACCGCTGCTCACGCTGGTTCGAAGCGCGACGACCTATGTCGAGGCCAATTACAAGGAGACGGACCTGGCCAACATGTTCGTAGGCCAGCCCGCCGAAGTCGAGCTTGACGCCTATCCGGGCGTTCGGATCCAGGGTCATGTCGACAGCATCGGGCACGGCACCGGCTCGCAATTCTCGCTGCTTCCGGCGCAGAACGCCAACGGCAATTGGGTCAAGGTGACCCAGCGCGTGCCGGTGCGGATCGCGATCGACGGCGATCCCGGGCGGCCGATGATCGCGGGCCTTTCCGCCCATGTCGCGGTCGACGTGCGCGAGCGGCCGGCCCAGGGGCCCGGCCAAACGGCTTCCGTTCAGCGCCGCTAGGCCTCCGCGATGGCGAGCGCCGCCCTCCCCGTGCCTGCACTGAGCAGCGACATGACCGGCGGCCGCCGCGCCGCCGTGACGATCGCGGTGATGCTGGCGACGTTGCTCCAGGTCCTCGACACGACGATCGCCAACGTTGCACTGCCTCACATGCAGACCAGCCTGGGGGCGACTCCGGAGACGGTGAACTGGGTGCTGACGAGCTATATCGTCGCCTCGGCCATCGCGATTCCGATCACCGGTTGGCTGACCGAGCGGATCGGGCGCAAGCGGCTGTTCGTGTGGGCGACCATCGCCTTCACCGGTTTCTCGGTGCTCTGCGCGATCGCCACCAGCCTCGAGGAGATGGTGCTGTTCCGCGCGGCGCAGGGCGTTGCCGGCGCCTTCATCGTGCCGCTGTCGCAGTCGGTGCTGTTCGACATCAACCCGCCCGAACGCCATGCGCGGGCGATGGCGCTGTTCGGCGGCGGGATCATGATCGGGCCGATCCTGGGCCCGGTGCTCGGCGGCTGGCTGACCGAATATTTCAATTGGCGCTGGGTGTTCCTGGTCAACCTGCCGGTCGGCGCACTGGCAGCCCTGATGCTGATCCGCTTCCTGCCCACCGCTCCCAGAAAATCGGTGCGCTTCGACCTGTTCGGCTTTGCCATGCTCGCGGTCGGAGTCGGCGCGATGCAGCTCATGCTCGACCGCGGGCAACAGCTCGACTGGTTCGACAGCTGGGAGATCATGGCCGAGGCGGGAATCGCGATCGCCGCCTTGTGGATGTTCACGATCCACATGATGACGGGCAAGCAGCCGCTGCTTCCGCCGGCCCTGTTCAAGGACCGCAATTTCGTGACCGGGCTCATCTTCATGGCGGTGACGGGGGTTCTGCTCCTCGCCGGCCTGGCCCTGCTGCCGCCGCTTCTCCAGCGCCTCTACGGCTACAGCGTGCTCGATTCAGGATTCCTGACCGCGCCGCGGGGCATCGGCACCCTGATCTCGATGGTCATCGCCGGGCGCCTCGTCGGCAAGATCGACGCGCGCTTGCTGATCCTCGGCGGAATCTCGCTGATGGCGCTGTCGCTGTGGCAGATGTCGGGGTTCACGCTTGAGATGGATCGCCAGCCGATCATCGTCAGCGGTGTCGTGCAGGGGCTGGGTATCGGCCTGATGTTCGTGCCGCTTCAGACGCTCGCGTTCAGCAGCCTCGCTCCGCACTATCGGACCACGGCGGCCAGCCTGTTCAATCTGGCCCGGAGCCTCGGCGGCTCGATCGGGATCTCGATGGTGACGACCCTGCTCGCGCGCAACGTGCAGGTCAGCCATGCGGACCTTGCCCAGCATGTGACCCAGAGCACCATCGCCAATTTGCCGCCCCAGATCGCGGCCGCCGAGCCTCTGGCGCAGTCCGGGCTCGCGCTGCTCGATGCGGAGATCACCCGCCAGGCGATGATGATCGCCTATATCGACGACTTCCACCTGATGATGCTGGTCTGCCTGGCCGCGGCGCCGCTGCTCCTGCTGCTCAGGAAGGCGCGGCCGATGGCCGGCGGCACGCCCGTCATCGCGGACTGAAAAGAGAAAGGCCGCCCCTTTCGGGACGGCCTTTCCATTGTCAGCCGAAAGCGGCCTGAAGTCAGGCGCGGACCTCCGCGGAGGCTGCGCTCACCTGGCTAGCCGCGAACGGCATTTGACAATGAGACATCAGACCACCTCCTTTCAGTTGTTGCGAACTGTCAGGAATGTGGCGCGCCTTCGCTGGAATTCAATGACTTAGGCGGCCTTTGCGAGCGGATTCTCGGCGCGCGCGATCCACTCCTCGACGACCGGGGCGATCTTGGTTCGCCACTTGCTGCCGTTGAAGATGCCGTAATGGCCGACACGCTCGGCCATATAGTAGCTCTTCATCGACGCGGGCAGGCTGGTGGCGATGGTCAGTGCGGCCTTGGTCTGGCCGAGACCCGAGATGTCGTCGCGCTCGCCCTCGATGGCCAGCAACGGAATGTCCGTGATCGCGGCCGGATCCACCGGAACTCCGCGGTGGGTCATCTCGCCCTTGGGCAGGAGGTGGCGCTGGAACACGACGTCGATCGTCTGGAGATAGAATTCGGCGGTCATGTCGCAGACCGAGCGATATTCCTCGTAGAAGGCCATCGTCGCTTCGGCGTTCTCGTCGGCGCCTTCGACGAGATGCTTTAACATCCCCCAATGGCTGACGAGGTGGTTTCCGAAATTCATCGCCATGAAGCCGGCGAGCTGAAGGAAGCCCGGATAAACCGCCCGCCCTTGCCCCGGATAGAGATAGGGAACGGTGGCGATGACATTGTTCTTGAACCAGGAGAAGGGCCGCTGAGTGGCGACGGTGTTGACCTCCGTCGGTGCCTCGCGCGTGTCGATCGGGCCGCCCATCATCGTGAGAGTCGCCGGCCGGTTCGGGTGCTTTCGAGCGCTCATCAGCGCTGCTGCCGCATAAGCGGGCACCGAGGGCTGGCACACCGCGAGGACATGGGGGCGGCCGCCGATATGCTCCATGAACTCGATCAGATAATCGACATAGTCGTCGAGATCGAAGCCTCCTTCCTCGAGCGGGACGAGCTTCGCGTCGCGCCAGTCGGTGATGTAGACGTCATGGCCCGGAAGCATCCGCTCGACCGTGCCCCGCAGAAGCGTGGCGTAATGGCCGGACATCGGGGCGACGATGAGCAGCTTGGGCCCGCTTTCGACGCCTTCGCGGCGGAAGCGCTTGAGCTGTCCGAACGGCTTGCGAAGTACGATCTCCTCGCGGACCGCGACTTCGCGGCCGTCCACGACGGTGGCCTGGAATCCGAACTCCGGCTTGCCGCGCGGCGCCGAGGCGTGAGCGAAGACCTGAAGGGCCGACGCCATGATCGGGCCCATGCCCGAATAAGCGAACGGGTTGGCGGGGTTGTTGAGGAGGCCGGCACTGATGTCGGCCATGGCGCTCGCCCCGGAAAGCAGCGAGCGCTGCACTTCATACGCGTCGTAAAGCATTCAATCTCCAGCCCGCCCGATATGGGGATGGAATAGCCGGCGGATAAGGCTTGTTCCATCCCAATCGTCCGACAAATGCCCTCCCCGCTCGGCCGCCATTGAGCGGGGAAGGCACCGCTGCTAGGCCCGCGCCATGGCCGCGACACCCGTTACCGGCGACAGCAACGGCCCGGGCGAAAGCGCTCAGCCGGGCAAGTTCGCCAACCTCCTGATCATCTGGCGCTTCGTCGCCCGCTACCGCGGTCATGTCGCCGGAGCGATCCTGGCCCTCATCGTGGCCGCGGCGGCGACGCTAGCAATCCCGAGCGCGTTCCGGCTGATCATCGACCGCGGCTTCGGCGGCAACGGCGAGGACATCAGTCGCTGGTTCCAATATCTGCTTCTGATCGTCGGGATCATGGCCGCCGCGACAGCGACCCGCTTCTATTTCGTCTCCTGGCTCGGCGAGCGTGTCGTCGCGGACCTGCGAGTCGCAGTCGACCGAAACCTGCTTCGCCTCGAGCCCGCTTATTTCGAGGAGAACCGGCCGTCGGAGATCGCCTCGCGCCTGACCGCGGACACGACGATCATCGAGGGCGTGGTCGGCTCGACAGTATCGGTCGTCCTTCGCAATCTGCTGATGGCGGTCGGCGGCCTGGCTTATCTGTTCGCCCTCGCCCCGCGCCTTACCGCTATGCTGATGATCGTCATCCCGGTGGTGGTTCTTCCGATCACCTTTTTCGGCCGCAAGCTGCGCACCGTATCGCGCAAGAGCCAGGACCGGGTGGCCGAGGTCGGAGCGATGGTCGACGAGACGATGGGCGCGATGAAGATCGTCCAGGCGTTCGGCCAGGAGGAGCGCGAGGCGAGCCGTTTCCGTGCCGCGGTCGACGCGGTCTTCGCGACGGCCCGGACTCGGATCCTGCTTCGGGCGGTGATGACCGCGGTGGTGATCACCCTCGTGTTCGGATCGATCACGCTGGTGATGTGGCAGGGCGCGCTCGACGTCGCGGCGGGCAGAATCACCGGGGGCACGATCGCTGCTTTCGTGCTGACGGGCGGACTGGTGGCCGGCTCGTTCGGTGCGTTGACGGAGGTCTATGGCGAATTGCTGCGCGGCGCTGGAGCGGCCGGCCGCTTGGCCGAGCTCCTGTCGCAGGAGCCCGCGATCCGGGCACCGGCTGACCCGGTCGCGCTGCCCGACCCGCCGCTCGGCACTCTGGCGCTCGAGGGCATCACCTTCCGCTACCCGACAAGGCAGGAAGTGAGCGCTCTCAGCGGGTTCAGCCTGGAGGTGAAGCGGGGCGAGACGCTTGCTGTGGTCGGGCCCTCGGGCGCCGGCAAATCGACGCTCTTCCAGCTCGCACAGCGCTTCTACGACCCCGAGGCCGGAAGCGTCCGGATCGACGGAGTCGACCTCCGCGAGGCGGACCCCGCCGACATCCGCGCCCGCATCGCGATCGTTCCGCAGGAGACTGTGATCTTCGCCGCGACCGCGCGCGACAATCTGCGCTACGGGAAGTGGGAGGCGAGCGACGAGGAGTTGTGGGCTGCCGCCGAGGCCGCCAATGCCGCCGAATTCCTCCGCGCCCTTCCCGACCGGCTGGACACCTATCTCGGCGAGGGCGGCGCGCGTCTGTCAGGCGGCCAGCGCCAACGCCTGGCGATCGCCCGCGCCTTGCTCCGCGACGCACCGCTGCTGCTTCTCGACGAGGCCACCTCGGCGCTCGATGCGGAATCGGAACGGCTCGTGCAGCAGAGCCTCGAGCGGCTGTTCGAGAACCGCACCACTCTGGTCATCGCCCACCGCCTCGCGACCGTCCGTGCTGCCGACCGGATCGTCGTCATGGACAAGGGCGAGATCGTCGAGGAAGGCACGCACGACAGCCTCAACGCCCAGAACGGCCTCTACGCCCGCCTCGCGCGGCTCCAGTTCGAAGGGCTTGCGGCTTGATGGACAGGCAGAAGACGGCGCCGGGGAAAGGGTTATGATCGCCGGCATCGCCATGATCGCGCTTGCGCTCGCCACTTTCATCTACTGCGGCATCAAGACGATCCACGATTTTCGGGCACGGCGCTGGGCTGCGGGCGCCGCCGGAGCGGCGGTCACCATCCTTGCCCCGGCTGTCCTGGGCCTGATGGGCTTCGGACTCGCCTGCTTCATGCTGAACGGCCTGCCGTAGGCCACTCGGGCACGGCACGCTGACCACTCATCATCGCCAAAAGAAAAGGCCCGGTGTCGCCACCGGGCCTTTCTGTTTTCTGCCCTGCGGCGGCGCGCTTAGTCGCGGCTGCCCATCAGGTTGAGCAGGAAGGTGAACATGTTCACGAAGTCGAGATAGAGCGACAGCGCGCCCATGATCGCGGCCTTGCCGAGGAAATCGGTGCCCGCGACCTGGAAGTAGAGGCTCTTGATCCGCTGCGTGTCATAGACCGTGAGGCCGGCGAACAGCAGCACGCCGATCACGCTGATCGCGTACATCATCGCTTCGGACTGCATGAACATGTTGACGATCATCGCCACCAGCAGGCCGACCACGCCCATGATCAGGAACGTGCCGAAGGCGCTCAGGTCCTTCTTGGTCGTGTAGCCGTAGAGGCTCAGGCTGGCGAAGGCGGCGGCAGTCGCAAAGAAGGTCGCCGCGATCGACTCACCGGTGAAAACCAGGAAAATCGTCGACATCGACAGGCCCATGACGGTCGCGAACGCCCAGTAGAGCAGCTGCGCGGTTCCGGTCGAAAGGCGGTTGATGCCGAAGCTCAGCACCATCACGAACGCCAGCGGCGAGAACATGATGACATATTTCAGGATGCCCGGGCCGACCATGATGTCATAGGCCATGCCGCTGCTTGCGAACAGCAGCGCGACGATACCCGTCCACAGCACGCCCGAGGCCATGTAGTTGTAGACCGACAGCATGTGCTTGCGCAGGCCAGCGTCGTAACCGGCCACGTCACGGCCGGCATAACCCGTCGCCGGGTTCAAGCCCGTCTGCGGCGGCGCGCCGAAGCGCGTGTCGAACCGATCTGACATAATTTCCACTATCTCCTTTGCGCGGCTCTGGATGCCGTCAGTCATTCATATCAGAAGAAAGCGGTCCGATTTCAAGCGAAACACATTGTTAGCCGCAGAGATCAGCAACGGGAAACCGGCGGTTTTCCGGGGCCGCGGGCGCTGGCGCCGCTACTCGACGGCCCCTAAGAGCCTCGTATGCATAGGCTCTTCGTAGCTGTCCGACCGCCTTCCGAGGTCCGCGACA
This sequence comes from Pseudomonadota bacterium, assembly GCA_023416515.1. Classification (GTDB taxonomy): domain Bacteria; phylum Pseudomonadota; class Alphaproteobacteria; order Sphingomonadales; family Sphingomonadaceae; genus Allosphingosinicella. The sequence continues at coordinate 18,340 of JAEZHP010000059.1, read as the reverse complement.
TGCTGATCGACCTCATGAGCGGGATCAGCGGAGCGCGCTGGCAGGACGACGACCAGCTGCACCTCACCCTTCGCTTCATCGGCGAGGTGGACCGGCACCAGGCCGAGGACGTGCATGCCGCGCTCGGTTCGATCCATCATCCCACTTTCGAATTGGCGGTAAGCGGCCTCGGCATGTTCGATCGGCGGGGAATCCCGGCGACGATATGGGCGGGAGTAACCCCCGCCGAGCCCGTCCATGCGCTTCACAAGAAGGTCGACCAGGCGATCGCACGAGTCGGGATCGAGCCGGACCGCCGCGCCTTCCACCCGCACATCACGCTGGCTCGGCTCGGCCGCGACGCCGTCAGGCCGGATGGCTTTCTTTCCCAGTCGGGAACGCTTCGAGGCGTGCCCTTTAGGGTCGACGAGTTCAGCCTGTGCGAAAGCCGCCTGACGCCCGACAGGGCGATCCATAGCGAGATCGCGACCTACCCCCTCGCCTGATCCGTGCGCCGCTCGCGCCTCCAGGCGATGAAGGAGTAGAGGATCGGCACGCCGGCCGCGACGGCGATCACGACGATCGCTATCGTCGCCAGAAGTCCCGACGGCAGCGGCAAGAAGGCTGCGACGAGGATGGCGAGACCGCCCAGAACCATCAGCTTGCCGCACAGGCGATGAGTCTTGATCCACACCTCCTCGCTGGCCAGCGTCCACGGCGTACGCACCCCGATGAGATACATCGATCGGGACTTGCCGAGCTGGTTGCCGATCAGCACCAGCATAACCGCGAGAGCGCCGACGATCAGATGATTGACCGGGATTCCCCAGCCCAAGCCGGTGGACAACAGGGCAAGCTGGATCGCCGCACCGAGCAGCAGGATGGCGATCCAGCCCCACAGGTAAAGACCCTGGCTCCGGGCGAGGCCCTCGCCGCGCGGCTCGAGCGCCGGGAGGAAGTAGAAGAGCAGCGAAACGCCGGCCGTTAGCCCGACCGGCAACAGCAGAGCCGTCCATTTGTCGGCGAAGGCATCGGGCTCACCACTGATACCCCAATGGGTCGGAAGCTGGATCCCGTCCGGCATCATCGTGCCGCCGATCGCGGCGGCAGCGGCGAGCGTCGCTACCACCAGCAGTGACGCCAGGCCCACGGTCTTGCGGGTCATGTCGCTTCTCCCTCCTTGCGGGCGCTGACGCCCACCTTGTTCATGAATCCGAGAAGTGCCTCCTCGAGCACGCTCATGTTGATCGAATAGAAAATCGTGTTCCCGCGCTGATCGGCCTGGATCAGGCCAGCCTCCTTCAGCTTGGCGAAATGGCCCGACATCGTCGGTTTCGAGACGTCGAAAGCCTCTGCGATCTCGCCCGCCGTCTTGGAGCCGCTCTTCAGCATCTCGAGAATGGCCCGCCTTGTCGGGTGAGCGAGCGCCTCGAAGATGACGTTCATTGCCCAGGCTCGGTCATGACGGCGCCGATCGAACTTTCCCCCGCTCCCTAATTCGTTATTTAGCTAATTAGCTAATTAGAGCGCGAATGTCAAGCGCCGGCAGCGGCCAGCAGGCGCTCGACGAGAGGCGCGTAGCTGGATCCGAACAGCCGGAGGTGAACCAGCGCAGGGAAAAGCTGGTAGACGGTCCGGCGCGCTTCCCATCCGGGTTCGAGCTGCCCGTACGAGTCCCAGAACGCCGCGTCGGGACGACCGAACAGGCAGATCATCGCCAGATCGACCTCGGCATGGCCGTAATAGCAGGCGGGGTCGATGAAGGCCGCCAGCCGCCCGTCCTTGACGAGCATGTTGCCGGCCCAAAGGTCGCCGTGGAGAAGCGAGGCAGGCGGGCCGGCCGGAAGCAGGTCTCCAATCCGCGCCACGAGCTGCTCAACCCGATCGCGCCATGGGCGGTCGAGCAAAGCTGCTGTCTCGACCAGCCGCTGCTCGCCCCAGAAACCGGGCCAGTCCCCGCCGGGCTTGTTGTCGAGACGCACCGAAGCGAAGGCATAGTCGACAGGCCAGCCGAAGCTGTCCCCGAGATGACCGTGCATCGCCCGGACCTGGGTCCCGATGTCCGCCCAGGCCCGCGGCGTGAACGCCTCGTCCGCCTCGACATATTCGATCAGAAGAACGTCGCCATATTCCGCCTCGACCGCTGGCACCCGAACTCCTGCGCCGGCGAGCTCGCGAAGCATCTGCGCCTCGGTCCCGGCGGACGGGCCGCCCTTGGCGACGACCGGCTGGCCCCCGTCGCGCTGGAGAAGCAGCACTTCCGACAGATCGCCCCCATAGAGGCGCTGGATTCGCTCCGGCGCGACGCCGGTCAGCGTCGCGACCTTGTCGCGGAACGCGCTCAGCCGTGTTGCTCCTTGAGCTTTCGGGCGAGAGCGGCGGCGCCTTCGGTGACCTCCTGCCAGGTCGTGTCGAAATGGCTGTCCTCGCCATAATAAGGATCGGCCACCGCCTGCCCTTCCCGACCGGACACGTGGTCCATCAGGAGCGACAGCTCGGCCTTCGAATCCGCCGGACGTATCGCCTCGAGATTGGCGAGATTCTGGAGGTCGAGAGCGATGATGTGGTCGAAGGCGTGGAAATCCTCCGGCCGGACCTGGCGGGCGCGAAGATTCGAGATGTCGACGCCGTTGCGCTCCGCAACCGCGACCGAGCGCGGATCGGGCGGATAGCCCAGGTGCCAATCGCCCGTGCCGGCGGAGTCGACCTCGAGGTCCAAGCCGATCCGCTCCGCCTCTGCACGCAGGGCCGCCTCTGCGAGCGGCGATCGGCAGATATTGCCGAGGCAGACGAACAGAACCGACGCAGTCATCGCGACCTCATACCCGCATTGCCAAAAGCCGGCCCTCTGCTAGCCATTGGCCACGGACAGAGCAATGCGAGGGTGAGGATGGCCGAGCACGCGGTTGCAACTGAAGGTGCCCGTGCACCTCGAGTCTCGGCTTACGCCTGGTACGCCTTGTTCGTCCTGGTGCTCGTCTACATCGTCAACTTCATCGACCGGCAGATCCTGTCGATCCTGGTGGGCGACATCAAGCGCGACCTTGGCGTGTCCGACGCCCAGATCGGCTTCCTCTACGGCACCGCCTTTGCCGTCTTCTATGCGTTGTTCGGAATTCCGCTCGGGCGGCTCGCCGACAGCTGGTACCGCGGCCGGCTGATGGCGATCGGGCTCGCCTTGTGGTCGTCGATGACCGCCTTCTCGGGTTTCGCCAGCAGCTTCGGAATGCTCGCCACCGCCCGGATCGGCGTCGGCATCGGCGAGGCGAGCGCGTCGCCCGCGGCCTATTCGATGATCTCGGACAGCTTCCCCAAGGAGCGGCGCGCGACTGCCCTGTCGATCTATTCGAGCGGGCTCTACATTGGCGGCGCTCTGAGCCTGCCCATCGGCGGCGCCGTGGTGGCGGCGTGGAACGGCGCCTATCCGAACCCGGCCGGCGCGCCTCTCGGCCTTGCGGGGTGGCAGGCGGCCTTCCTCGCCGTGGGTATCCCCGGCCTTCTGCTCGCCTTGTGGGTGCTGACCCTGCGCGAGCCGCGCCGCGGGGAGTCCGACGGCCGGCCCGAACCGGTGGTGCGGCCCAATGCCTGGCGCGATTTCGGGCGCGAGCTGGTCGCGATCCTGCCGCCGCTTACCCTGCTCAGCGTCAGCCGGATTCCGGGCGCCCTGCCGATCAACCTGATGGTTCTCGGGCTGGTGGTGGCGGTCGGCTACGGCCTTTACGCAGTCACCGGCGACGCTCCGCAATGGCTTGCATATGGACTCGGCATCTACGCGGTATTCTCGTGGATCCAGTCGCTGAAGCATCGCGACCTGCCGACCTATCGGCTGATCTGGGGCACGCCTGCCGTCGTCGTCATGGTCCTGGCATTCGGCAGCATCGCCTTCGTCACCTATGCGACGAGCTTTTGGATCCCGCCCTATGTCGAGGCTCGTTTCTACGGCGGAGGTAGCCAGGCGAGCCGCTTCGTCGCCGGTCTCTCGGCTAAGGAGGAGATCGGCCTCATCATCGGCTGGTGTGCGGCCGTGTCGGCGGCGGCAGGAGTGATACTGGGCGGCTATGCCTCGGATCTGTGGCGCCAGCGTGATCCGCGCGGACGGCTGTTCGTCAACATGATCTCGGTGGTCGTTCCGATCCCGCTGGTCGCCTTCCTGCTGACCACGGACAGCCTCGGCGCTTTTTATCTGGTCAACCCGCTGGCGCACATGTTCGCCTCGGCCTGGGTGGGGGCGGCGGTCGCCACGCTCCAGGACCTCGTGCTTCCGCGAATGCGGGCAACGGCGGGCGCGACCTATGTGCTTGGAACGACCATGGTCGGCCTCGCGCTCGGCCCCTACTATGCCGGCAAGATGTCCGTTCTCACGGGCGACCTCGCGACCGGAATCTTCGCGCTCTACCTGATGCCGCCGCTGACCCTCGTCGGGCTTTGGCTCGGCTCGCGGCGCATCGGCGAGCTCGAGGCATCCCGCTTCGAGCGCGCCCGTGCCGCTGGGGAGCCCGTCTAACCGAACACGCCGCAGCCGATGCGGGCGCCGCTATTGCCGCTGGGATCGGTGCGGTAATCGTCCGGACCGGCATGCAGGACGATGGCTGCTCCGTCCGCATCGAGCATGCCGCCAACGCCGCCGGAGAGCCGCGCCTCGGGAATGGTGAAGGCGATCTCGCCCTGGCCGTTCGCACCGACGATGAGGTTGGGAAGGTCACCGCGATGAGCCCCTTGCGGGTTCTGGCTGCCGTGTTGGCGCATGGTCGGGTTCCAGTGCGGGCCAGCGCTCGTGAAGTCGGGCGCGTCGCAGCGGCCGACCGCATGAACATGAAGGCCGTAGCTGCCGGGGCGAAGCCCGCTCGCGCTGACGGAAATGCGAAGACCGTCATTCTGCTGAGCGGCACTCGCAACGGCGAGCTGACGACCGCTTGAATCGGCGATGCGAGCGCTCGCTTGAGAGACAGTGGGAGGTGCGCCGGCATCGCCCGGGGCGCCGCTCGGTACGCATGCGGCGACCGCCAGCCCGCACAGCGCCGCGATCGGCAACGTCTTCCTCACCAGCATGTCATGCTCCATCTGCCTGGGGATTGTTCAACGACGCAACGAACGCCGCCGACGAAGGGTTGCTCAGACCGAGACGGCCTCGCGATCCGCTATCTCGATGCTGCCCGTGCGTCCGCGCATCGGCTTGCCGACGCCCTGCCACTGGAAGCCGGCGGCGATCACCTCGTCGGGCGTATAGACGTTGCGCAGATCGATGAGCACGTCGCCCGCCATGGCGGCCTTCACGCGCCTTAGATCCAGCGCTCGGAGCACGTCCCATTCGGTGACGAGCACGACCGCGTCGGCGCCCTCGGCAGCGGCGTAGGGCGTGTCGCAGAAAGCCATGCCCGGCATCATCGGCCGCGCCTGCTCGACGCTTTCGGGATCGTAGCCGCGCACGTTCACTCCGGCGTCCTCGAGCGCCTGGAAGATCGCGATCGACGGCGCGTCGCGCATGTCGTCTGTGTTGGGCTTGAATGCGAGGCCAAGCAAGGCGACGGTTTTGCCCCGAGGCTCATCGCCGAGCGCCTTGATGACCTTGCGGCCCATCGCGCGCTTGCGGGCGTCGTTCACCTTCACAACCGCCTCGACGATGCGGACCGGCGACTGATAGTCCTCGGCGGTCTTGAGCAGCGCGAGCGTGTCTTTCGGGAAGCAGGAGCCGCCATAGCCCGGGCCGGCGTGAAGGAACTTGGGCCCGATGCGGTTGTCGAGACCGATGCCGCGCGAGACGTCCTGGACGTCGGCGCCAACCTCCTCGCACAGGTCCGCGATCTCGTTGATGAACGTGATCTTGGTCGCGAGGAAGGCGTTGGCCGCATATTTGATCAGCTCGGCGGTGCGGCGCGAGGTGAAGAGGATCGGCGCTCGGTTGAGGTAGAGCGGCCGGTAGACATCGCGCATCACCTCTTCGGAGCGCACATCCTCGACTCCGATGACGATGCGGTCGGGGCGTTTGAAGTCCTCGATCGCCGCGCCTTCTCGGAGGAATTCGGGATTGGAGCACACCGACACCACCGCGTCGGGAGCGACTTCGCGCAGGATCCGCTCGACCTCGTCGCCGGTGCCGACCGGGACGGTCGACTTGGTGACAACGACCGCAGGGCCGTCGAGCGCGGCTGCGATCTCGTGCGCTACGCCGTAGACATAGGACAGATCGGCGTGGCCGTCGCCGCGCCTCGAGGGAGTGCCCACCGCGATAAAGATCGCCTCCGCGCCTTTGACGCCCTCGGCGAGGTCGGTGGTGAAGGAGAGCCGGCCCTGGCGGACGTTACGCTCGACGAGCTGGTCGAGACCCGGCTCGAAGATGGGCATGACGCCCTTTAGCAGAGCGTCGATCTTCGACTCGTCCTTGTCGACGCAGATCACGTCATGGCCGAAATCGGAAAAGCAGGCGCCGGAGACCAGGCCGACATAGCCGGTCCCAATGATCGCGATCCGCATTGAGCACTCCAGTCACGGGAATTTGCAGGCCCGTTAACAAAGGAGTGGCGCGAGGAACAGACAATTAGGTGGCGGAAGGAGGGCATAAAGAAAGGGAGCCGACCCTTGCAGGCCGGCTCCCGATCTTGGCTTCGAGTCCCGCTGCCGAAGCAGCGGGAAGGAACGTGCTTCTTAGAAGCCCGAACCCGGACCGAAGGTGATCTCCACGCGACGGTTGTCCGGCTCGCGGACGCCATCGGCAGTCTCGACCGCCGGCCGGCTCTCACCGAACGCCTGCGTGGTCATCGCACCAGACGGAACACCGCGGCTCGCGAGGTAGTCGCGGGTGTTGTTCGCGCGGCGCTGCGACAGGCCGACGTTGTAGGTCGCGGAACCCGAACGGTCGGCGTGACCGGCGAGAACGACCTGAGCCTGACCGGTCTGCTGATACACCTGAGCCACCTCGTCGAGGCGAGCGCGGGCGGTCGCAGTCAGATCGTCGCGATCCCAGTCGAAGTAGATGATGAACGGACCGACCGGGCGAGCAGCCGGACGCGGGCAGGTGGACAGCTGGCTCTGGCGAACCTGAGTCGTGCCATCGCTCTGCGGCGGCGGCGGGCAGGTCACGATCGGATCGACGATCGGGCACTGGCCGTTGGCGTCACGGGCCGAACCGTCCGGGCAGGGCGGCGGCGGAGTGACGCACACGCCGTTGGCGTCGCGGTAGTTCGGAGCAACGCAATCATCGACCACAATCTCCGGCGCGCCGAAGTTGAAGGTGATGCCGCCGAGCAGCGAGTGCGAGCGGAAGCGTCCTTCGACGTCCTGGCCGTTGAAGCCGACCATGTCGACGTTCTCGACGTTGAAGAAGCGATAACGCAGCGTCACGTCGATGTTCGGAGTGATCGCGGCGCGAACGCCGGCAATCGCCTGCCACGCGAAGTTCGTGTCAGAGTCGTCGAGGAACGCACCCTGGTTGGCGAACGCGCGCAGGTTGCTGAAGTCAACTCGAGCGATACCGGCGCCACCGCCGATAAAGCCGCTGATGCCGTCATCGTCGCCGAAGTCGAGCATCGCGTTGATCATGCCGCTCAGGACGTTGGTTTCACCACCGCCAGCGACCCGCGAGCCCGGGATGAAGCCCGGCGAGAAGCCCGGCAGACCCGGAACCGCGGAGTTATATCCCTCGAGCTCAGCGCTCTTGTACGAGACTTCGGCCTCGAGCCGGAACGCACCGAAATCGTAACCGACGAACAGAGCGCCGTCATAACCGTAGTCATGATCGAGCGTCAGAACTCGGTTGGCTCCATCCGGATCGAACGACAGATCAACGTCTTCGACGATCATCGCACCGAAGTCACCGCCGACATACCAAGCGCCATCACGCGCGAGAGCCGGGCCAGCAAGGACGGTGGTCGACAGCGCCACTGCAATGGCGAGCTTCCGCATAATCTTCCCCTTTCTTCTGCGTCGGGTATCCGACGACTAGGACTCATTACGGTACCGGAGGTTTCGGCGCAAGCGCACTTCACCCCGCACCTGTTGCACAAAGGCCTCAGCTTGCGAAGAAGATGAACCCCCGATGATCAGGCGCACCCCAAACCCACGTGCGCGTCTGAGGTTGCATGGGAAGATGCTCTTTCGTCAATCGATCAGGCCATGTGTCCTTAAAGCCACAATGACGGAGGCGACGGCAGCGCGGGCCTCGCCGTCAATTGTCGTTCCACCAGAAGGACTTGGTATGGCGGCCTGGCGCGAACCGACCACTTTCTGTCCCGCGACGACCAGCGCCGCCGCGGGAAGGCTGCCATCGCTCCAAGCGGAGCCGTCCCAGTAGAGCCACAAGCTCGAAACCTTGTTCCAAACTCGTGTGCCCGGTTGAGGCTGGAGGAACCTCCAGCCGCCCGCCGTCCACCCTGCGATGCGATTTTCCTCGCCCGCCCATACGCCCGTCGCACCAGTGGCCACGATCCAGCACTCGCCGATCTCGGGGCTCGCAGGAGGAGCACCGATCGGCGGCCCCTCCACTGCCGCGTCGAGCAATAGGTCCACGGCCGTCAGCGCCTCATTGTGGAAGATCTCCTTCTGGGCCTGCCCCGGCTGCAGCAGGGGCAAGGCGAAGCGCGCGCTCCGTTCCGTCATCGTGTTCTCTCCTTGTCGGTTACGGAATGATGATGGCGCTCGGCTGCGAGGCCGCATGGGTGCCGAGCTGAACGATCTCGACCGTAACCGGCCCCGGGCCGACCGCCGCGCGCTCCCCGGAAGTGTAGAAATGCGCGGGACTCAGAAGCTCGACGCTGCGCAGGCCGTTGAAGGTCAGGCGATAGCGCTCCTGCTCCTCGGCCAGGGGCGTGTCCGCGCCGCTCGCCCAGGCCCAGCCCTGGCGGCTCCGGCGTACCCAGCGGATTTGCGTGCCTCCGCTGACAGGTTCAGCCGTGAGATGAACCGGTGCCGACGGCTTCAGGGCCTCTCCGCTCAACGTCAGTTCGGCTTGGCACGGGTCCTCATCGCCAACACCGGACGCCAGCAGTTGCACGACAGCGCCCGTTGCGAGGCCCGACGGAAGCTCGATGGGTCGCGCGCTTTGCAGCTCGAGAAGAGCGAATCCTTCCCCGGCCCAATGAGCCGCGGCCGCCCATTCCGTTCCCCGTCGCCCCCGCAGCAAATGTGCAAGGCGGTAGGTCCTTTGACCCAGCCGCTCCGCGCGTCCGAACTGGACCAGTTCCGCGCCGATCAAGGCGAGGTTCGCTCCGGCGAGCAGCGCGTCGTCGTCGCGGGACAACAATTCCATCCCGTCGTTGAGGAGCTCGATCTCGACGCTGCCCTCCAGGTCGATGAGAGCCGATCCCGCTTGCCCCAACAGCGTCGTCGCTGTGCCGAGCACCGCGGGAGCGGCAGTCATGCCGACGTCTGTCCAGCTAACCCCGCCGTCGAAGCTCGCGGACAGTGCCGCCCGGCGCCAACCGGTCTCCGGTCCCGCGGCAAGCGCGGCCACCACGGGCCGCTCCGCCGCTCCGTCAAGCGAAGGCAGCTCATGAAGGCGCACCACTGTCGGCCCATGTGACAGGTCAGACTGCTCCAGCACACGCCCGGGACTGGCTGATGCCGGAGCTGCAAGTGAGCCGCCCAGGACACGGACGAGCTCGAGCCGCACGGTCATCGCACCGGTCGTCGCTCGCTCGATGCGCCACAGGCCGCCAGCACCTTCCAGCCGGACCAGCGTTCCCGGCCTCAGTCCAGCCCGCGACCAGCCAAGGATCACGACCGCATTCTCTCGGCCCGCCCACAAGCTCTCGAGCCTTTGCTCGGCAAATGCCTTAGCCGAAATTGCATCGAGCACCGCCGGGAGCGCCCGCCGTTCCCCGCGCGCTTCGGCACCGTCTCCCGCGCTCGCCCGCTGAAGGCCCGTTTGGTAGTCGCGCGCCGGCTCGTAATAGGTGACGCTTACTTCGCGGGGCAGCGCTGCGGCCGCCCTCCGAACCACCTCACGCCGCCCGACCTCACTCCCCCTTTCGATCAGCAGCGCCGGCGGCGAAGCTACGGTCAGGACCGCCCGGGCCCCATCATCCCGAACTGAAAGTCCCGCAATTTCAACAAGGTCTTCGATCGCTCCGCGGACGCTGTCGCCGATGGCCGCGAAGCCTGACAGAACCGGCGTTTGGCCGGGCTCGAGGGATCCCTCGCTCAATTCCTGCGCGATGGCGCCAATGGTGGTCGGATTGCTATCGGCGACGACTTCGAAAGAGAGTGAAGGAATGCGGTTGCCGAAATCGGCCAGCTCCATCTCCTCGAACAGAGCGTAAGCGGTGCCTCGAAAAGCCGGCGTTTGCCCTGGTCCTTCCACGGAAGCGATCAGTGGATCGGGCATCTGGTCCTCGCTTCCGCGATGAAGCCGAAAACCCGTCTTTGCCTTCCAGTCGCCCGAAGCGCCGCGCAACAGCTTGCCGTCTGCCCAAATCCGCCGAACATCGAGGATCGGCCGACCGGACAGCGCGACAGCGAAGCTGGCGGCATAGCTATATTCGACCGTTCCTGGCCGTCCCTTCCCGCCCCCGGTCGTTGCACGCCGCTCGATCAGATCCGTCGACCAGATCACCGTTCCGGAGACTCGCATCGTCCCGAAAATCTTCGGAATCGCCGTGCCGTAGGACGAGGTCTGCACCGACAGGTCGCCAAGCCGCGGGCCCTGGCGCGCCTTGGGCGCGAACAGCCGCTGGTCGACGGCCTGGCCGAGCACGGCGCCGATCGCACCGCCAACCGGGCCTCCTACCAAGGTGCCAATAGTCGTGAGGACAAGAGTCGCCATTTACCGGATCCTCCCCCGTCGCCGCCACGCGGAGATGACCGGCCACGGCGCTTGCCCTGGCCTTTCGACCACCCGCCGCAACCCCGCATCGGCGTGTACGAGACCCTCGCCGGTCCAGATGCCGACATGCAGCTGGCCCGGCCCCGCCTGCATCAGCAACACGTCGCCCGCCGCGGGTCGCGCGACCGGACGCAGCCCCGCCGCTCGCAGCTCCGCGGCAAGCAGCGCGCTGGATCCTCCGCGCAACGCGTAGTCCGAACGCACCTGCTTGATGGCGAGCGAAAACGCGACGAGTCCGATACAATCGAGCCCGTCGCGCCCCCGTCCTTGGGCTCTGAAGCGGACGCCGACACAGTCGCGCGCCCGCGCCACGATCGAGTCAGCGCGGCTGCTCATCGCTCTCAGCCGCGGTCGGCGTCGGCGCAGCTTCTTGCCGACGCGGCAGCTTGCACCTGCACGGGCCGACTTCGACAACCCCGTTCTCGAAATCCACGTCGACCCCATCCGGCAGGTGCGCGCACCCGCCGAGGCCAAGCAACAGCAATCCAAGGCCAGCTCTCAGCCGCATCGTCTTTCTCCTCGTTGTGAACAATGGCCTTCGCCCTGGCCGCGGACTCGCGGGCCCGCGGCTTTGAGGGCGCCCGGGCGCGGGAACGCTCAGGCTCCCGGATAACGGGTCAGCAAATCCATTCCGGGAAGGTGAGGCTCTCCACGAAAATTCACCGCGTTGCCGAAGCGGGCTGAGCAGGTAGCCAAGCTGCGGCTGCACCCCTCGCTGATCTCGACGAGGTCGCCGGGGGACGGCTCGAACGATGGCGCCTCCCTCAAGACAAGCTGGTCGGCGGCGGAAGACCGCACGAGCGACGTAAGACCGCTATTCGCTCCGCCGATCCACCGCACCCGTCCCGACGCGTAAGCATCGGTCGACGGCTCCGCCGAGTCGACGGTTAGCACCGCTTCCTGGCACGCGACGATCCGCGCCAACCGCACCTGAGCTGCCATGTCGATCCGGCATCTCTTGTCGCCAAGGCTCGCGCGGCATTCGGGTGAGGTCTGCTCGACGACCGGTCGCTCGAGGGCGATCGTTGGTCCCTTCAACTCGGCCTCGAACGCATCCCCGGAGATGCTCACCTCCCCCAGCTCGCCTCTTGCGACGATCAGAATCTCCGCCCCCGGCGCCTCCCAGTCCGTCATGAAAATGGCGAGCGAAGCGCCGTCCCAGCGTCCTGCGCGCAGATCCTCGCCCCGGATGGCCTCGTTGGTCAGCGCGCCCTTCACATCGACGCTGTCGGTATCCAGCTCGTCCGACACGCTGACTTGCGACGGCAACATCCCCGGTGCCGCCAGATAGATCAGCCCGTCCACCACCAGGTCACGGTCATGCGACGTGAACCCCAGCGTCACTCCGTCTCGCCGCTCCAGCCGCCAGCAAAGCGCGATCGTGACGAGGTCGCGGGAAAGGAAGCTGGTCATAACTGCTCCCGCACCTCGATCAGCTTTACGCTGGCCGCCTCCCCCGCAAGGAAAGTCGCTCGGCTGACCTCCAGCCGGTCCTCCTCGAAACGAACGGGCACGTCGAAGCGAAAGCCCGCGCTCACCGCCGTCCCTGCGGCGGGCGGCCCTTCGAACGTCACCACGCCCTTGCCGCTCAGGCCCCAGCCGGTCATCCGCTCCTCCCCGTCGACGGACACTCGAACGGAGCCCTGCACAGGGCGGGTTACTCGTCGCTGCTGGCCCTCATAATTCTTGATGAGCTCGAAGTCGGTTCGGACTCCATCGCCCGTGCCGAGCAACTGGTCCGCGGCTCCGGGCTCGCCCGCCATTCCATTCGAGCTGAAGTCGAACGGATCCCGGAACCGGAACGCCCTGCCCGCACCCCTTCTGGCCCGGAAGAAGGCAATCAGTTCCGCCAAGTCCGTCTCGCTTCGAACTCCCGCGCCCGCGTCGAAGCGCAGCCGAGCGTCGGCCCATTCGGAATTGCGCTGCTCCACGCCACCCGCCGTCTCGACGATCGCGGTCGAAAAAGCCGGTTCCACCCTCGCCTCCCGCCCGAGCGCCAATGGGAACAACACGTCGTCGAATGCCTCCACCTCGTCCTCCCCGGCAAACCATACAAACCCGTCCCTCATCACCTGCGGAAGCGCCCAGACAAACACCTCGGCGGTCCCGCGCGCGAACGCCCGTTCCGCCGCCTCCGCAACCGCATGCCACTGCGGCCGATCCTGAGGTCGGAGCACGAAACCCGCGAAGTAATGTTGCTCGACCAGCGGATAGCCCAGTCGCGCGGCCGCCTCCGCCACGCCCCGCGCAGTCGCGCCATGCGATCCCCTGCTCGCCCAGTCATAATCCTCGAGCTGAAGCACATCGAAGGCCGAGGCTGCCCAGCCGGCCGGCAGATTTGCCCTCTTCACCTCCGGCGCCTCCGAATTGAGGACGGACGGCAGATAGGCGAGCAGCAAGACCTCGGCCTGCGCCGCCACCGCCTTCACTGCCGCGCACAGGGCCTCCGTCGATTCCGCGAGAACCTCCCCGGCCGCATCCAGTGTCGCGAGTTGGGCCGCGTCCAGCGGTCCCCTCGCATCCGCGATCGCGACCGGCTCGAACCGCGCCACCGCCGCGTCGTCGTAAAGGCAGATTCGGTGATCCACCGTCACCCACCACCAGGGCTCACCCACCTGGAACCGCACCGGCAAACCGGCCGCAACGGCGATCAAAGCAAAGGCCGCGCCGACGCCCTGCAACCAGACCAGGGCGCCGGGATGCGCCGGCGACAGGAGCGCCGAAGGCGGCTCCCAGCCGGTCAGCGCCGGCGACCCGTCGGCCGCCCTTTGCTTCCACGCCTGCGGGCAATGCTGGTCGAGCAGCTCGTAGGATAGCGACCAGATGACCCCGAATCCAAGCGCTCCCGCCCGCTCGGCAAAGTCCTCGTGCCAGGCCGTGCAAGGCGCGTTCAACGCGGCTCCGTTATCGACCAGCCCATCGGACCTGAGCCGGAAAAAATGGCTCATTCCGACATAGTGGTTGATGACACTGCGATAGCCGAGCTGCAGCACGTTCCGAAGCACCCGTTCGGGCGTCAGGTGGTAGAGGTCGTCATAGCCCGTGGCGATGCGCAGCCGGTGCTCCGGCACCAGGGTCTCGCCGATCTCCAGGACGGAACCGGAGCCCTCGCAGGCGATGTCGGTGACCTCTACCCAACCGTCCGCGGGGGCCGCCAGCGCCGCGTCGGTGGCGTCGTAATCCGGCGCCACAAGCGATACGAACATGCGGTCGATATCCCCCGCGAAGACCGGCTCCCCGCCCGACACGAAGCCGGCTCGAAGTTGGCCGAAATCGAGCAGCACCTGAGCATCGTCGTTCGACCCGTTCGCATAATTCCACAGCCGCACCAGCCAGGTGCGCGCTTCGCCGGCCTCGTCTCGCCCTTCGATCGTCAGTGTCGGGCCATGCAGGGCATCCAGCGCCTTCACGCCCTCCGAGCGCCACCGGAAGCTGAGCCGGCACTGGCGGTAATCCCTGTTCGTCTCGTATCGCAGCAGCGGATGATCGAACCCGTCCTCGGACGCCCAGATCAGCCCAGCGAGATCGTCACGCCGGTAGAATAGGCATTCCGCCCGCAAGGAGTGCGGACCAATGGTCCGAACAGACGCAACCATTGGGCGGGGGAAGTCGACGCTCCAGTATCGCGCGTTGAACCGTTTCACCGTCCCCAGCTGCTTCGCGCTCCCCGGCGGGGCGAGCCAATGTCCCATCACACACTCCGTTCTGGTTGCGATCAGCCCGGATCTCGCTCCGCTTCGGAGGCAGTTGTCGTTGTATCCGAGTGACTTGGTCCGGCTTAATCCGGACATGAAAACAGTCCGCCCGAGGCTTCGAGCACCCGTCGGCGGCGTCGCGCTCGCGATCGCCATCGTCGCCCTCGCCGCTCCCGCCCTGTCTGACTCAGCCGCCGCTCAACGCCGCCGCGGGGCCTCGCGCCCGAGCAACTCGAGCGTCTATTATCCGAATTGTGCAGCAGCGCGCGCTGCCGGGGCAGCCCCGATCTATCGGGGTCAGCCGGGCTACCGACCGGCCCTTGATCGGGACAATGATGGCGTTGCCTGCGAGCCCTACCGAGGTCGCCGTTAATCCACCCTTTGCAGGGCTGCCTTCACCGCCCGTGCCACTTGCCGGCTTGATGCGCCGAGAGCCTTCGCCTCGCCGCCCGCCGGCGCATTGACGGTGATCGCCACCCGCACTTCCCGAGCCCCACCTGAGGACCGCATTGTCTCCACGCGCCCGGCGGCAGTCGGCACGAACAGCTCCGGGCCTCGCTCGCCGACGAGATAGGCGCGTCCACCCGCAACCGGTCCTCCAGTGGCTCGCCCGGGAAGTCCCAGGAGCCCGCTGAGGAGCGACGTCAGCACTCCGCCCAGTCCGCCGCCACCTCCGATCGCCCCGATCCCGCTGCGGATCGCCGCGGCGGCGATATCCGCCATCATCGCGAGCGCCGTCCGCTTTAGATCCTCGAAGCCGAACTTGCCCGTCCGAACCGCTCGGATCAGCGCGCCTTCCAATGCCTGGCCGGCACGCTGCAGCCCGTCGGCGAACGGACCATCCAATTCTGCCCGCATCACCGCCACGTCGCGAGCGAACGCCTGGGTATCCGCACGCACGCTCACGACCAGCCGTTCGATTTCCTCATCCATCCGGAAACATCTCCTTCAGTCGAGCGAGGTCGGCCGCAACCGCCGCACTTGTTTCATCGCCTGCGAAGGCAGTCAGCACGGAGGCGAGTTCGGCCGGGGTAGCGAGCCAGAAGTCCTCCGGCCGCCATCCAAGCACTGCCCCGGCCAGCCCCGCCAGCCGCGCCGCGCCTTCGCTAAACACGGCCTTGCAGGATCTGCTGAAGCAGCATCTTGAGCAGGGGCGCCACTCTGGACAGGCCAAGCTCCGCAACTGCGCCGCCGACCCGCTCGCGCGTCACCCCCTCGGGCCGATCCTTGACGCAATGCCAGAACAGCGCCGCCGTCTCGGCCACCGTCAGCCGCCCTTCCGCCGCGCGCTCCACCAGCGCGAACAGCGAGCCGAGTTCGCCTTCCGCGGCGACCAACGCTTCGAAGCTAGGGCGTAGCACCAGCGTCTCGCCTCCGACGACGAGCCCCGCCTCGCCCCGCGCGGAATTGGCCGCCCTCATAGCGCGGTCACCTCGCCCGAGCTCTCCAACGCCAAAGTGTAGGTCCGCTCGCCGTTGTAATCGCCGGCATAATCCAGGCGGGTCACGAGGAAGCGTCCCCGCATCCGCTCGCCACTCTCGAACGACAGCTCGTAATCGTCGATGAGCCCGGAAAGGGCATTCGACTCAAACGCCCTTCCGCCGCGGAGCCGGTGAAGATCCCGCTACCAGCCACCGATACCGAGCGCACGCCCGCTCCCGACAGCAATTCGCGCCAGCCGCCACTGTCCTTCGTCGTGACGTTCACCACCTCCCCGTTGACCGACAATTGGGTGGTCCGGAGCCCCGCAACAGTCGCATAGGCCGGCGGCGCCGCACCATCGCCGATCTTGAGCAGAAAGGCGCTTCCCTTTTCCGCGCTCATGTCCCATTCTCCTTTTTCTCAAGACTCTTACGGAGGCTGCTGCCATGCCCTCTGTCTTAATCGCACTGCTTGCTCTCACTGCGGGGAACGGTGCTGCGGTTCAGGTCAACGACCCGTCCGCGATAGCTCGAAACACCTACACCCATTGCCTGCGCGAATTCATGCAGCGCAGCCTCAACGACCGCATGTCGGTGAACGACTTCCGAGCGGCGTTGCCCCAGCAATGCACTCAGCAGGAGCAGGCATTTCGCCAGGCTCTGATCGCCCGCGAAGCAACGTTCCGGACGCCCCGCGCCGAGGCCGAGGAAACGGCGACGATGGAAGTGGACGACGCCCGGTCCAACTTCATCGAGATGTTCGAGAACAACCAGCCGAGCTGACCTGCGGGGCGCGACGCCGGGAACGGTCCACCTACGGGACGGGCGCGATCTCTCGCATCATTCGCGCCCGATACTCCGCGACGGCGGTCCATTTTGGCCCCCGCTCCCGCAGCAACCGGGAGCGCAGCATCACCATGCTGACCAGCCTCCATCCGCCAAGGTCCGGGCCGATCGTCGCCGTCGCGGCACGGATCCTCTCGCCCAGCATTCGCGCCCGCGCCGGCGCCGCGCCGGCGCATGTCAGCACGATGGCGAGGCGCAGCTCCGCGCCCTCCCCACCCTTGAAGCCCCAGTCAGTTTGGGGGCCCGCATCCACTGCGACGGCGCAATCGCCCGCCTGGATCGGGGCCCCATCCGACACCTGGCTGATTCCGGGCACGTCCCGAAGCGCCGTCACCAGGGCCATGACGAGCGCGCCCGCGGCGCCTTGCTCAGCGTTCATCGCGCGCCTCCGTCACCAACCATCTCAGCCGCGGATCGAGTGCGAACCGCCGCGCAAGTCCTCTCCCGGCGAGCACTATCTTCTCTCCCGCGTCGGTCACTTGCTCGTCCTGCGGCTCCAACTCCTTCAGCCTCGCTGCCAGCCGCTGGCGCCGATCCGTCGCCCGCCGCGCCGCGATCTGGGCCGCCCGCGCCGCCAAATTCTCGAACATCAGCCCAGCCGCATCCGGCGCCACGGCCGCCACAAGGCGGCGACGCAGGCCGGCGGCGGTGACCCCGTTTCGCCGCGCTCGGCGTAGAGGTGGGCTGCGAGGCGCACGATCCCGTGCCGAAGCGGCTCCGGCAAACCGTTCCAGTCGCCGGCCAGCCCCGCAGTGTAGCGCACCGAGGCCCGCCGTTCCGAACTCGGCACGCGTACCCACCCGTCACCGGCCGCGTCGATGTCGATCCTGTAGGTGTCCGCCGCCAGAAACGTCTCGCTGCCGTCGTCCGCCACGGAGGCCACCGCCTCGATCGCCTGCACCGGAGTCGCTGCGAGCCGTCGCCACGCCCCCGGCAGCAGGGTCTCGCGCACTTCCCGGGAAACCAGTGAGAGCCCGGTGAAGGCTTCGCATGCAGCGCTCGCGGTTCGAACGAACCCGGCGACCAGCGCGTCCTCCTCGCCGGTCGTCACCCGCAGGAACGCCTTGACCTCGTCCAGGGCCACCGGCGCGGGCGCGGTCTCCATCGCCACCGGCCCCATCACCTGTCCTCCACGCGCAAGGTGATCGACCGCTCGTCCACCCGGCCGTCCGAGAGGGTGACTCGGTTTACGAGGCTGTAGACATGCCCCGCGACTCCGCCGCTCAACGTCGCGGCCGTGCGCGACAGGTCGAAGCTGGTCGCGTCGACCAGAATTCCGCCGGTCTCGGCCGGGAACACGCTCCACGCGCTTCCCGCCACCACTTGGCCCTCCAGGTAGAAGGCGCCCCAGTCGATTGCATAATCGATCCGCGAACCCGGATCCTTCAGGTAGAAGCTCATTCCCCGCCCCTTCTATGGCTGCACCGGGCGCAGCACTCGCGCCTCGTTTCGCGCATCGCTTACGCGCTCCTCGCCCGCCGGTCGGACTCGAGTGAGCGCTCCGACGTTCCCAGGGAGCGGCCCGTCGATCTCGCCTGCTAGCCACCGGGGCGCGGGCCGCGCCGCGGCCCCCCCCCCCCAAG
>JAEZHP010000033.1 GCA_023416515.1 Pseudomonadota bacterium | reverse complement strand
CACCGGCGCCGGCCGCTCACCGGATCGAATTGCCGCGAAGCCTTTCGCGAAGGATCGGGCGTTCCCTGGCGAGATCGTTGCGGATCGTCGTCGCTGCGACCCCGCCTTCGCCCATGGCATGGCTGATCTGGTCGAGGCCGAGCACGACGTCGCCGGCTGCATAGAGGCCGGTGACGCTGGTGCGCTGGTGGCTGTCGACGATGATGCAGCCGGTATCGCCGCTCAGCGCGGCTCCGACCTGCTCGGCGAGCTCGGTATGGGTATCGGAGCCGAGCGCCGGATAGACGCTGTCGAAGCTGTGCTCGCCATAAGGCGTGGCGATGGTGATGGTGTCGCCGTCTGCAGCGACCGCCTGGCAGGGCCCATCGACGCTGGCGATTCCGAATTCCTCGAGCCTAGCTCGGTCCTCACCGCTGAGGTCGTGCGCTCGGTCGGGCGCGATGAGCGTGATGTCTTCGGTATAGCCGCGAAGGAAAACCGCTTCGGCGACTCCCTTCCTGCCGCTGCCGATCACTCCGACCTTCTTGTCGGTAACCTCGAAGCCGTCGCAGATCGGGCAATAGCGGATGAGGCCCTTGGCAAGGGCCGAGTCGTGCAGGTCCTCATCCATGGGCGGGCGCCGGTTGGTCACTCCGGTCGCGAGCAGCACTTTGCGCGCGGTGACGCAGCCCGAGCCCCATTCCGCCTGAAAACCGCCTTCGATCCGGTCGAGGCGCGAGACTCGCCCGGTCTCGATCGACGCGCCATATTTCTGGGCCTGCTCCCGCATCAGCCGGAGCAGCTCCTTCCCGCTGATCCCGTCGGGAAAACCGGCGTGGTTGTGGGTGCAGGGAATCCAGCCCGCGCGGCTCTTGCCCGCGTCCATCACCTTCAGCGAGAGATGGTACCGGGTGAGATAGATCGCCGCGGTCAGGCCCGCGGGCCCGCCCCCGATCACCAGGCAATCATAATCGAAGTCGCTCATCCGCCTCACAGCGCCGGAGCGACGGCGCGGTTCCGCACGGCGGCAATCGGCCGCCTGGTCGCCTGCTGGCGCCTTCGTCAACGGCGCGCTAGTCCTTGCCAGCACAAGGTCGGGGAGGGGACGTCGACATGAGGACATATCTGGCTCTGCTGGGCGCCGGGCTTAGCCTCGCCCTCGCGCCGCCTGCGGCTGCACAGACGCCCGCCCAAACTACCGCAGAGGCGCCGCGCACCCGCGAGCAGGTGTTCGCCGCCCTCGACGAGCAATTCGCAGCCTTCCAACGCGGCCAGCACGTGCCCGGCCTGGTCTGGGGCGTGGTGCAGGACGGACGCCTCGTCCATGTCGGCTCGTTCGGCACCCTCGAGCCGAATTCGGCGCGGCAGGTGACGGCGGACAGCCTGTTCCGCATCGCCTCGATGTCGAAGGCATTCACGGCGCTCGCAATCCTCAAGCTGCGCGACGAGGGCCGCCTTCGCCTCGACGATCTCGCCGAACAATATGTACCGGAGATGCGGGGCTGGCGCTATCCGACGGCAGATTCCCCGCGCATCCGCATTCGCGACCTGCTCGCCCACGCTTCCGGCTTCGTCACCGACGATCCTTGGGGCGACCGCCAGCAGGTGCTGAGCGAGGCGGACTTCACGCGGATATTGCAGGGTGGGGTGCCCTTTACCCGAGCGCCGCAGCTGCAGATGGAATATTCCAATTTCGGCTACGCCCTTCTCGGCCGGATCGTCACCAACGTCTCGGGGCGCCCGTTCAAGGACTTTATCGAGCAGACGATCATGCGTCCGCTCGGCATGGCCTCGACCGGTTATGAGATCGCGGACTCTCCCTTGGAGCGGCGCGCCATCGGCTATCGCTGGGAGAATGAAACCTGGCTGCGTGAGCCCGACATGCGTCACGGCACTTTCGGGGCGATGGGCGGAGTCCAGACCAGCGCCAACGATTATGCCCGCTGGATCGCTTTCCTTCTCTCCGCCTGGCCGGCGCGCGACGACCCCGAGACGGGTCCGGTGCGCCGCTCGACGGTGCGCGAGATGGGGCAGGGCCTCAATTTCCCGGCGATCGCTACCCGCCCGTCGAGCGGTGGCCAGCAATGCCCAATGGTCACCGCCTACGGCATGGGCCTCATCGCCATGCAGGACTGCAACTTCCGCCAGATGCTGTCGCACAGCGGCGGTTATCCCGGCTACGGCTCGTTCATGCTGCTCCTTCCGGAGCACAATAGCGGCCTGTTCGCTTTCTCCAGCCGCACCTACACCGCACCGTCGCGCCAGGTGATGGAGGCGGCTCAGGAGTTGCTCCGTGCCGGCCTCCTGCCGACGCGGACCGAGCCGGTCAGCCCGGCGCTCGCCGCCAGCTATCGCGCCGCCGGCGCCGCCTACCAGGCGGGCACGATCGAGCCCATCCGCGGCCAGTTGGCCATGAACTTCCTCCTCGATCGCTCGCCGGAGAATTGGGGCCGGGTTCTCTCCGAGGTCCGGCAACAGGTCGGCGCCTGCCGAACCGACGGCCCGCTCACGCCGAGCGGCGCGTTGAACGGCAGCTTCGAATGGACCTGCGAGCGCGGCCGTCTGGGCGGCCAGGTGCTTCTCGCCCCGACCAGCCCGCCGACCATCCAGGCACTCCGCTTCAGGCCCATGCCGAACGTCCCCGCTCAGTGACGGACGGGAGCAAGTCGGCTAAGCTGCGCCAGGCATGAAGGAGGCAGGGATGTTCACCGGACGCGCGTGGCTGCGGTCGAACTGGTTCGTGGCAGCGGTGCCGCCGTTGCTGCTCATCGAATGGCTGGTGGTCCGTAACGTCGGCGGAGAAATGGGTGGCTATCTGGAGACGGTGGTCCTGTTTGACCTCTGCCTGTTCATGCCGGCCCTCTACGTCGCGTGCTACCGGCGCAGCGTCGCACTGAAGCCGCTCATTCTGCGCGCCGTCGGGCTGGTCTGCGTCGGCATCTATCTCAGCACCTATCTTGTCCCAGCGGCGGCGCAGCAAGTGCTGCCGCATCTGTCCTGGGCCCGGATCGCCGGCCTGGTCGTCCTCGCGCTGATCGAGCTGCGGCTGCTGGTGACGGCGGTTCGGATGGTCTACGGCCGCAATGCAAGCGCCGAGCAAGTCGCGGCCGCAAGCGGCGCTCCGCCGTGGATCGCTCGATTGATGGTGATCGAGGCGCGGTTCTGGCGGGCCGTATGGAGACTGATCCGGGGGCGGTGAGGCTACAACGTTGATGCCGCCACAAAGCGCTGTATATACGCGGCGTATATACGGAGGCTCGGATGAGCAAGGAATATACCGCCAAGAGCTTCAAGTCGGGCAATTCGGTCGCGATCAGGATGCCGGCTGCGTTGGGGGTCGAGCCCGACCGCGAATGGACGGTCACCCAGGAACAGGGCGAATTGCACATTCGGGCCAAGGAGCCGCCGAGGCGAACGATCGACGTCAGCGGGTTCGCCGGCAAGGCACCGTGGCTGAAGCCGATTCCGCGGGAGCTTCGTGAATTCGAGGAGCGGCCAAGCACGATCGCTGCACGCGCCAAGAAGCGTGATGCGTGATCAAATATCTGATCGATACGAATGTCGCGATCTACGCGATGGCCGAACGCAACTCGTCACTCACGGATCGTATGGCGCAGTGCGCGCCCGGTGAGATTGCGATTTCGGCCATCAGTTTCGCCGAGCTCGCTCTCGGGTCGCATTCGGGGCGGCCACCGCCGCCGGAGCTACTTGATGCGTTTCTCTCGGTGATCCCGCTGCTCCCATTCGACGAAGCCGCCGCGCGCTCATATTCGCAGCTGCCGTTCAGGCGCGCCCGGTTCGACCGGCTGCTCGCGGCGCACGCCTTGAGCATCGGGGCCGCGGTGATCACCAACAATGAGAGCGATTTCGACGACGTGGCCGGACTGAAGGTCGAGAATTGGACCAGGCCATGACCTGGGCCGCCACCATCCTCACCCTATACCCGGAGATGTTTCCGGGGCCGCTCGGCCACAGCCTTGCGGGGCGGGCGCTTGGCGAGGGCATCTGGTCTCTCGACACGGTCCAGATCCGCGACTTCGCGACCGACAGGCATCGCTCGGTCGACGACACGCCGGCGGGCGGCGGTGCCGGCATGGTGCTGAAGGTCGACGTCCTCGCCTCGGCGGTTGACCACGTCCTGGAGCGCAACGCCGCCGTACCGATGCTTGCGATGAGTCCGCGGGGGCGGCCGCTCGACCAGGCGCTGGTCCGGGAGCTCGCCGCCGGGCCGGGCGTGTCGGTCCTGTGCGGTCGGTTCGAGGGGTTCGACGAGCGATTGTTCGAGGGGCGGCCGGTGGTTCCGGTGTCGATCGGCGACTATGTGCTGTCGGGCGGCGAGACCGGCGCGTTCGTCCTCCTCGATGCTTGCATTCGGCTGCTCCCCGGCGTAATGGGCGCGGCTTCAAGCGGGGACGAAGAGAGCTTCGAAAGCGGCCTTCTCGAATATCCGCATTACACCCGTCCTGTTGAGTGGGAAGGGCGCACGATCCCCGAAGTGCTGCGATCGGGGGATCATGCGAAGATCGCCGCCTGGCGAAAGCAAAGGGCGGAAGAAGATACACGGCTAAGGCGGCCGGACCTGATCGAGCGCCACGGGGGCGCGCGAAGGCCACCGCCCTCTGGCGCGCAGCGACGAGAACAGGAAGACTGAAATGAACCTCATTCAGCAGCTCGAGGCCGAGCAGATCGAGCAGTACACCTCGGCCAAGCCGATCCCGGAGTTCCGCCCGGGCGACACGCTTCGCGTCGGCGTGAAGGTGGTCGAGGGCGAGCGCACCCGAGTCCAGAATTTCGAAGGCGTCTGCATCGCCCGCGCCAACAAGGGCATGGGCAGCTGCTTCACCGTCCGCAAGATCAGCTTCGGCGAGGGTGTAGAGCGCGTCTTCCCGCTCTACAGCCCGAACGTCGATTCGATCGAGGTCGTCCGCCGCGGCGCCGTCCGCCGCGCCAAGCTCTACTATCTGCGTGGCCGCACCGGTAAGTCGGCGCGTATCGCCGAGCGCCGCGACCCGCGCACGACCGGCCAGCAGGCCGCCGCGGCCGCGCCGAAAGAGACCGAGACCGCCGAGGGCTGATCGCTCTTAGGCAGACGAAGACACGAAGAGGCGGTCGCTCGGGGCGACCGCCTTTTTCGTATCTAGAGCGTTATCGGGACGATCGTCACAAAGGCATCGGGTCCATATTGCGGGCGCGCATTGGCCGGCCTCGGCAGCGGGAAAGGGACCATGGCCGGCATCGTAGTGTTGGTGCCGATCAGCTGGGCTTCGATCCGCTGGGTCCCGGCGAAGTGCAGCTCCAGCTGCAATTGCTCGCAGCTCCGGCCGACGCAGCGGATCCAGGAGGGGCTGTCCGGCGCTCCCTCGCCGAGCGGGAGCGTCCGCCCCGGCAGCCCTGCGCGCACCAGCCGAGCACTCGGCGGCAGTCTCAAAGCAATTGCTTCCGAAAGGTTGGGTCGGAAGTTTACGATGTAGCTGCGGCCGTTCGGTGCCGCCGGTCCCGGTACCGCGCTGGCTTCGGGAAAGGGAGCGATCCGGTCGGGTGCCGGTGCGGTCCAGCGACGCCGCGTCGAATAGGGCAGTTCCGTCAGCTCCCACGGGCCGAGGGCATCGAGGGACTCCGGCAAAGGGACCCGCTTGTTGCTGATCGCCCAGCGGGCGGTGCGGGTTCGGCCCCCGCCGGGCTGAGTCTCCCGGACATATTCGACGGTGAACAACTGCCGCCGGTCAGCGCTGGCGCGGGGGACGAGCAGCACGGCTGCCCAGGCCACGGCCGCCACCGCGAGGCCTGCCCAGAGCACTGGCCTGGTCTCCGCATCCGGCCGTGCCTCGACGAGCAGGGGCAGGGTCGCCAGCACCGCGAGGGGCGCCAAGATCCAATAGGGGCCGTCTATCAACAGCAATTCGATGAGATGGAGGATCTCGGCCATGGTGAGCAGGAGCAGCACGGCCGCCGCGATGGCGCCGATGCGCGCGGCCGCTGGATGGATGCGCGTGAGCAGGATGCCGAGCGGGACCAGTAAAGGCGGGAAGATGAAGTAGATCGCCGCCCCGGGGGCGAGCAGGCAGGCGACGGCGCCGACGACCACGAATAGCAGCCAGGCGGCGATGCGCAGTTGATCGCGATCGGCGCGTTTGCCGATGGTGAGGAGAGCCGCAGACGCGCTGACGAGCGCGATGACGTACATGAAAGCGAAGGTGACGAGGGGGTAGCCGCGCCAATAATCGCCGGGACGGGCGAGGCTCGTGATCCAGTCGGCGGCGAAGGCGAGCAGGCCGGCTCCGAGAAGTGCGGCGAGGACCGCGAGGAGCGGCCTGCCGAGCGCCTTTCGCCGCCAGGCCAGCACGGCGAAGAACGCAACCAGGAGGCCGAGGATGACGAGGCCGAGGATGAGCGGCATCGCGACCAGGAACAGGCCGTAGAAGTCGGCATAGATGCGCTCGCCCGAGGCCGCCGGCACGCCCTCCACGGCCACCGCCCGCGCCACGCCGAGCGCCTCGCTGCCCATATGGTGGAGGCTTCGCCGGTCGAGCGCCCCGAGCTCGTCGCCTGCGCTGTGATAGCGGGTCTCGTTGCCGATGATCGCATAGTTGAGGATGGTCCAAGGCTGACCCTCGAACACTGCGACGTCGGTCGAATTTGGAATGAGGCGGTAAAAGTCGGTGCTCAGCGAGTTGGCGAGGGGGCTTCTGCTGCCCGCCGCCAACGCGGCTATGGCGCCGGCGTTGGGCCGGCTCGTCTCGAACATGATCGCCGGGCCTTCGGTGCCGCGCGCCTCGAGGTTGATCAGGGTATCCACCCGAGGCGCGACGGGGTCGGAATCGAGGAAGGCGCGGGCGCCGTTGAGGCCAGTCTCTTCGCCCTCGTCGAACAGGAAGGTCACCGGCCGCTGCAGCCGCTGGGTGCGAAGCAGCGCCGCGATCTCGATCATGCTCGCGACGCCGATGCCGTCGTCTGCCGCGCCGGGCGATGCGCTGTTGCTGTCATAATGGCTGACCAGAAGCAGGTGGCGGCCCTCGGCAGGGCCGATCGTGGCGACGACGTTGCGGACTCGGCCGCAATTGATGCTCGGGCTGTCCGGATAATTGTTGCAGGTCATCGTGTCGGTGACCCGCGGCTCTAGGCCCGCGGCGCGCAGCTCCGCGATTAGACGGTCACGGACTCGGTCGTTGGCGTCGCTGTCGATCGGATGCGGGACCCCGTCAGCCAGGATTCGTTCCAGCCGCGCGAAGGCCCGCCCGGTGTCGAACGCGCCGGGTTCGGTCGCTTGCGGAACGGCGGGAGGCTGGACGAGCACGCCCTTGAAGACCAGCAGCGCAAGCAGAGCCAGCAGGATGCCCGCAAACCCGATGACACGTGTCCCCACCGCTTCCCCCCATCGGCTGGTTCGGCGGGGAGCCTAACAGGTCAGGACGCGAGGGCCAGCGTCATTCCGTCGGCGGCGGCAACACGCTTCGGTCGACGGTCCGGGTGTAAAGATGCCAGGTCGAATAACCGAGCCAGGGCAGGACGAAGGCGAGGCCGACGAACAGGGGCAGCGAGCCCAACACGAGCAGCGCGAGCACGCTTAGGCCCCACAGAAACATTACCCCGAAATTGGCCCGGACCGACGCGACTGAGGTTGCCACGGCCGCGCGGGCGCCGATGTCGCGATCGACCAGCATCGGCAGCGAGACGACGCTGACGGCGAGCACCAGCACCGCAAAGGCCAGCCCCACGAGGTTGCCGATGGCGATCAGGCTCCAGCCTTCGGAGGTCGTGAACAGCCGCTCGAGGAACTCGCCGGCGCGGGCGGGAGGGGCTCCGATGATGCCCGCATAGAGGAGGCCCGCGACCGCGATCCAAAATCCGAAAATGACGAGCAGGAGAGCGACGACCGCGGTGATCGAGTCGAAGGACGGCCGCTTCACGATGTCGAGGAAGTGGGACCAGTCTGAGTCGAGTCCTTCTTCGTTGCGACGGGCGATCTCATAGAAGCCAGTCGCGGCGACCGGGCCGAGAAGCGCGACTCCGAAGGCGATCGGGAAGAAATAATGGGAGAGCGTGCCGCCGAGGGCCGCCCCGGCCGCGACGAGGCCGATCAAGGGGTAGATGAGGCCGATGAAGATGAGGTCGCCGCGATGCTCGGTGAAATCGCGATAGCCGTCGCGGAGGGACGCCTTGAGATCGTCGGTCGTCACTCGGCGAACCGGATAGACGGCGGCGTCCGAATCCCGTGCGCCTGGAACAGTGGTCGCTGTCTTGGTCAAAGCCATGGCGAGCCTCTCCTGCATCACCTGCAGCGGGGCCTCCGGCGCCGGGCGGGCCGGAGCACCGCCGGCCTGAGTCTTACCACAAGCCGCGTCATAAGTCGCGGGTGCGCGCACCATGGCTGGTGAAGCGGGGGCCCCGTCGTTAGACCTCGCCGCAGAACGACGGAGGTGTTTGCATGAGTGATCGGGCGAGGGCGTTTCGTATCGGGTTGGCTGGACCGGCTGTCGTGGGGATGCTGGCGGCGCTGGCCGCGCCTGCGGCCGGGCAGGAGCAGCCGCAGCAGCTGACCCTCGAGCGTGTCTTCGCCAGCCCCTCGCTGACCGGTGCGTCTCCGCGCCTGCCCAAGCTATCGCCCGACGGCCGCTATGCCACGATGCTTCGCAACCGCGACACCGACCGCGACCGCTACGACCTCTGGGCGGTCGACACGACGACCGGCCAGTCGCGAATGCTGGTGGACAGCGAACGGCTCGGCACCGGCGCCGCTCTGTCCGAGGAGGAGATGATGCGGCGCGAGCGGGCGCGCGTGTCCGGCCAGCGCGGAATCGTCACCTACGACTGGTCGCCTGACGGCCGCGCCATTCTCGTCCCGCTGGATGGCGACCTCTATCTCGCGGCGCTCGACGGCGCTGTCCGCCGCCTGACCGAGACGGCGGCGACCGAGCTCGATGCGCAGGTGTCGAAGACGGGACGCTACGTGTCGTTCGTGCGCGGGCAGAATCTCTTCGTCATCGACTCGGCGAGCGGTGCCGAGCGGCAGCTGACCCAGGACGGCGGAGGAACGGTGGGTTGGGGCTCGGCCGAGTTCGTCGCCCAGGAAGAGATGGACCGGAATACCGGCCATTGGTGGTCTCCCGGCGACCGCTATGTCGCGGTTGCACGCGTCGACGAGGCCCAGGTGCGAACCGTAACCCGGACCGCCATCGGCGCCGAGGGCACGCGAGTGTTCGAGCAGCGCTACCCCGCCGCCGGCACTCCGAATGCGCTCGTCGAGCTCTATGTGATGGCTCCGGACGGCAGCGGCCGGGTGAAGGCCGATCTCGGCAACGACACGGATTACTATCTCGCCCGGGTCGATTGGACCGCCGACGGCAGCGCGCTTCTGGTCCAGCGCCAGAGCCGCGATCAGCGTCGCCTCGACATGCTTCGAGTGGACCCGGCGACTGGCCGCTCAACGGTCTTGTTCAGCGAGACGGCGGAGACCTGGCTCAACCTCCATTCCAACCTGCGCCCGCTCGCCGACGGGAGCCTGATCTGGACGTCGGAGCGCGACGGCTACTCCCACATCTACCGGTTCAGGAACGGACGCTGGACCCAGCTCACGCGCGGGCGGTGGATGGTTCGCGAGATCGAGGGCATCGATGAGCGCAGCGGCCGGATCTACTTCACCGGCAACATGGACACGCCGCTTGAGGACCATCTCTACTGGGTCGACATGCGCCGCGCGAGCACGCCCCAGCGGGTCACCGAAGCGGGCTGGTGGAACGAGGCCGAGATGGACGAGAGGGCGACCCGCGCGCTCATCTTCCGATCCAGCCCGGACCAGCCAAAGCAGGTCTATCTCGCCGACACCACGGGCCGACGGCTGGCTTGGATCGAGGAGAACCGGCTGGGCCCGGACCATCCTTATGCGCCTTATCTGGCAAGCCACGCGACTCCGACCTTCGGCACCATCCGCGCGGAGGACGGAACGGAGCTTCACTACAAATTGCTGTCGCCGCCGCGCGAGCCGGGCCGCCGCTATCCGGTCTTCGTCCAGGTCTATGGCGGTCCCGGCGCAGGGCGTCAGGTCACCCGAGCCTGGACCAACCCGCTCCAGCAATATCTCGTCGATCGCGGCTGGATCGTCTTCTCGATCGACGGGCGCGGTACGCCCGACCGGGGCAAGGCCTTCGAGGACGCCATCCACCGAGCGATGGGCGGGGTCGAGGTTCGCGACCAGCTTGCCGGCGTTCAGTGGCTTCGCGGCCAGGACTATGTCGATGCCGATCGGATCGCGGTCTATGGCTGGTCCTATGGCGGCTACATGACCCTCCGACTGCTCGAGGGCGCGCCGGGGACCTATGCCGCCGGTGTCTCCGGCGCTCCGGTGACCCGCTGGGAGTTGTACGACACCCATTATACCGAGCGTTATCTCGGCAATCCGGCGACCGACCGGGGGCCTTACGCGGTGTCGAGCGCGCTGGCGGTGGACCGAATCGCCGATCCGCTTCTGCTCATTCACGGAATGGCCGACGACAATGTCGTGTTCGAAAACTCGACCACGCTGATCGGCGCCTTGCAGCAGCGGAGCATCCCGTTCGACATGATGGTCTATCCGGGTGCCACCCACCGGGTCAGCGGCGAGGGGCGGGAAATCCACATGTGGCGGACGATAGAGCGCTTCCTTCAGCGAAACGTGCTCGATCCGCGCTGATCATGGCTTGTCGGTGGGTGCGCCGACGCCATATCGCGGTCACATGACGTCCGCCTATGCGGCGGGCGGTGCCTTTCCGCTGGAGACGAGATTATGGGTTATCGGGTGGTCGTGGTCGGCGCGACCGGCAATGTCGGGCGCGAGATGCTCAACATCCTCGCGGAGCGGCAATTCCCCGTCGACGAAGTCGCGGCAGTGGCATCGTCGCGCTCGCAGGGTGACGAGATCGACTTCGGCGACAGCGGCAAGATGCTGAAGGTCCAAAGCATCGACCATTTCGACTTCGAAGGCTGGGACATGGCGCTGTTCGCCGCCGGCTCGGCCGCGTCGAAAGCACATGCGCCGCGCGCCGCGGCGGCGGGCTGCACCGTGATCGACAACAGCTCGCTGTACCGGATGGACCCGGACGTGCCGTTGATCGTGCCCGAGGTGAACCCGGAGGCGATCGACGGCTACCGGGCCAAGAACATCATCGCCAATCCCAATTGCTCGACCGCGCAGATGGTCGTCGCGTTGAAGCCGCTCCACGATTTCGCCCGCATCAAGCGGGTTGTGGTCGCGACCTACCAATCCGTCTCGGGCGCGGGCAAGGCCGGCATGGACGAGCTGTTCGAGCAGAGCCGCAACATCTTCGTCGGCGACACGGCCGACGCAAAGAAGTTCACCAAGCAGATCGCCTTCAACGTCATCCCCCACATCGACGAGTTCCTCGACGACGGATCGACCAAGGAGGAGTGGAAGATGGTGGTCGAGACCAAGAAGATCCTCGACCCGAAGATCAAAGTGACCGCCACTTGCGTGCGGGTGCCGGTGTTCGTCGGCCACAGCGAGGCCATCAACATCGAGTTCGAGGACGAGATCTCGGCGCAGCAGGCCCAGGAAATTCTTCGCGAGGCGCCGGGGATCATGCTCGTCGATAAGCGCGAGGATGGAGGCTACGTGACGCCGATCGAGGCGGTCGGCGAATACGCCACTTACATCAGCCGGGTCCGCGAGGACCCGACCGTCGAGAATGGTCTCAGCCTGTGGTGCGTCTCCGACAATTTGCGCAAGGGCGCGGCGCTCAACGCGGTCCAGATCGCCGAGCTGCTCGGGCGGCGCCACTTGCAGAAGGCCGCTTGAGCCAGTTCCTCCCCGAGCTTGCTCGGGGAGGGGGACCATCGGCGAAGTCGATGGTACAGGGGTAAGCAGCGGTGGACGACTACCCCTCCACCACTCGCTTCGCGAGCGGTCCCCCTCCCCATCGCGTTCGGCGACAGGGAGGAACTACAGCTTCGCAGTCAGCTCGCGTTTGGCCGCCTCATATTCCGCGGCGAGCTTGGCGATGTATTCGCCGGCTGGGAGGACGCTCTTGACCGCTCCGATGCCCTGGCCGGAGCCCCAGATGTCGCGCCAGGCCTTTGCTCCGGTCGCGCTCTCGAAGTTCATCGTCTTGACGTCGCCCTTGGGGAGGTCGTCCGGGTCCATGCCCGCAGCCTCGATCGAGGCGCGCAGATAATTGCCGTGGATGCCCGTGAACAGGTTCGAATAGACGATGTCGGACGCGCGGCCCGCGACGATGCCCTGCTTATAGGCCTCAGCGGCGTTGGCCTCGAGCGTCGCTACGAACGGCGAGCCGATATAGGCGAGGTCCGCGCCCATCGCCTGGGCGGCGAGGATCGAGCGGCCCGTCGAGATGGACCCCGACAGGAGCAGGGGCCCGTCGAACCATTCGCGGATCTCCTGGACCAGGGCGAAGGGCGACAGGGTGCCGGCATGGCCTCCGGCACCGGACGCGACCGCGATCAGTCCGTCCGCGCCTTTGTCCACAGCCTTTCGGGCGAAGCGGTCGTGGATGATGTCGTGGAGAGTGATCCCGCCCCAGGAATGGACGCCGTCATTGACCTCGGCGATCGCGCCCAGCGAGGTGATGACGATCGGGACCTTCCACTTGGCGCAGGTCGCCATGTCCTGCTCGAGCCGGTCGTTGGAGCGGTGGACGATCTGGTTGACCGCGAAGGGCGCGGAAGGCGTGTCGGGATGGTCGCGGTCCCAGGCGGCAAGCTCCTCGGTGATCCGGTGGAGCCATTCGTCGACCAGGCTTTGCGGCCGAGCATTCAGCGCCGGGAAGCTTCCGACGATTCCTGCCTTGCACTGGGCGATCACCAGGTCCGGATTGGACACGATGAACAAAGGCGCGCCGACGGCAGGCAGGCGCAGGCGATCGAAGATCGGTGGCAAGCTCATGACGGCTGCGTAGCGAAAGGAAACCCGACCGGCTAGGTCCCGGTGGCCGCCTTCATAGCCCTTACGAATGCGCTGACCGCTGCAAGGTCGCCCGCCTCGATAAGCCTTACGATGGCGGAGCCGCTGATCACGCCGGCGGCGCCGGCGTCGAGCGCCGCTCGGACATGATCCGGAGTGGAGATGCCGAAGCCGAGGACTGGGGGCGGCGCTCCCAACTCGGACAGAGCGGCGAAGAGGGCTGCGTGATCCAGCTCCATGGCACGCTCGGTGCCGGTCACTCCGGTGCGGGCGACGCAATAGGTGTAGGCGCGGCCCATTCGAGCGACCCGCTCCAGCGGCGCTCGCGGGGTGTTGGCGGCTGCGATCAGCACTGGAGCAACCCCCGCCTCGATCGCCGATTCGACGAAGGGGGCTGCTTCCACGCTCGGCACGTCGGCGACCAGCACGCTGTCGACCCCGGCCTGCGCAGCGGCTCGGTAGAAGGCGGTGCGGCCAGGTGCGAGGACGATATTGGCGTAGGTGAGGATTCCGATCGGTACATCCGCATGTTGCTCGCGGAAGGAAGCGAGCAGCCGGAAGCAGTCAGGTGGAGTGACGCCCTGGCGCAGAGCGCGCTCGGCCGCGGCTTGGATCGTGGGTCCGTCGGCGACCGGATCGGAGAATGGGATTCCGACCTCGAGCATGTCGGCACCGGCTTCGACGAGGAGGTCAAGGATCCGGGCGCTGGTCTCGAGGTCCGGGTCTCCGAGCATGACGAAGGCACCGAACGCGCCTTCGCCGCGTTGCCGGAGGCGATCGAACATGGCGGAATAGCGGGCGGTCATTGGAGATTTCCAAGCAGGCGCTGGGCCTGTTCCATGTCCTTGTCGCCGCGGCCGGACAGGTTGACCACGATGATCGTTTCTTCGGTCACTTCTTCCGCAATCCTGAGGGCGTGCGCGAGGGCGTGGGCGGATTCGAAGGCGCAGATTATGCCTTCCGAGCGGGCGAGCCGGGCGAAGGCGTCGAGCGCCTCGCGGTCGGTGGCGCCGACATAGTCCGCGCGGCCGCTGTCCTTGAGGAAGGCGTGCTCCGGGCCGACCGCCGGATAGTCGAGACCTGCTGAGACCGACCAGCTCTCGCTGATTTGGCCGTGCTCGTCCTGGAGGACGTAGGTTTCCGAGCCGTGGAGGATTCCCGGGCGGCCCCGGAGCAGGGTCGCGCCATGTTCACCGCCGTCGAGGCCCCGACCCGCCGCCTCGACGCCGATTAGGCGGACGCTCTCATCCTCGACGAAGTCGGCGAAAAGGCCGATCGCGTTGGAGCCGCCACCCACTGCGGCGATCGCGACATCGGGCAAGCCGCCCTCGGCCTCGAGGATCTGGGCGCGCGCCTCGCGGCCGATGACCCGCTGATATTCGCGGACCATCAGCGGGAAAGGGTGGGGGCCGGCGACGGTGCCGAGCAGATAGTGGGTGTCGGCGAAGCTCGCGGTCCAGTCGCGAAGAGCCTCGTTGATCGCGTCCTTGAGCCCGCGCTGGCCGCTCTCGACCGGCACGACCTCGGCGCCCATCAGCTGCATCCGGAAGACGTTGAGCTTCTGCCGCTCGACGTCATGGGCGCCCATGTAGATTCGGGTTTCCAGCCCGAACAAGGCTCCGGCGAGAGCGGTGGCGACGCCGTGCTGGCCAGCGCCCGTCTCGGCGATCAGCCGGGTCTTGCCCATTCGGCGGGCGAGAAGGGCCTGACCCAGCACCTGGTTGGTCTTGTGGGCTCCTCCGTGGAGCAGGTCCTCGCGCTTCAAGTAGATGCGCGCCCTCTCGGTGCCGAGGTTGCGGCACAGAGTCAGTGGCGTCGGGCGGCCGGCATAGGTGGCGAGGAGGCCGCCGAGCTCGGTCGCGAACGCCTCGTCCTCCTGCGCGTCGAGAAAGGCGGCTTCGAGCTGCTCGAGCGCCGGCACCAGGATCTCGGGGACATAGGCGCCGCCATAGGCGCCGAAGCGGCCGTTCAGGCGCATGCCAGCTCCATCCGAGCGGCGGGACGAAGCGCCTCGAAGAAGGCGGTGAGCCGCGCCGGGTCCTTCTGGCCCGGAGTGATCTCGACGCCGGAGCCGACGTCGAGCGCCCAAGCGCCCAGCCGAGCCGCGGCCCGCGCGTTGCTCGGGTTGAGGCCGCCGGCGAGGAGCGAGCGGGACAGGTCCGGCCGACGTTCGACACGGCCCCAGTCGAACACACGCCCGGTGCCTCCGGAGCGGCCGCCGCTGACGGTGTCGAACAGCAGCCGGTCCGCGCCGATCCGCTCCGGCAACTCGGCACCGACTCCGCAGGCCGCCCATATCTCCACCTCGTCCGGAAGAAGGTTGCGCAGGCCGAGCAGGTAGCGCCGGTCCTCCTCGCCGTGGAGCTGGACGGCGTTGAGATCGAGGTCGAGAGCGGTTCGGGCGACGTCCATCATGCGCTCGTTGCGGAACACGCCGACTGTGCGCGCACCGGAATCGCGCGCGAGTTCGGCGAGCGGGAGCGCCCGGTTGGGCTTGATCGCCCGGGGCGTTCCCGGGACGAAGATGAAGCCGCTATGGGTTGCGCCGGCGGCGATCGAGGCGACGACGTCGGCGGCTCGGGTGAGGCCGCAGACCTTGACCCGGCCGAACGCCAGCGCTCGCGCGGCGCGGGCTGGGTTCGGCGCCTTCATCAGCGACGATCCGACAAGGAACGCATCGGCATAGGGGGCAAGGCGCTGGACATCCGCTCGATCGGAGATCCCGGATTCGGCGATGAGCAGCCGGTCGGGCGGCACCAGCCGCGCGAGGCGCTCGGTGGTCGCGAGGTCGACCCGAAGCGTCTTGAGGTCGCGATTGTTGATCCCGATGATCGTAGCACCGAGTGTGACGGCGCGGCGGACCTCCTGCTCGTCATGCGCCTCGACAACCACATCCATGCGCAGCCGTTCGGCCTCCGCGATGACGGCTCGGGCTAGATGATCCGGCAGGACCGAGAGCATGACGAGGACGGCGTCGGCGCCGTAGAGCCTCGCCTCGGGAACCTGGCGGGGGTCGATGACGAAATCCTTCGCGAGGATCGGTCCGTCATAGACTGCTCGGACCGCCGCCAAGTCGCGATAGGAACCGCGGAAGAACGGCTCGTCGACAAGCACGCTGATCGCGTCGGCGGCGGGGGCATAGGCGCGCGCGAGTGCGGTCGGGTCGGCGTCGCCGCGAAGCAGGCCCTCGGAGGGTGAAGCGCGCTTCACTTCCATGACGAAGCGTGCCCCCGGCCGCGCGAGAGCGGCTGCAAGGCTCCTGGTGGTCGGCGCCGCCTGCGCTCGAAGGTCGGCAAGCGATGTGCCGGACAGGCGCGCCGCGACGTCCGCGCGCTTGCGGGCGACGATGGTGTCGAGAACGGAAACGGTATCAGTCATTGGTGATGTCCACGAGAGCTTTGAGGCGTTGGTAGGGAACGCCGGACGCGAGGATCTGGCGGGCGAGGTCGGCGCCTTCCGAGAGGGTTGCGGCGAGGCCGGCTGTCATCAGAAGGGCGCCGGCGTTGAGGGCGACGGCGGCGGTCTCGACCGCAGTGCCGTAGCCCATGAGCACAGCCTTGAGCCGCTCGGCATTCTCCTCAGGCCCGCCACCGGCAAGCGCCTGGAGCGGCGCCTTGGCGATCCCGGCCTGCGCCGGGCTGAGAGTCAGGCGCGTTGCGACTCCGCGGCTGATCTGAATGGCCTCGGTCTCGCCGTGGAGAGCGACCTCATCGAGGCCGGCGCCGTGGACGACCATTGCCCGCGTGACCCCAACGCCAATCAGAGTAGTCGCGACGGGCTCGAGCAGGTTCGGATCGGCCACGCCGAGGAGCTGGACGCCCGGGCGCGCCGGGTTTACGCAGGGGCCGAGCATGTTCATCACCGTTCGGACCTTGAGCGCCCGGCGCACCGGGCCGGCATGGCGCAGGCCAGGGTGATAATAAGGCGCGAACAGGAAGCAGGTGCCGATCTCGTCGAGGGCTCGCCGGGAGACCGCCGGGTTGACTTCGAGCCTGACTCCGAGCCGCTCGAGCACGTCGGCCGACCCGCATTTCGAGGTCACCGAGCGATTGCCGTGCTTCGCGACCGGCAGTCCGGCCGCCGCAGCGACGAAGGCGACGGCGGTGGACAGGTTGATCGTTCCGGAGGAGTCGCCGCCAGTGCCGCAGCTGTCGGCGAACAGATAATCGGGCCGTTCGAACGGAAGGGCGGCGGCGCGCAGCGCTCTTGCGGCGCCGATCAGCTCGTCGCTGGTTTCGCCCTTGACCTTGAGGGCGATGAGGAGCGCGGCAATCTCCGTTTCGGAGAGGTCGCCGGCGACGAGCGCCTCGAACAGGACCTGGCTTTCGTCGGTCAGGAGCGACTCGCCTCCGCACAGGCGGGCGAGGAGTGCTGCAGGCTGGGGGCGGTTGAGAAGGGCGAGGTCGGCGCTGATGCGGGTGTCGATATACATGGCGAAGTTCCTGGAATGGCGATGGAAAAAGGCACAAAAAAACCCGCCGGGAGGGCGGGCTTCGGCGGGTGTTCAGGCGGGTCTTAGAGAGCCGCGTTCACCATCGCTCGAGCAAGGCCGCCCGGTGGGAGTCGTTCCACCACCAATGCCAGGCATGACCATGAGCGCACGCCGGGGCGGCCGCGGAAGCGGCAACGCGAACGGTGAGGGCGGCGCGGTTCGTCATGTGCCTGCTAAAATGGGGGACTCGGGCGGGCGACGTCAACCCGGTTGAATCAAAAAGATGTTTTCCCGCTACGGCACGGTGTGGACGACGTCATGGCGCCGCCCGCGTTGGACATGATCGCGGGCGGGGTTATTGAGCATCTGCTGGAAATGCCGCGCCCGCGCGCCGGCATATCGAAGGGTCTGAATGGTTGGGCGCAAGCGCGACGGGCTGCTTATCGCAGGGGGAGGGCTTTCGGGCTGCCTCGCCGCGATCGCCATCGCCACCAAGCGGCCCGACGTGCCGGTCCTGCTCGTCGAGGAAGGCGAGCGGTTCGGCGGCCAGCAGAGCTGGTCCTTCTTCGATACCGACATCGAAGATGAGGACCGCTGGCTGGTCGACCCTCTGATCGTCAATCGATGGCCGGGTTATTACGTCGCTTTCCCCGGGCACAGCCGCAAGTTCCGCACCGGCTACAGCAGCCTTCGCTCGGAGGAGCTCGACGCCCATGTTCGGGCGGTGCTTCGCCCGGAGCAATATCGCCTCGGCACCCGTATCGCGGCGGTCCGCGAGCGCGAGATCGTGCTCACCGACGGCGAGACGATCAAGGCAGACGGGGCCATCGACGCTCGGGGTGCGGCGAACCTGTCGATGCTGGAGCTCGGTTGGCGGAAGTTCGTCGGCCGGGACTATGTTTTCGAACGACCTCATGGGCTCGATCTGCCGGTGGCGATCGACGCCACCGTCGGGCAGGGCGACGGCTACCGATTCGTCTCGTGCCTGCCGCTTGACGAGCATCGGATCCTGGTCGGGGACCATAGCTACGCGACCGCTCCCGACCTGGGCGTCGAGGCGGTGGGGGCGCGGCTCGACGCCTATGTCGCAAAGCGGCGCTGGGCCCCCGGCGAGGTGGTGCGGGAGGAAAGCGGCGTGTTGCCGGTGCCCATCGGCGGCGACTTCGATGCGTTTCTCCGCATCGGCGGCGCCCGGGTCGCGAAGCTCGGATTGAGGGGCGGACTGTTCCATCCCACGACCGGCCATGCCTTGCCCGATGCGGTTCGGACGGCGGCGATACTTGCCCAGCAGCCGAAGTTCGACGGCGCCGCCCTTCACGACCTGTTCGCCGCTCACTCCGCGAAGCTGTGGAAGCAGCGCAGCTTCTACCGAAGCTTCAACCCATCCCTACTTCGGGCTGGTGGCGGAAAGGCGATGGATCAACTCCATCGGCTCCAGGGCAGCCTGATCGAGCGCTTTTTCGCAGGCAGATCCACCGCGCTCGACCGGATGCGTATCGCGCGTGGCGGTTGAAAGCCGCGAGCGACGGTTAAACCGGCTTTAACTAGAATGGGCTAGCCGTCCTCGCAGATGATGGCGACGGACGTCTTGACGAGCCTTTTGGGGCGGGTTGGGTTGAAGCGGGACGGGGGCGCGGCGCCGCAGGAAGCGCCTGCGGACCTCATCCTCGCGCAGCTCCGCTTCATCTTCCGTGCCTACCCGCTGACCTGGCTCGTGACTCTCCTGGTCATCGCCAGCATGACCTTCTCACTGCGGCAAAACCCCAACTTCCTGATGATCGCTGCGGCGGGGGCGGTTCACGTCGCCATCAGCAGCGCGGTGATGTGGCGCTGGTACCGGCTCTTGCGCGACGGATGGAAGGTGGATCGACCCGCGGCCTACGCCCGCGGGATCATCGTCGAGGCGGCCATGGTGGCGCTCGGCTGGTTCCTGTTCCTGTCAGTTGCGGGACTCTATGCGGACCGCGACCAGGTGGTCCTGGTCATCGCGATCATGGCCGCGGTGATGGCGGTCGGCGCGCTTCGCTACGCGGCGATCCCGGGCGCAAGCCTCGCCTTCCTCGCGTCGGGCGTGGTCGTGTGCGGGCTCTATTCCTTTCAATCTTCGGTTCCGGCCGAGGTCTTCGTCTTCCTGTGCATCTACGCCGTTCTTCTCGGGCGCTCCGTCATGGCGCAGGCGAACGTGTTCACCGCTCAATTCGATGCCGGCGTCGCACTTGCCAACGCCGCCGGTGAGCGCGAGCGCGAGGCGGCCGAGAAGCAGGCGCGTGAGCTTCGTGCCCGAGCGGAGCGCGAAGAGGAAGCCAGCGCCCGGCGCGCCGAGAGCGAGCGCGAGCGCCGGGGGGCTATGCGCGAGATCGCGAGCCAGTTCGAATCCACCGTGGTCGAGATGATCACAGGCCTCGCCGCTGCCGCCGAGCAAGCGCGGATCGCGGCCGCGACCCTCTCCGAAAGCAGCCAGGCCAGTCACAGGGAGGTATCCGAGCTCGTCACCCGAGCGGGCGCGGCCGACACGGGCGCCGCCGAGTTGACCGAACATAGTGAGGCCTTGGGGCGCTCGCTCGCTGCGGTCGAAGCGCGGCTCCGCGAGCAAGAGGAGATCACCGGGAAGGTCCAGAAGCTGTCCCGAAGCGCCGACGACCGCTTCACCGCGCTGTTCCAGAGCGTCGCCGGAATCGAGAGCGTGGTCCAGACCATCGCCGACATCGCCTCGCGAACCAACCTTCTCGCTCTCAACGCAACGATCGAGGCGGCTCGGGCAGGGGAGGCCGGCCGCGGCTTCGCGGTCGTCGCCGGAGAAGTGAAGGCACTGGCCCAGCAGACCACCGAGGCGACCGAGCGGGTGCGCCAGCAGATCGGCGACATCACCGGCGCGGTCGCCAATGCGACTGCAATTGTCGCAAGCATGCGCGACAGCTTCAAATCGGTCGACGAGGTCGCTGCCGCGGTCGAGCAGGCGATGGCGAGCCAGGGCGCGGCGATCGGCTCGATCCAGCATTATGCCGGAGTCGCCGCATCGCTTGCCGCCGATCTCCAGGGCAGCGCCGCGAGCGTCGCGGGCGCGTCGGACCAGGCATCGGATGCCGCCGACGGACTTAGGGAGGCGACCGCGGTTCTGGTAGGAGACGCTCAGGAATTGCTCGGGCGCACGCAGAGCTTCGTCGGCAGCCTCAAGGCCGCCTGACCCGCGTTCGTGGTTTAGCCCAGCACAACAGTTGCTTGAGGTTCAGGCGGGTCCGTGTAGGGAATGGGCAAGTCCCCCTATCTGCGGAGCCTGAATTGAAGCCCATTCTTCTCGCCAGTGCCGCTGCGATTGCCGCCAGCGGTTTCGTCACCCTTCTCCCCGCCACCGCCCAGACTTCCGGAAACGCCCAGCCGGCCGCCCAGAACCCGCTGCTCGCCGACTGGACCGGTCCCTACGCAGGCGTTCCCCCCTTCGCCAGCGTCCGCCCGGACATGTTCCCGCCCGCCATCGAGGCCGGCATCGAGGAGCGTCGCCGCGAGATCGCAGCGATCGTCAACAACCGCGCCGCTCCGACCTTCGCCAACACGATCGAGGCCTATGAGCGCTCGGGTGAGCGTCTCGGCCGGGTGATGGCCGTGTTCGGAGTCATGACCAGCAACATGACGAACCCGGACTACCAGCGGCTCGAGCGGGAATGGAGCCCGCGCCTGTCCGCGGCGTCCGACGAGATCACCCTCAATCCGCAATTCTTCAACCGAGTGAAGGCGGTCTATGACTCGCGCCAGCGCTCCAACCTGAGCGCGGAGCAGCAGCGCGTCGTCACCCGGCTCTACGAGTCGATGGTCCGCCGCGGCGCCAACCTCAATCCCGCCCAGAAGCAGCAGCTGACCAACTACAATCAGCAGCTCGCCACCCTGTTCGCGCAGTTCAGCGAGAAGGTGCTCGCCGACGAGAGCACTCATATCGCGGTGACCGAGGCCGACCTCGCCGGCGTTCCCGCCGATGTGAAGGCGGCCGCGGCCGCCGCTGCGCGCGAGCGCAACCTGCCGGCGGGCCAGTTCGCGATCATTAACACCCGCTCGGCGGTCGATCCGGTGCTGACCTTCGCCGACAATCGCGAGCTTCGCCAGCGCGTGTGGCAGGCCTTCGTCAATCGCGGCGACAACGGCAACGCCAACGACACCAACGCGACGATCGCCGAGATCGTCCGCCTGCGTGCCGAGCGCGCCCGCCTGCTCGGCTTCGCCAACCATGCCGAGTGGCGCATGCAGGACACGATGGCCGGAACGCCTGCTCGTGCCCAGGAGCTGATGATGCGCGTGTGGCCGGCCGCGGTCGCCCGGGTCAACGAGGAGGTCGCCGAGCAGCAGGCGATGGCCCGCGGCCTCGGCCACAACATCACGATCGAGCCCTGGGACTATCGCTACTATATGGAGAAGATCCGCAAGCAGCGGTTCAATCTCAGCCAGGAAGAGATCAAGCCCTATTTCGAGCTGAACAACATGACCCAGGCCATGTTCTACATGGCCGGCCAGCTCTACGGGCTTCAGTTCCGCGACATCACCGGCACGGTGCCGACCTGGCATCCCGACGTGAAGGTGTGGGCGGTGAGCCGCAATGGCGCCGACGTGGGCGTGTTCTACCAGGACAATTTCGCTCGCACCGGCAAGCGCTCGGGCGCGTGGGCGACGACCTACCGCTCGCGTTCGGGCCTGCTCGGCGACAATATCGTGCTCGGCTCGAACAACAACAACTTCGCCAAGCCCGAAGCGGGGCAGCCCGCGCTGCTCAGCGTCGACGACGCGGAGACGCTGTTCCACGAGTTCGGCCACGCCATCCACTATTTCCTGTCGGACGTTCGCTACCCGAGCCTCGGGGGCACGCCGCGCGACTTCGTGGAATATCCGAGCCAGGTCCATGAGAACTGGCTGCTGACCCCGGAGATCCTGACTCGCTTCGCGCGTCACTACCAGACCGGTCAGCCGATGCCTCAGGCTCTGGTCGACCGCATCCAGCAGGCCTCGACCTTCAACCAGGGCTTCGCGACGGTCGAATATCTGTCGTCGGCTTTGGTCGACATGGCCATGCACACCCGCCCCGACGGAGTGGCGGATCCCGACGCCTTCGAGCGGGAGACGCTGACGAGCCTCGGAATGCCGCGCGAGCTGGTGATGCGTCACCGCCTGCCGCAGTTCAACCACCTGTTCTCGAGCGACGCCTATTCGGCCGGCTATTACTCCTACCTGTGGTCGGAGACGATGGACGCCGACACCTGGGCGGCGTTCGAGGAGGCCGGTAACGTGTGGGATCCGGCGACCGCGCAGCGTTTCGCCCGGACCCTGCTGTCGACCGGCAACGTGATTGACCGCGCCGAGGCCTACCGCCAGTTCCGCGGCCGCGACCCGGACGTGGCGGCGCTTCTCAGGAAGCGCGGTTTCCCGACGGGCGCGACCCCGCAGCCCCAGCCGCCACGCCGCTCCGGCGAACGCGGCTGAGCCTAGCGAGACGAAGAGAGCGGCGCCCCGGGGACCCGGGGCGCGTTTTTTTTTAGGGCGGGAGTGGCGGGC
>JAEZHP010000022.1 GCA_023416515.1 Pseudomonadota bacterium | reverse complement strand
GTCGAAGGGCGCTTGCACCAACGTTCGTGCGGGCGCCCTTCGACACGCTCAGGACGAGCGGGGAGGATGGCGCTCTGCACAGCCAGGCTCGCTACCCCCATCACGCCGCCCACCCGTTGGTCTGCATCCAGGCGGCGCAGGCGCCTTTGGCGAGGTCGCGGACTCGGCCGATATAGGCCTGGCGCTCAGCGACGCTGATCACTCCGCGGGCCTGGAGAAGGTTGAAGGTGTGGCTCGCCTTGATCGCCTGCTCATAGGCCGGGATCGGCAAATTGTTGGCGAGGCAATTCTCGCTCTCGGCCGCGGCCTTGCGGAAGGCGTCGAACAGGGTCTCGGTGTCGGCGATCTCGAAGTTCCACTTCGACATCTGCTTCTCGTTCTCGAGGAAGACGTCGCCATAGGTCACGCCCTGACCGTTGAAGTCGAGGTCGAACAGGCTGTCCTTGTTCTGGACGTACATTGCGAGACGCTCGAGCCCGTAGGTGAGCTCGCCGGCGACCGGCTTGCACTCGAAGCCGCCCATCTGCTGGAAATAGGTGAACTGGGTCACCTCCATGCCGTCGCACCAGACTTCCCAGCCGAGGCCCCAGGCACCAAGCGTAGGCGATTCCCAATCGTCCTCGACGAAGCGGATGTCGTGCTTCTCGAAGTCGATGCCGATCGCCGCGAGGCTGCCGAGATAGAGGTCCTGGAGGTCGGGCGGGCTCGGCTTCAGGATGACCTGATACTGGTAATAATGCTGGAGCCGGTTTGGGTTCTCGCCATAGCGGCCGTCGGTCGGGCGCCGGCACGGCTGGACGAAGGCGGCGTTCCACGGATCGGGGCCGAGCGCGCGCAAGGTGGTCGCGGTGTGAAAGGTGCCCGCGCCCATTTCCATGTCGTAGGGCTGGAGGATCAGGCAGCCGCGGTCGCTCCAATATTGGTGGAGAGTCAGGATCAGCTGCTGGAAGCTTAGAGGAGCGGAAGCCAAGGCGGCGCCCTTCGATAGGCGGGAGAACAAAGGTGTCGCGAGCCTTTGGCGGATGGTGCAAGATGGGTCAAGGAAGCGGCGGGAGCGGGTGCGTGGCGGATATGCGGGGCTTGCTGAAACGCGCGGCGCTGCTGGCCGCCGCCCTGCTCGGATGCTGGCAGCCGGCCGCGGCATTGGCGGAGGACGCGGCGCCGGGTGCGAGCGCTCCGCGGCCCGCCATCTGGCTGATCGAGGACGAGGACACCAAGATTTACCTGTTCGGGACGATCCACGTCTTCCCGGCGTCCCTCGACTGGCGATCGGCGCGGCTCGACCAGGTGATCGCCGAGGCCGACGAGCTGGTGATGGAGACTCCCGACGCGTCGAACGAGGAGATGTTCTCCCGCGACCGAATGCTCGGGCCGATGATGATGGGCAAGACGGTGCCGATCCTGTCGCGGGTGTCGCCCGAGGCGCGGCCCTATCTTCAGCAGGCCCTGGAGGCGACGGGGCTTCCGATCGAGGCCTATGACGAGATGCACATCTGGGCCGTCGCATTCATGCTGACCAGCTTCCAGATGGTGCAGGGCTTCGGCGAGGAGGCCAGCGGGCCGCGGGTTGCGCTGAGCGGCGCCGAGGAGGTGCTCGGCGGCATCTTCCGCAAGTCGCGGCGGCCGATCTACGGGGTCGAGACGATCGAGGAGCAGCTGCGCGTGTTTAGCTCGATGCCGCTCGACGCGCAGCGCCGCTTCCTCGAATCGACGGTGGTCGGCAGCGGCGAGCCGCTCGTCGAGGGCGTGAGGCCGAGCACCGACGAGGACTGGGTGGCCGGCAATGTCGATTCGATCGCGGCCGAGATGCGGACGATGCCGGCGGATCTCTACGAGCCGCTTCTGACCCGGCGGAACCGCAATTGGACCGGGTGGCTTGAGCGGCGGATGAGGCGGCCGGGAACGGTCCTGTTCGCGGTTGGCGCGGGGCATCTCGCGGGCCCCGATTCGGTGCAGCGAATGCTCGCCGAACGCGGGATCATGGCGCGGCGCATCGACTGACCACGCCACGCACCGCAGCATTTTCAAGCGCTTAACTCCATCATCGTCAGCTTCTGGCGACTTTTTGTCATGGTCGCTTGACAAAGTCATCGGGTCGTGACATTTAGTCATGGTCGCCTGACATTGTGTCAGGTGACGAAGACCAGGAAGCAGAGCGATGCCGAGGCTGAGATTGTTGAGCAGCGAGGAGACGGAGTTGCTCGGCGCAATGGCGCTGGTGGCGTTCGCCGTGGCCCTGCTCGCGGTGATGCTCACCTGATGAGGGACGAGCAGACATGGACATCGAAGACATGAAGAACCGGCTCAAGGTGCTTCGCGCCGAACGCGACTGGAGCCAGGCCGAGCTGGGTGCTCGCCTCGACGTGTCGCGGCAGGCGGTGAACGCAATCGAAACAGGCAAATACGACCCGTCGCTTCCGCTCGCATTCAAGATCGGGCGGCTGTTCGGGATGAGGATCGAGGAGATTTTCGATGACGGCGCGGAGAGCGGCAATGACTGACAGGGATGACGGTATCGCCGCGGCGCCTTTCTGGCGCTGGCTGAAGGTGGCCGGGCTTGGCCTTGTAGCGATCTTCCTCGTCGGAGTCGGCGGAGGCTTCATCGCCGGACACATGGATAAGGGCGGCAGCCTCGGCCTGTTCCCGGTCGCTTTCCTGGCCGGGGTGGCGCTGCTCCTGGCGGGCTGCATCTGGCTGATCGTGCGCAACGTCTCCAAGCCGAGCGGCGAGGAGCCGCTGACTGCGAAGGAGAGGCTCAACCGCAACATCATCCTCGGCTCGGGTGCGATCGGCGGAGTGATGGGGGTGGCGATCGTGCTGGCGTCATGGGCGTCGGGCGACGAGATCGAGCCCTTCACCGCCTTTTCGGATTCGCCCCTGCCCGCCGGCGTTGCGCTGGTGCTCGTCCTGGTCATCGGACTTCTGGTCCCGGCCCTGTCGATCTACTGGCACCGCCGCGCGGTCGATGAGCAGGAAGCCGACGCCTACAAGACCGGTGCTCTGTGGGGGCTCTACGTCTTCATGATCGGAGCGCCGGTGTGGTGGTTCGCCTGGCGCGGCGGCTTCGCGCCCGAACCCAACGGAGTCGCCATCTACTT
Organism: Pseudomonadota bacterium; assembly: GCA_023416515.1. Taxonomy (GTDB): domain Bacteria; phylum Pseudomonadota; class Alphaproteobacteria; order Sphingomonadales; family Sphingomonadaceae; genus Allosphingosinicella. Next base: position 1,163 of record JAEZHP010000022.1, on the reverse strand, counting down.
CGCCACGGTCCTCACCGTCGGCGCGATCTGGATGTGGAAGAAATATCGTTGAGCCCTCACCGGCTTGCTGTAACGAACTGATTTAACGGAGAAACATGATGAACAAGCTTCTGATCGGACTGCTTGCCGCGACCACTTTGGCGACCGCGGCGCAGGCCCAGCCGGCCCAGGCCCCCGCCCCCGCCGCACCGCCCGCGCCGACGTGCTCGCAGCGTCTCGACGGCGACCCCGCGATGTGGGTGGCGCGCGACGCCGACACGACTGTCTACCTGTTCGGCACCTTCCACCTTCTCGACGGCTGCATCGACTGGTTCAACGACGAGGTGCGCGAGGCCTTCGACCGCTCCAACGAGCTGGTGATGGAGATCGTCCTGCCCGACAATCCGGCCGAGATTCAGCAGGCGATGATGCCGCTGATGACCCGCTATGCGGTCGACTCCCAGGGCCGCAAGTTGTCCGACCGGCTGACTCCCGAGCAGAACCGGGAACTCAACGCGGCGCTTGCCTCGGCCGGGGCCCCCGCAGGATCGTTCGACAGCTTCGAGCCCTGGTTCGTCAACATGACCTTGTCCTCGATCATGGCGCAGCGGCTCGGAATGACGGGCGACTATGGCGCCGAAGCGGTGCTGAAGCGCGCCGCCACCGCCCGCAACATGACCATGGGCGGGGTCGAGACGATCGAAGGCCAGATCCAGATGCTCGACAGCATGTCCGACACGGCTCAGCTCGCCATGCTTCGCGAGACCCTCGACGAGATGGAGGAAATGCAGCAGGTGCTGCCGCGCATGATCGCGGTGTGGCGCACCGGCGACGCCGAGGGCATCGACCGGATGATGAACGAGGGCCTGAGCGGCAATCCGGAGCTCCGCCGGACCTTGCTCGGAGCGCGCAACGAGCGTTGGGCCGAGTGGATCGACCAGCGCATGGCCCGGCCGGGCGTCGTGTTCATGGCGGTCGGCGCCGGCCACCTCTCGGGCGACGACAGCGTCCAGTCCTTCCTCGCCCGCCGCAACATCCGCACCGAGCGCGTGCCGAACCAGACTCCCAACCGGTGACGTTTGAGTTCCTCCCCATGAGCGGCGCTCATGGGGAGGGGGACCGTCGCCGCAGGGCGATGGTGGAGGGGTAACCCCTCGAGCATTTAACCCCCCCCCCCCCCCCCA
>JAEZHP010000155.1 GCA_023416515.1 Pseudomonadota bacterium | reverse complement strand
GTGGAGAGGAGGGGCTAGGTCAACTTTGCTCTAATGCCCGTTCACGCAATGGAGCGGAGCCTCCGCGACGCGCGCCGGCACCGCCCCGCGTTCTAAAAGCAGCTCGTCGCACAAATTTTCGACAGCGCGGCCGATCGAGGCCGATGCCTTGAGCATTCCCCCATCATAGAAGCGTACCGTGCAGTCGCCCTCGGCCACCGAACCCTCGACCGCGAGCTCGTCCCACGACCGGGCGTGGCCGACATAGAGGATGGAGGTGTCGTAATGGCGGCTCCAGAAGAATGGCACCTCGCTGAACGGCGCCCGCTCGCCCAACATGTTGCGGGCCGCCGCCTGCCCCTGGCGCTGAGCCACCACCCAATGCTCGATCCGCGCCCGCTCGCCGTCGCGATCGGGATAGTTGGCGACGTCTCCGGCGGCGAAGATGCCGGGCACGCTGGTTTCGAGGAAGGGGTCGACCAGGATTCCGTTGTCGGTGGCGATTCCCGCGGTCTCGGCAAGCGCGGTACGCGGCCGCACTCCGGTGCCGAGGATCATTAGATCCGCATCGATCGAGCTGTCGTCGTCGAGCTGAAGCGCCTTGCCGTCGAAGCCGGCGGCAAGGCCCACGTGGAACGTCACGCCCTCGCGCTCGTGAAGTGCGCGCACGAACGCGCCGATCTCCGGGCCGAGCACTTTTGCCATCGGCACCGGGTCCGGCGCGACGACATCGACCGCAAGGCCGCGCGCGCGCAGCGACGCCGCCACCTCCAGGCCGATGAAGCTCGCTCCAACGACGACCGCCCGCTTCGCACCCTCGGCCGCAGCGATGATCTTCCGCGAATCGGCAAGCGATCTCAACACATGGACATTGGAGCGGTCGAACCCCGGCGCCGCCGGCCGCACCGGCTCGGCGCCAGTCGCGATCAGGAGCGACTCGAAGCCGATGGCCTCACCGTTTTCCATCAGCACGAGGCGCTGCCGAACGTCGATGGCGGTGGCGCGTGCCTCCAGCCGGAGATCGATTCCGCGCTCGCGGTACCAGTCCGCGCCCTGCAGGGGGATCCACTCTTCCGGCGCGTTCCCGGCAAGATAGTCCTTGGAGATGTTAGGTCGGTCGTACGGCGCGTCGGCGTCGGCGCTCACCATGGTCAGCGGGCCGGCATAGCCCAGCCGCCGAAGCATCTCGGCAGCGGCGAAACCGGCCGCACCGCCGCCGATGATGACGATCCGTTCGGGATGGGCGCTCGTACCCCCTGGCCGCAGCTGCGCGTCCGCGATTTTCGAGCGCACGAACAGAAGGTCTCCCTCGCGCTCGACCTTCCATCGCGGCAGCGAGGCGAAGGCCGGCGCCTTGAGCGCGATGCCGCTGCGCAGGCTGAAGCAGGCATGGTGCCAGGGGCAGCGCACCGTATCGCCGACCACCAGGCCTTCCGCGAGCGGAGCGCCATAATGGGTGCACGCGCCTCCGACCGCGAACGGCTCGCCATCGTGGAACGACAGGATGACCGGCTCGCCCGAGACATGTCCGGCAAGGATCCCATCGGGCGGCACGTCGCTCAGCTTCACGCCCCGCGTGAGATCCGGACCCGTCGGTGCTTCGCTTGCCGCCATCGTCTCCTCCGCGCCGCTTCCCATCCATGCTCATCGAGTTGGATGCCGCGCGGCCGCGGCGGTTCCCGCCGACACTGGAACCCAGGCTCCCCTGCCTTATTTGCTATTCATGGACTCGTTCGAAGCCTTGGCCGATCAGGTGCGCGCGTGCCGCGCCTGCGCCGACGTGCTTCCGCTCGGGCCGCGGCCGGTGTTCCAGGTCGCTCCGACCGCTCGGATCCTGATCACCAGCCAGGCGCCGGGAACCAAGGTCCATGCCTCGGGCGTGCCGTTTGACGACGATTCGGGCGAACGGCTTCGCTCCTGGCTCGGCATGACCGCGGAGCAATTCTACGACGCTCGCGCGGTCGCGATCCTGCCGATGGGCCTTTGCTATCCGGGCCGGTCGAGCGGCGGCGACGCTCCTCCCCGCCCCGAATGCGCGCCACGTTGGCGTGATCCCATCGTCAGCCATCTCGGCGAGCTTCGCCTGACCCTTCTCGTCGGCAGCTACGCACAGCAGCACGTTCTCGGCAAAGGCTCGGTCACCGAGCGGGTCCGCGACTTCCGCTCCTACCTCCCCGGCCATTTCCCGCTCCCGCACCCGTCCTGGCGCTCGCGCCTGTTCGCGCAGCGCAATCCCTGGTTCGAGGCGGAGGTGCTTCCCGCCCTGAGGGCCGAAGTCGCTCGGGCGCTGGAATGACCGATCTACCCATCTTCACCGTCGGCCACTCGACCCGCACGATCCCGGAATTCGTCGAGCTGCTTCGCGCAGGCGCGGTTCAGCTCGTTGTCGACATCCGGACGGTTCCGCGCTCGCGCCGCAACCCGGACTATAATCTCGATGCGCTCGCCGACCAGCTCGCCCCCTGGCAGATCGGCCACCTGCGCATCGAGGAGCTTGGCGGCCTTCGCGGCAAGCAGCGCGACGTCGCGCCGGAGGTCAACGGCTACTGGACCAACCAGAGCTTCCACAATTACGCCGATTACGCGCTCTCGGACGAATATCGCGCCGGCCTCGCCCAGCTCCAGGACGTCTCCCGCGACCGCCGGACCGCGATCATGTGCGCCGAATCGGTATGGTGGCGCTGCCATCGCCGAATCGTCGCCGACTATCTCCTCGATTCCGGCCGCGAGGTCTTCCACCTGATGGGCGATTCCCGGGTCAATCCCGCCAAGCTGACTCCGGCCGCCGTGCACCACCCCGACGGCCTCCATTATCCAGCCTCCGAATAATCCCGGGAACCTCAGCCGCTTGCCGCCATCCAATGCCTGGCAAGAGGGAGAGCGCCCGTGGAATTATGTGCCTGCCAAGACCTCGCTCCGGCGATCGAGACCTTCCCCCAAGGGACCGCTCCGCGCCGGCCGAGCCGCTTCGAGGTCGAGCGCGCGGTGCGCACCCTCATCGCCGCCACCGGCGACGACCCCGCTCGCGAGGGCCTCGCCGACACCCCCGCCCGGGTCGCCCGGGCCTATGGCGAGTGGTTCGCGGGCTATGCCGTCGACCCAGCCGCCCTCCTCGAGCGGGTCTTCTCGGAGGCCGAGGATTATGACGAGACCGTCCTCCTCAAGGACATCCCGCTCGTCTCGACCTGCGAGCATCATCTCGCCCCGATCACCGGCCGGGCCCATGTCGCTTACCGCCCCGCCGGCCGGGTCGTCGGGATCTCCAAGCTCGCCCGACTCGTCGACGCCTATGCCCGCCGCCTGCAGCTCCAGGAACGACTCACCAACCAGATCGCCCGCACCCTCAACGAGGTGTTGCGCCCGACCGGAGTCGCGGTGATCATCGAGGCCAGCCACGGCTGCATGTCCACGCGCGGAGTCAACCAGCACGGAGTCGCGATGGTCACCAAGGCGTGGCTCGGCGACTTCAAGTCGGACCCGGAGCTTCGCCGCGAGCTGATGGGCTCGATCGCCGGATTCGGAGGAGCGTGACATGGCCGCCCAGCCAAAGCCCGATTACGAGCGCCTCGACGATCCCGCCCTCGCCCGCCTGGTCGCCGCCCGCGACCCCGAGGCGGTTCGCCTCGTCACCGGCCGCAACAACCAGCGCCTGTTCCGCGCCGCCTGGTCGATCCTCAAGAACCGCTCCGAGGCCGAGGACGCCGTCCAGAGCGCCTATCTCAAGGGCTTTGCCAACATCGCCGGCTTCGAGGGCCGCTCGTCACTCTCCACCTGGCTGACCCGGATCGCCATCAACGAGGCCCTCGCCCGCGACCGCGCCGCCCGCCGCCGCCGCCGCAACCTCGACAATTCCTCAGTCACGATGCTCGACGATTACCGGGAGAAGCTCATGCGTGGATCGATGAGCGGCAACGCGCCCGATGCCGATCTCGCCCGCGGCCAGATCCGACGCCTTCTCGAGGAGTCGATCGCTCAGCTCCCCGGGCCGTTCAGGACCGTCTTCGTGCTCCGCGAGATCGAGGGCCTGAGCGTCGAGGAGACCGCCGAATCGCTCGGCCTCGTCCCTGCCACGGTGAAGACCCGCCACCTGCGCGCGCGCCGCCGCCTCCAGGAAGCGCTGGCTCCCGAGGTGAAGGCGGCGCTGTCCGGCACATTCCCCTTCGCCGGCGCCGATTGCGAGGCGATCACGCAGCGGGTGGTGAACGCCTTCTGTTGCGGCGCCGCGGGCGAGCGGGCATCACCGCCGGGTGACCGACCAGAACCCCGCCCCTGAAATCACCCTCGTCGTCGCCCGCGCCGACAACGGAGTCATCGGCAAGGACGGCAAGCTGCCCTGGCACCTTCCGGCCGACCTTCGCCACTTCAAGGAAGTGACGATGGGCACGCCGATGATCATGGGCCGGCGGACCTTCGACAGCCTCCCCGGCCTCCTCCCCGCCCGCCGCCACATCGTCCTCACCCGCGACCGCGGCTGGTCGGCCGAGGGAGCGGTTGTGGCCCACGACGTCGAGGGAGCGATCCGAGCCGCCGCCATGGAATTCATCTCGGTGATCGGCGGCGCCGAGATCTTCGCCTTGTTCGAGCCTCTGGCTCACGCGATCGAGCTCACCGAAATCCATGGCGACATCGAAGGCGACACCGTCCTCCCGCAATTCGACCCAGCCGTATGGCGCGAGGAATCCCGAGTCGACCACGAAGCGGAGGACCGCCGCCCCGCCTACAGCTTCGTCAGGCTGGAACGGATCTGATCCTCCCCGGCGCGGGGAGGTGGCAGCGCGAAGCGCTGACGGAGGGGGCCCTCCACCCACGCGGGTCTCACAGCCCCCTCCACCATCCGCCTGCGGCGCATGGTCCCCCTCCCCGTACCGGGCGAAGCCGCCTTCAAGGCTCCGCCGGCGCACCTGCGCCGGTGGAATGGCGGCGAAGGGAGGATTGTTGCTCCAATCCCCCTCCCCTATAGCGCGCCACCATGGAGCGCCTGGACGGGGGCTCGGCGGTTCCTGACGCATATCGCAACGGCATCGTCGCGCTTGGCAATTTCGACGGCTTTCACCGCGGCCACCAGGCGGTGGTCGGCCGAGCCGTCGAGCGCGCGCGCGCCGAGGGGCGCCCGGCTCTGGTCGCGACCTTCGATCCCCACCCCGTCCGCCATTTCAAGCCAGACCTTCCGCCCTTCCGCCTGACCACTCTCGGCCAGCGCGAGCGCCTGTTCGCCGAAGCAGGCGCCGACGCCATGCTGGTCTTCAGCTTCGACGCCGCCCTCGCCTCGGTCACCGCTGAGGATTTCGTCGCCGACTGGCTCGCCGGCCGCATCGGCGCGGCGGGAGTCGTCACCGGCGAGGACTTCACGTTCGGCAACCGCCGCGGCGGCAATGTCGAAGTCCTCCGCGCTCTTGCCCCAGCCCACGGGATGAGCGTCGATTCGGTCGGCCCGGTCGAGGAGGACGGCGAGCCGGTCTCGTCGAGCCGGATTCGCGATGCCCTTCGCGACGGCGACCTCGCCACCGCCACCCGCCTCCTCACCCGCCCGTTCGCGATCGAGGGGATCGTCGAGCATGGCGACAAGCGAGGCCGCGAGCTCGGCTACCCCACGGCCAACCTGTCCCTCGGCAAATATCTCCGCCCGCGCTTCGGCATCTACGCGGTCCGTGGCCGCCTCCCCGATGGCGAGATCGTCGATGGAGTGGCCAACCTCGGAGTCCGCCCGACCTTCGACCCGCCCAAGGAGCTTCTCGAACCCTATTTCTTCGACTGGTCCGGCGACCTCTACGGCCGCCGCATCGAGGTCGAGCTCCACGCCTATTTGCGCCCGGAGATGAAGTTCGACGACCTCGAAGCCCTCAAGGAGCAAATGCAGGCGGACGAAGCCGCCGCGCGTCGGGTGCTGGCATCCCCCTCCCTGCAAGGGAGGGGCTAGGGGTGGGTAGCGCTGAAGGGGCTCGATGCCCCTGAAGCGCTGCAAACCTCGGTGAGAGGAGTCTCTGGCGCGCAGACGCGCGCACCCACCCCCGACCCCTCCCTTCCAGGGAGGGGAGTTTCCTCCGCTACCCCTTGCAAAATAGGATTTCATCTGGTTCATACTCTCCCGTGTTAACGAACCAAATACGCACCAGACCCTCCGGCGGCCGCGCACACCTCCGCTCGAAGTTCACGATTTTGTCGCCAGACAGTGAACTTCATGAACTTCACCATAGGCGGACCGCCCAACGGCTCGGGTGTTTCCTTCGCTTCCCTAGCCCGCTAAGCGCGCGCTGATGTCCGATAAGAAAGACTGGCGGGACACCGTTTTCCTGCCGACGACCGATTTCCCAATGAAGGCCGGCCTCTCGAGCAAGGAGCCGGCAATTCTGGCGCGCTGGCGCGAGGAGGACCTGTACGGCCAGCTGCGCAAGGCCCGCGCCGGCCGCGAGCGCTTCATCCTCCACGATGGCCCGCCCTACGCCAATGGCGACATCCACATGGGCCATGCGATGAACAAGGTCCTCAAGGACATCGTCGTCCGCTCACAGTCGCTGATGGGCAAGGACTCGCCCTACGTTCCCGGCTGGGACTGCCACGGTCTTCCGATCGAGTGGAAGGTCGAGGAGGCCTATCGCAAGCAGAAGCTCGACAAGGACCAGGTCCCCAAGGCCCAGTTCCGCGCCGAATGCCGCGCCTATGCCGACAAATGGGTCGGGGTTCAGCGCGAGCAGTTCCAGCGCCTCGGCGTGATGGGCGAGTGGGACGACCCCTATCTCACCATGAACTTCGGCGCCGAGGCCGCAATCGTCGGCGAGCTCCTGAAGTTCGCCGAGAGCGGCCAGCTCTACCGCGGCGCCAAGCCGGTCATGTGGAGCCCGGTCGAGAAGACCGCGCTTGCCGACGCCGAAGTAGAATATGAGGACATTACGTCCACGCAGATCGACGTCGGCTTCGAGATCGTCGAGAGCCCGATCCCCGAGCTGGTCGGCGCCCACGCGGTGATCTGGACGACGACGCCTTGGACGATCCCCGTGAACCAGGCGATCGCCTATGGCGAAGAAGTCGAATACGTCGTCCTAACGCCGAGCTATGACAGATCATTGAGTGACGCCTCGTTTGACAATGCCGAGGCGATAACTGGAAAAAGGCTCCTGCTGGCCAGAGAGCTGATCGATGCTGCTAAGGCTCGAATGGGCTTTACTAGCTTCTTCGAAAACTGGTCGGGCAAAGGCTCAGATCTCAACGGAAGCATCGCCCGCCACCCGATGCACGACATCGGCGGCTTCTTCGCGCGGCCCCGCCCCTTCCTCCCCGGCGAGCATGTCACCACCGACGCCGGCACCGGCCTCGTCCACATGGCGCCGGACCATGGCGAGGAGGATTTCGAGGTCTGCAAGGCGGCCGGAATCGGCCCCGTCTTCGCTGTCGACGACGCGGGCCGCTACCGCTCCGACTGGGAATGGCTCGGCGGCCAGGGCAGCGTCATCAACGCCAAGTTCAACGCCTCCGACGGCCCGATCTGCTCGGACCTGCGCGAAGCCGGCGCCCTACTCGCCGCCTCCGACGACTTCCGCCATTCCTACCCGCACAGCTGGCGGTCGAAGGCCAAGGTCATCTACCGCTGCACCCCCCAATGGTTCATCCCGATGGACCGGGCGATCGGGGAGGAAACCAATCCCGGCTTGGCTGAGCCTGTCGAAGCCCTCTCCTTCTCTTCCGATAACGGAGAAGAAGGAAGGAATGGCCTTCGACAAGCTCAGGCAAGTCGGAGCGGGGGTGAGTCTGGAGCAAGTCCGGCTGGGCATAACGGCCCAACTCTTCGCAATCTCGCTCTCGACGCGATCGAGCGTACGCGCTGGGTTCCGGAGAAGTCGAAGAACCGCATCTCCGCGATGGTCGAGGGCCGCCCGGACTGGGTGATCAGCCGCCAGCGCGCCTGGGGCGTTCCGATCGCGCTCTACGTCCACCGCAAGAGCGGCGATTACCTCCGCGATCCGGAGGTCAACGCCCGAATCGTCGCGGCCTTCCGCGAAGGCGGCGCCGACGCCTGGTTCTCGGCCGACCACCAGCAATTGCTCGGCACGAATTATGACGCCGCCGACTACGAACCGCAGAACGACATCCTCGACGTGTGGTTCGATTCGGGCTCGACCCACGTCTTCACCATCGAGCAGCGCTACGGCGAGGGCGTCCGCGCCAACCTTTATCTCGAAGGCTCCGACCAGCATCGCGGCTGGTTCCAGTCGTCGCTTCTCGAAAGCGCCGGCACCCGCGGCCGGGCGCCCTATGACGAGGTCCTCACCCACGGCTTCGCCCTCGATCCGCAGGGCAAGAAGATGTCGAAGAGCCTCGGCAACACCGTCGATCCGTTGAAGGTGATGGACGAGAGCGGCGCCGACATCCTTCGCCTGTGGGTCGCCTCGACCGACTATTTCGAGGACGTGCGCATCGGCAAGGAGATCCTCGCCGGCACGACCGACGCCTACCGCAAGCTGCGCAACACCTTCCGCTACCTGCTCGGCGCCCTCGACGGCTTCAGCGATGCCGAGAAGGTGCCGGTCACTGAGATGCCGGAACTCGAACGCTGGGTCCTCCACCGCCTCGCTCTGCTCGACACCGAGCTTCGCCAGGCCGCGACGGACTATGAGTTCAACCGCTACACCCGCGCGATCATGGCCTTCGCCAATGACGACCTCAGCGCCTTCTTCTTCGACGTGCGCAAGGACGTCCTCTATTGCGAGGTCGGCCCGAACGCGCCGCAGGGCACGGCGAAACGCCGCGCCTACCGCACGGTTCTCGACACCGTCTTCCACGCTCTGGTGCGCTGGATGGCGCCGATCCTCAGCTTCACGACCGAGGAAGTGTGGAGAACGCGGTTCGACGGCCAGGGCTCGGTGCACCTGCTCGAATGGCCGGAGATCGACAGCGACTGGCGCGACGACGCGCTCGCCGCCGCCTTCGACCTCACGCTGGCGACCCGCCAGCGCGTGACCGAAGCGATCGAGCCGCTTCGCCGTGAGAAGGTGATCCGCTCGAGCAACGAGGCGCGAGTCCTGATTCCGGAGTCGCAGCTTGACGTCCTCGCTCAGCCTCGAACAGACCTGCCGGAGCTCTTCATCGTCGCCGAAGTCGCTGGAAACCAAAGCGATACGGTCGATGTCGAGCGGACGGACTTCGCCAAATGCGGGCGCTGCTGGCGGCACCTGCCGGAGGTGAAGGAAGACGAGGGCCTGTGCGGCCGCTGCGGGGAGATGGTGAATGGCTGAGCTGACCGAGGCAGCTCCGGAGGGCGAGGCCCCGGCCCGCCCGCGTCCGCATGTCGGCGACCCCGACTATGTGCCGCCCGTGGTGCGCAAGAATCGCGCCTACGGCTACGTCCTCGCCTTCCTGGTCTTTCTTGCCGATCAGGCCACCAAGTGGGTGGTGATCTACCCGCTTCAGCTCGAATTCCGCGGCCAGATCTCGCTCACCTCCTTCTTCGACCTGACCTGGGTCGAGAATTACGGCGTGTCGATGGGCATGCTGACCGCCAACAGCGACACCACGCGCTGGCTGCTGGTCGGGATGACCACCGCCATCGCGGTCTTCGTCGCGACCTGGCTGTGGCGCGAGAAGCGCCGCGACGACAGCTTCGGCCTTGCCCTGGTGCTCGGCGGAGCGCTCGGCAACATCGTCGACCGGATCCGGTTCGGCTATGTCGTCGACTTTCTCGATTTGCATATCGGCACGTGGCGGCCCTTTTTGGTCTTCAATGTCGCCGACGCCGCGATTACCATCGGCGTGCTGTTATTGCTGGTGCGGGCGCTCCTGACGCGTAAGGAGAAGCCGGCCCGATGAAGGAAGTGACCTCAATGCGTCGTTTGATGATCCTCGCCATTCCCGCGTCCCTGGTTCTGGCGGGGTGCGCCTCGGGCGGTCCGTTCAACCGCGCCCGTCCCGACGAATTCGCGGTCACCCGCGCTCCCGAGCTGATCGTTCCGCCGGAATTCGCTCTGACTCCGCCGCGTCCCGGCCAGGCCGATCCGGGCGGAAGCGACCCGCGCGCCCAGGCGCTCCAGGCCCTGTTCGGCGGCCCTCAGCCGCGCAGCGCGGTCGAGCAGCGCCTGCTCCAGCAGGCCGACACCGGCGGCACCGGCGCGGTGCTCGGAGCGCGCTCGGTCGCCGGCGACCCGAACACGCAGGTCGTCAACCGCGGCGCGCTGGTCCAGACCATCATCCAACTCCCCGCCGCCGACGGCGCCACCGCGAGCGTCGCCGTCCCGCAATAAGCCTTTAGGGCTTCCCTAACCGTCACCCCGCTATCCCGGCGGGGTGACTCACCAGGCTCCTCCCGCTCCACCGCTTCCCGGAAGCGATCCCGGCCGCCAGGTCGCGTCGCTGCGCGAGGCGCTCATGCTCGTCCGGAGCGTGTGCGGCGAAGGCGGCACCGCCGCGCAGGACGCGATGCTCGAGGAAGCCGCTCAAGTGTCCATCGCCTACGAACGCGCCTCGCCCGTGGCGCAGCGCCGATTCGACGCCATGGCCGGAGAGATGGCCGCCTGGGCCGCCGCCGGAGTCGAGGCCCTGCTCGGCAGCGGCCAAGCTCCGCCGCAAGCGCCGGCGCGGCGCCTCGCCGGCAAGATGGAAACCGGCCTCGACCAGCTACGAGCGCTGCTCCACGTCGACTGACGGATAGCGCTCGAGCGCCCGCCCCAGGTCGGCGATCAGGTCGTCCGCATCCTCGAGACCGATCGACAGCCTTACCGCCGGCCCTTCCGCCTCGGACCGTGTCGCGGTGCGAAGCCCGATCGGGTCGGACGGAGTCGCGAGGCTCTCGAACCCGCCCCAGCTCCAGCCGATCCCGAACAGCTCCAGGCTTTCGATCAACCGATCCCGCGCCGCCTCGTCGCCGCCCTTGAGCACGAAGGCGAACAGTCCGGACGCACCGTCGAAGTCGCGCACCCAATATTCATGTCCCGGACATGACGGCAGCGCCGGATGGAGCACCCGCGCAACCTGCGGCTGCTCGGCGAGCCACTGGGCGATCCGGAGCGCACTCTCGCCATGACGCTGCAACCGAACCTCCAGCGTGCGCAGGCCGCGAAGGCCAAGCCAGGCATCGTCCGGACTTGCGGTCTGGCCAAGCGCCTTGCTGGTCTGGTCGAGCCGCTTCACCAGCTCGGGCCGAACCGTGACCGATCCGAGCATCACGTCCGAATGGCCGCCGATATATTTGGTGCAGGCAAGGATCGACACGTCGCAGCCGCGCTCGATCGCCGGGAACAGCAAGGGCGTCGCCCAGGTATTGTCGATGAGAGTTACGACACCCCGTTCCCGCGCCGCCGCGCAGATTCCGGGCACGTCCTGGACCTCGAAGGTCAGCGAGCCCGGGCTTTCGAGGAAGATGGCGTGGGTCCTGTCGCCGATCAGCTCGGCAATCCCCTCGCCGACCATCGGGTCGTAGTATCGGGTGGTCACCCCGTAGCGCTTCAGCAGCCCGTCGCAGAGCATGCGCGTCGGCGCGTAGGCGCTGTCGACCATCAGCAACTCGTCGCCTGCCTCCAGAACCATCAGAAGCGCCGCCGCCACGGCCGCGGCGCCGGATGGGAAGAGCCGGGTAGAGCCCGCGCCGGGCTCCATCTCGGTCAACGCGTCGGCGAGCGCCCAGCTGGTCGGAGTGCCGTTGCGGCCATATTGGAATTGCCCGAATTCAGGCTTCGCGGCCTTGAGCTCGGCGACCGTTTCGAACAGCACCGTCGAGGCGCGCCACACTGCCGGGTTGACGATCGGACCGGTCCACTCGTGCCGGCGCCCCGCACCGGCCAGCCTTGTGCCCTTGCCCTTGCGGCCGCCGCTGTCGCTCACGCCGATGCGGTCGCTTTGGGCGTTGCCGGATCCGCGCCCCATTCCGACCAGCTGCCGTCATAGAGGCGGCCGTCCTCCTTGCCGAGCAGATGCGCCCCGAACAGCAAGGTGCAGGCGGTGACACCCGAACCGCAGGTGGTGACCAGCGGCTTGTCGAGGTCGACGCCGGCCGAATGGAACTCGGCCTGAAGCGCGGCGCCGCGCTTGAAGGTGTTGTCAGCGTTGAACAGGCGATCCTGAGGCAGGCTCTTCGAACCGGGGATGTGCCCGCTCGCGACACCATGCGGATCGGCCCCGCCGCCCGCGAAACGATCGGCTGGACGGGCGTCGAGGACCTGGTGGGTGCGCTCGTCCAGATTGGCGAGCATGAACTCCTTGTCGACCGCGGCCTGCGCGTCCTCACGCGGAGTGAAGTCGCCCTGGCGGACGTGCTGGCGACCGCTTTCGGTCGGTCGCCGTTCAGCGAGCCATTTTGCCATGCCCCCGTCGAGGATCGCGACCTGGCGGGCGCCGAAGGTGCGCATCACCCACCAGGCGCGGGCCGAGCTATGGAGCGGGGAGTTGTCGTAGATCACGATCCGCGCGTCGTCGCCAATGCCGAGCGACCGCATTCGGGCGGCAAATGCGTCTGCCGGCGGCAGCATGTTGGGCAGTGGATTGTCACTGTCGGTCAGGCTGGCGAGGTCGAGGAACATCGCGCCGGGAATGTGAGCGGCGTCATATTCCGCACGAGCGTCTCGGCCGTGCGCGGGAAGGAACAGGCTCGCGTCGACGATCCTGAGATCGTCCGCGGCAAGCTCGCTCTCGAGCCACTCGGTTGAGACCAGGGACTCCATTCGCGCCTCCACCTTTCCTGTAGTTCCCGTCTCCCGCACGAGCGCATGAGTCCAGCGCTTTTCGAAGCGGGGAGCTGCGGGTCGCCGGCCCCGTATCGACAAACGATAATTCTTCTTGCCGTTTATCGATATGTCGGATATCGACCGTCGGGAAGGCATTTAGGGAGATTCGATATGGAAAGGCGGGGGCGCTCATTGGCGGCGGTGACTTCGGTCATCCTTCTCGTGCTGATGATCATCATCGGCATCGGCATTGCCGCGGTCGCGGTCGGCGGCGTTGCATTGCTCTTCACCAGCGGCGTCGAAGCCAAGCTGGCGGAAGGCCTGCACACCACCGAAGTGCCGACCAAGAACGAGCTTCTCCTGCTGTTCGCAGCGCTGATCCTCCTGCTCGGAATGCTCATTGCGATGCTCCACCGGCTGCGGCGAGTGACGCTGACCGTTCGCAACGGCGATCCGTTCAACGAACGCAATCCGGGGGACCTGCGCGTCATCGCGCTCCTGCTCGCCCTTGGGCAAATCTTCACCACCCTCGCCTTCCTTGCAATCCCAGACTCGTTCCGCGGCGAGGACGTGAGGTTCGATCTCGACCTCACTTCCTGGTTCGCGGTGCTCATCGTCCTGGTCCTCGCCGAGGTGTTCCACGAAGGCGCGCGTCTCCGGGCCGAAGCCGAGCTGACGGTGTAATCGCCATGGGGATCCGAGTGAAACTGGACGAGATGCTCTATCAGCGGCGTATGTCGCTCACAGAGCTGGGCGAGCGCATCGGCCTCACCCTTCCCAACCTATCCATCCTGAAGACCGGCAAGGCCAAGGCGATCCGCTTCTCGACGCTCGATGCGATCTGCACCGCGCTCGACTGCCAGCCCGGCGACATTCTTGAACACGACCCGAGCGCCCCGGCGGCGCCCGCCGATGAGGAGGCCTGAGCAATGTCGATCGAGATCAACCTGCTGAGCGGCCCCTTGTTCGGCGGGCCGGGCCTCCTGCTGATGATGATCCTGCTATGGATCATCATCGACAAGAAGCGCGGCGACCGCGAGCGGCGCGACCCCTAACGGGCCCGGATGAAGGCGCGGATGTCCCGGCTGAGCGCGATTCGATCCTGCTCGCGCACGTACATCATGTGCCCCGAGCCGTAGTAGCGCCAGGTGAAACGGTCGCGCGGCATGCCGGTGCGGGAGAGGGAATATTCGGCGGCGAAGAAGGGCGTGGCGAAGTCGTAATAGCCCTGCCCGACAAACACCCTGAGGCCCGAATTCTCCCGTAATGCACGACCGATGTAAGGCGCGACATTGACATAGACATCGTTGTCGCGGCCGCCGCCGAGGCGCCAGTCCCACGGCGCGCCCAGGCCGCCGATGGTCGAATATTGCCGGTCGGTGCGATAGTTGAGCGTCTCGCGCAGATGTTGATTGATCGCTGCGGTATAGCCGCCGTCGATGCCGTAGAAGCTGGGATCGTTGTCCGGGCTCTCGCCCGCATTGTCATAGTCGCGCCCGGTATAGCGCGAATCGAGCCGGCCAATGGTGAGGCCGCGGTCACGCAGAAGCTCCTTGTAGAAGCGGTCCGGTGTAACCCTGAGATCGGCGTTTTCGAGGAACTGCTCGGACAGGCCGGTGAAGCGCGAAAGCTCGCGGCGGACCGCGGCGCGCTCTTCGGCAGGCAACGAATTGCCCTGCAGCAACGCAGCCGCGTAGCGGGTCGTGGCGAAGCGGCGCGCCTCTTCTACGAACTCTTCGACGGAATGTGCTTGCGCCTTGCCATGGTAGAGCGCGGTCGCGGCCATGCTCGGCAGGTTGAGGATGTGGACCATCTCGTTGCCCGGCGTGTCCGCGCCGGCCCCGAAATCGAGGATGGTCGAGATGAGTAGGAGGCCGTTGAGCGCGACGTCGTTATACTGGCCCTCGAGCTGGTTCACGACGGCGGCGGTGCGGGTCGTGCCGTAGCTCTCGCCGCCGAGATATTTGGGCGAATTCCAACGGTCGTTGTCGTTGAGCCACTGGCGAATGAACTGCGCGATCGAGCGGGCGTCCTGGGTGACCCCGTAGAATTCGCTTGGATTGGTGTCGCCCAGCGCGTGGCTGAAGCCGGTGCCGACGGGATCGATGAACACGATGTCGGTGACATCGAGGAGCGAGTCCGGGTTGTCGACGATCGGGTAAGGAGGTCCGCCATCGTCGGTGCCGTCGGAGGGAATGGCCACTCGCTTTGGTCCAAAAGCGCCCATGTGAAGCCACAGGGAGCCCGAGCCCGGGCCGCCGTTGAACAGGAAGGTGACAGGCCGCCGCGGATCACGCGGCTCGCGCACGTAGCTGACCGAGAAGATGCTTGCGCGAGGATTGCCGTTGTCTCCGCGAAGGAAGGTCTCGCCGGCGGTGGCGGTGTAAGCGACACGCTGGCCGCCGAAGGTGCCGGTGTGGCGGGTGGTCACCCTTTGCGGCTCGCGAGTGACGGGCTCCGCCTTGACCTTTTCGGCCGATTGACCCGCCTGCTGCGCCCCCGCCTGCGCCGACGCGACGCCTGCGGCGATCAGAGCCGCCGCAACCAACTTGCCCCTCATCATTCCTCCGCTCGCTCCGGTTCCCTTCGCCCTGCCTGCCCTAGCGAAGGCAGGCGCGGAACGCTACGTTTCGGGCAACAGACGAAGGAGCCTTACAAGATGGTAGAGCGCGTGGAGCCGCTTTTGTGCCCGGTGGACCAGAGCGTGATGGTGCTATCGGCGCGGCAGGGGATCGAGATCGATTATTGCCCGACGTGCCGGGGCGTCTGGCTCGACCGGGGCGAACTGAACAAGATCATCGAGAAGAGCGCCGCTCCCGGCGGGGCCAACGCGCCGGAGGCTCCCCCCGCCCCGCCGGCTCCGAGCGCCGCACCGCCGGCTCCTCCGGCTCCCCATTACCCCCCGGCCCCGCCGCAGGCGCCGCCTCCCGGCTATCCGCCGCAGCCGCACGGCGGCTGGCAGCCTCACGCGCCGCCGCCTCATCAAGGCGGCCACTGGTCGCCGCAGCCGCATTATCATCATGGCGACGATTATAAGTACGGGCGTGGCGGCTACCACCGGCGCAAGTCGTTCCTCGAGGAGCTGTTCGACTAAGGCGGCGCGCGATGGCCGATCGAATCCTCGTCCTCTACGGATCCTATCGATCGGACCGGGCGGGGATCCGCCTTGCAAACTATCTCGTCCGCCGGCTCGGCGAGCGCGGCGCCGACCCCGTGCTGATCGATGCCAAGGCGGTCGGGCTGCCGATGCTCGACCGGATGTACAAGGAATATCCGAAGGGCGAGGCGCCGCCCGCGATGGAGACGCTGGCCGAGCAGATCCGAACCGCTGACGCGTTCCTGTTCGTCACCGGCGAATATAATTGGGGCATGCAGCCGGGGCTCAAGAACCTCACGGACCATTATCTCGAGGAATGGTTCTGGCGGCCGGCAGCGATCGCCAGCTATTCGGCGGGTCGGCTGTCGGGCGCCCGGTCGAACAGCGCCTGGCACGCGACCCTTTCGGAAATGGGCATGGTCGTCACCTCGAGCACGCTCACGGTCGGGCCCATTGCCCAAACCCTCGACGTGGACTCCAACCCGACGGGTCCGGCGGGCCAGTCGCTGGACCGCGCCTTCACCAAGTTCGCCGACGATCTCGCCTGGTGGACCGAAGCCGCGCGCGAGCAGCGCAAGCGCCGAGCGCCGCCTTATTGACGCAGGGCTTGGGGCTATCAGCGCAAGGCGCTAAAGCCCCGCCCATGGAACTCACCCATCTTGGCCGCGCCAGCGACCTTCCCGCCTCCCCTCAGGAGGCCAAGCTCGATTATGTCGACAATCCGCGGCCGGGCAGCCTCTATCTGGTGCGCTTCGCAGCGCCCGAATTCACCTCGCTCTGCCCGGTCACCGGCCAGCCCGATTTCGCTCACCTGGTCATCGACTATGCGCCCGACAGGCTCATCGTCGAATCCAAGTCGCTGAAGCTGTTCCTCCATTCCCACCGCAACCATTGCGGCTTCCATGAGGACGTGACGGTCGGGATCGGCGAGCGGCTGGTTGAGGAAATGAAGCCGCGCTGGCTGCGCATCGGCGGCTATTGGTATCCGCGCGGAGGCATCCCGATCGACGTCTTCTGGCAGTCGGCCGCCCCGCCGGAGGGCCTGTGGGTGCCCGACCAGGGCGTCGCCAGCTATCGCGGCAGGGGCTGAACGGCGTTGAAGGTCGCGGTCTTCGGGACGGGGGCGGTCGGCGGCTGGATCGGAGGCGCGTGGGCTTCCGCCGCGATCGACGTGGTGATGATCGGCCGCAAGCCGGCAGCCGATGAGATCGCCATCCACGGCCTCACCATCAGCGACGGCAGCGGCGACGGGCCGTCGCGCTCGATCCACCTGCCGGCCGGCACCATCACCTGCACGACCGATCCCAGCGCCATGGCGGATGCCGATGTCGTGCTGGTCACGGTCAAGAGCATCCATACCGCCGCCGCAGCAGCCGCGATCGCTCGCCACGCGCCCAAGAGCGCGGTGGTGATCAGCTTCCAGAACGGCGTCAGCAATGCGGAGCGGCTGGGCGCCGCGCTTCCCGGCCGGACGGTGCTTCCAGGGATGGTGCCGTTCAACGTCGTGAGGCTGGGCAACGGGCGCTGGCATAAGGCGACGGCGGGCGACCTGATGGCCCAGGATCATGAGGTCACGCGAGCGCTCGCGGACAAGCTCGGCCCTCGGCCGGGTCGGTTGAAGCTCGCCGACGACATGGTGCCGGTGCTGTGGAGCAAGCTGCTCCTCAACCTCAACAATGCGGTCAACGCGCTGTCCGGCAAGACCCTGATCGAGGAGTTGACGGACCGGGACTATCGCCAGGTGGTGGCGGCGACCCAAGACGAGGCTCTGGCGGCGATGAAACTCGCGGGCATCGAGCCGGCGAAGATGGGCGTGGTGCCGCCGGAGCGGCTTCCCGACGTGCTTCGACTGCCCAACGCCTTGTTCAAGCCGTTCCTAAAGCTCCAGGGCATCGACCCCGAAGCCCGCTCCTCCATGGCCGACGATTTCGCAGCCGGGCGGCAGACGGAGATCGACTTCCTCAACGGCGAGGTCGTCGCGCTTGCGCGCAAGCACGGCCGCAACCCCCGCGCGAACGCCGCCATCGTGCAGCTGGTCAAGGAGGCCGAACTCGGCGTCGAGCGCCGCTGGTCCGGCGCGGAGCTCAAGGCGCGAACACTCCAGCCACGTGGATAGTAGATTCGAATGGAAGCGGCCTTATTTGCTACTTAGCCGAGCAAGCCATCCAAGGGGCGCTCACCCCAACCCCTGGCTGAGGTGAGCAAACTACCTTAGTTGGAACAAATTATGATTGGTTTGCCGTCGCTGTCGACAAATCCGGTATCACAGCAAGTACCTACCGGCAGCTCTCTGCTACACGCGGGATAGAACGAAGCTTTAGCCATCGCCGAGGAGGCAACGGGCACAGCGCCGAAAAGAGCAATGGCAGCGAACGGAAGCAATTTGCGCAACTGTCCCAACTTCATAGCATTCTCCTCACCTAATTATATATTTATTTCATTGTCTTGGCGTAGCTACCAAACGAAGGAATAGCTACCACAAAGGCGCATCAACGCACTGCGGCCAAATCAATTCCAAAATAACGAGGGGGCGCGTTGCCGCGTCGGACAAGTAGAAGAACCGAGCTTCGGCCGCCCCGACGAGCGGTGTCCACCACCTGCGCGACCGCCTCCGGACTGTTGGCCGGCGCACGATTGACCGAGACAATGACGTCGCCGGTGCGCAAGCCCTTCTGCGCAGCATCGCTGTTGGGATCGAGGGCAGTTACGACTACGCCGCGCACCTCACCCGTGAGGCCACCGCGACGGGCGAGGTCGGGAGTCAGCGTCTGAAGCGACATTCCAAGGCTGGCACGAGCCGAGGCCTGGCCGCTAGACTCCGCGCCAGCCGGTTTGTCCGCATCGTCAGCTTCTTCAACCTCGATACCATTGAGGCGGGCCAGTTCCTGGTCGCTGGGCCGCTCGGCGATGGTGAGGCTCAGGGTACGGCGCTGACCGTCACGGATCACCTCCACCGGCACTCGGCTGCCGATCGCCTGGCGCGAGATCAGGTAAGCGACGGTTGCATCAGGCGTGACGCTCTGGCCGGCAACGCTGACGACGACGTCGCCCTGCTCGATTCCGGCGCGAGCCGCCGGGCCGCCGGGAGTGACGCTGCTGATCAGCTCGCCACGATTGGCTGGAAGCCCCAGCGGTGCCGCAAGATTGGTGTCAACCTGCTGCAGGGTCACGCCGATATAGCCTCGGCGCACGCGCTCGCCGCGGCGAAGCGACTCGACGATCGGGATCGCCTGCTCGGCCGGGATTGCGAAGCCGATGCCGATATTGCCGCCGGTCGGCGAATAGAGCGCAGTGTTGATTCCGACGACGTTGCCCTGAAGGTCGAACAGCGGCCCGCCCGAATTGCCCGAGTTGATCGAGGCGTCTGTCTGGATGAAGCGGTCGTAATTGCCCGCGCCGATGTTGCGGTGGAGCGCCGAAACGATGCCGGCCGTGACCGAGCCACCGAGCGCATAGGGGTTGCCGATGGCGACGACCCAGTCGCCGACGCGAACCGCGTTGGGGTTTGCAAACTGGACGAAGGGAAGGCGCCCGCGCGGATTGATCTTGAGCACGGCGAGGTCGGAGGCTTCATCGCGGCCAACCACTTCCGCCTCATATTCGGTGCGGTCGGGGAGAGTCACGGTGATCGCTTCGACGACCGCATTGCTGCGTGCAGGGGCGACCACGTGATTGTTGGTGACGATGTAGCCGTCGGCCGAGATGATGAAGCCGGAACCGAGCGATCCACCGCGCTGGGTGACGTCGCCGCCGCCGCCGCCCTGGTCGTCCTGCTGCTGCGGCGCCTCGCCGCCGAAGCGACGGAAGAATTCCTCGAAGCCGGGCGGAAGCGCTCGGCGACGCGGGATGGTGATGCTCTGCCGGGTCGAGATGTTGACCACCGCCGGCTGGAGGCGCTCCGCAAGGTCCGCGAAGCTCATCGGCGCTCCGGCGCGCGGAGGCGCGGCGTTGATGGCTCCCGGCGCGTTGATTGCGGTCTGCGCCCCGACGGGACCAACAGCGACGTTCGTCATGCTGCCGCCGATCAGCAAGGCGGCCGTGATGCCATAGACGTAACGCACTTTCCTCATCCTCCTAATTCCTCTCACTCGAGCTCATCGCTTGACTATCTGCACGTCCCCTGGCCCGCCGCACGCTAGGAGCGCTTGCTGAACCGGGTTTGAATGGGCCTAACGACGTTGCCCCTGAAACTGCCTCAGATAGCTGTTGTCCGGTGAGAGGATGACATTGGTATCGCCGCCATTTTCCGCAAGGAAGCTCGTGCGATAAGACTGCATCGCGCGGTAGAAATCGTAGAAGTCCGGATCCTGGTTGTAGGCCCGGGCATAAGTCGCCGCCGCCTCGGCCTCGGCCTCGGCGCGAATGATCTGAGCCTGCTTTAGGCCCTGGGCCTCGATCGAACGGGCCTCCTGGAGACGCGCGGTGCGCATGCGCTCATAAGCGGAATCGAGCGGCGGCCCTGCCGGAAGGTCCGCTCGTTTGATGCGCACGTCGATGATCTCGGCGCCATATTGGGCCGCGACCCGGTTCAGCGCCTGCTGGATATTGTCCATCATCTGGCCGCGCTCCGGGCTCAGCAGGGCAGCGAACGGGCGCCGGCCGAGCTCGTTGCGAAGCGACGAGGCGAGGATCGGCCGAAGCGCCTCGCTAACCCGGGCTTCGGTCCGCGCCGACACGTACATGCGCAGAGGATCGACGACCCGGTAGCGGGCGAAAGCGTCGACCTGGAGGCGCAGCTGGTCGGTGGACAGCACCTGCTGGTTCTCCATGCCGACCGAGAGGATGCGCTTATCGATCCAGTGGACCTCGTCGAAGAAGGGCACTCGAAGGGCAACGCCGGCGCCATAGTCGCCGAACGTCTGGCCGGGCTGGTACTTGTTGAGCACCGCCTGAGGTTCGCCGAAGCGGGTGATCACCGCCTGCTTGGTCTCGGGCACCACGACCAGGGTGCTGCCGATCAGGATCAGCAGAAGGATGGCGCCGATCGCCAGCGCGATGGGATTGCGCAGATACTGCCTCATCGTCCCTGCCCCTGCTCGACCTGCTCCTGGGGCTGGGGCGCCGGGCGCCTGCGCTCGTTGTCGATCGCCGGCAGCGGCAGATAGGGCGTGACCCCCGGCGCTTCGACGATGGTGGTGTCAACCTTCGACAGGATCTGCTCCATTGTCTCGTAATACATGCGCCGGCGGGTGACCTCGGGCGCGGCTTTGTACTGCTGGTAGATTTGGTTGAACTGCGCGGCATCGCCCTGTGCTCGGGCGGTGAGCTGAAGAGCGAAGGCACGCGCGTCGTTCTGAGCGCTCTGCGCCTGCTGCTGCGCTGCCGACACGCGGAGGAACGCCTCGTTGACCGCGGTCGGCGCCGACGACTGATTGATCGCGATGCCCTGGATGGCGATGCCCGCGCCGTAATCGTCGAGCAGCTGCTGCATGTTCTGCTCGACTCGCTGCTCGATGGAGCTTCGGCCCGCGCCCAACGCCTCGTCGAGGCTGACCCGGGCGACCGCGGCACGCATCGCGCTTTCGGCGACCTCGCGGATCGTCTCCTCGGGCTCGGCGATCTGGAACAGGAAGAGCTGCGGGTCCTTGATGTTCCAACGCACGGAATAGCTGAGATCGATGACGTTCTGATCGCCGGTGAGGATCAGGTTTTCCTGGTTCCTCTCGGTCGGGATGTTGATCTCGCGGATCTCCTCGACCTGCACCGCCTGAACGCGCGAAATCGGCGCCGGCCAGGTGATTCCGATGCCGGGTCCCAAGGTGCGCGTGTAGCGGCCGAACGTGGTGACGACGTAGCGCTCCTGCGGGCCGACCCGGTGGATGCTCGTGAAGAGGAGCCAGATCGCGATGAACGCGATGATTCCGTAAAGCCAATAGGGCCGTCCGGAGCTGCCTCCCGAGGGCAGCCCGCGGCCGAGCTTCTCGCGGCTTCGCCTCAGCCACTCGTCAAGCGACGTGACTTCGCCGCCGCTCGGGCCGCCGGGACGGCGCCGCCGCGGGCCGGGTTGCCCCCAAGG
>JAEZHP010000073.1 GCA_023416515.1 Pseudomonadota bacterium | reverse complement strand
GCCTTCTGCCGGGCCGCGGGAGCCGGCGGCGCGGCGGGCGCGGGCTCCTCGGGAGCGGCGCGCTCGACGGAGGGCGCCGCCTCCTTTTGCTCGATCGGAGGGGGCGGAGGCGGCGGCGGCGCGACGTTGAAGGTCTGCAGGCTTTCGCTCACGCCCCGCACCATGTCGGCTCCGAGGCCGCTGATGAGCAGCCAGCCAAGGGCGACGTGAATGACCGCCACTCCCGCCATCGGCAGGAAACGGTCGCGGCGTCGATCCGCATAGAGTTCGAACATCGAATACAGGGCCCGATAGCCAAAACGCTTCGCGCCAAATACGTTTGAGAGACGTGTCCGGGTCCTGAACCGGAATCGGCAGCAAGGGTGAGGATCGAATGGACAGCGAAGACGGCATCTTGATCGGCGGCAGCTCAGGCGGCCCCCAGCGCCTGCGGCTCGACCGCTCGAACCGCCACGGCCTCGTCGCCGGAGCGACGGGCACCGGCAAGACGGTGACCCTGCAGCTTCTTGCGGAAGGCTTCTCGCGCGCCGGAGTCCCGGTCTTTGCAGCCGACGTCAAATGCGACCTCAGCGGCATGGCAATGCCCGGCAACGCCCAGCAGCGCGCTCACCAATCGTTCACGGCCCGGGCCGCCGAGCTTGGCCTTTCCGACTGGGCCTATGCGGGCAATCCGGTCGTGTTCTGGGACCTGTTCGGCGAACAGGGCCACCCCATTCGAACCACGGTGTCGGAGATGGGGCCGCTGCTCCTCGCTCGGCTGCTCGGTCTCAACGAGACCCAGGAGGGCGTCCTCAACATCGCCTTCCGGGCGGCCGACGACGAGGGCCTGCTCCTTCTCAACCTCGCCGACCTTCGGTCGATGCTGACCTGGGTCGGCGACAATGCCGGCGATCTCACCAGCCGCTACGGCAATGTCGCCAAACAGTCGGTCGGAACGATCCAGCGTCAGCTTCTCGCCTTCGAGGCGCAGGGCGCCGACCGCTTCTTCGGCGAGCCTGCGCTCCAGATCACCGATTTCCTCGGTCACGACGACGAGGGCCGCGGAATCGTCAGCATTCTCGCCGCCGACAAGCTCATGCAGAGCCCCAAGCTCTACGCGACCTTCCTTCTGTGGTTGCTGTCGGAGCTGTTCGAGGAGCTTCCCGAGGTAGGCGATGTGGATCGTCCCAAGCTCGTCTTCTTCTTCGACGAGGCCCATCTGCTGTTCGACGACGTGCCCTCCGCCTTGCTGGAGAAGGTCGAGCAGGTCGTCCGGCTAATCCGCTCCAAGGGGGTCGGCGTCTATTTCGTCACCCAAAACCCGCTCGACATCCCGGAGGCCGTGGCCGGCCAGCTCGGCAACCGGGTGCAGCACGCGCTTCGCGCCTTCACGCCCAAGGACCAGCGCGCGGTCGCCGCCGCCGCCGAGACGTTCCGGATCAATCCCGAGCTGGACGTCGCCACCGCCATTACCGAGCTCAAGACGGGCGAAGCGCTGGTGTCCGTCCTCGATGCCGATGGCGCGCCGACGCCGGTTCAGCGAACCCTGGTCGCGCCGCCCCGTTCTCGCGCCGGGCCGATCACTCAGACGGAGCGGGAGGTGCTCCAGTCGGCCTCGCCGATCGGAAGCAAATATAGCGAAACCGTCGACCGTGAGAGCGCTCACGAAATGCTTCGAGGGCGCGCCGAGCAGGCGGCCGCGGCTGCCGCGGCGGAGAAGGCTCGGCGCGAAGAGGAGAAGGCCGCGATCCAGCGCGACCGCCAGGCGTCGCGCGAGGAACGCGAGCGCCGCCGCGAAGGCGGATTTGCCGAGGATATCACCCGTCAGCTCGGTCGTTCGGTCCAGCGCCAGGTCGTCAACCGGGTCGCCGGGCAGCTCGTCCGCGGCCTTCTGGGTGGTCTGTTCCGGGGCCGCTGATCGGCTCCTAGCCTCGCTTAGAGCCGCTCGACCTTGCGCGCCGCCTCGTCGAGGATCTCGGCGATCTGGTGAAGCGTCTCCTCGTCCATGCCTTCGCGCTGGACCCGGTGCCACAGAGCCGAGAGCAGGTTGCCGACCGCCCGGCTGATCGGGGCGCCGCCGGCGCGCCGCTCCCGGTCGCCATGCTCGTTGAGGCGGTCGATCAGGGCGTCGACCTCGTCCTTGCGCTCGTCGAGATGGGCGCGGCCTTCGTCGGTGACGGCATAGGCCTTGCGGCTGCTCGCCTCGTTCGCCTGCTCGCGGATCAGCCCCATGTCCTCGAGCATGGTCAGCGTCGGATAGACCACGCCCGGACTCGGCGCGTAGCTGCCGTGGGTCATCTCCTCGATCGACTGGATGAGGTCGTAGCCGTGGCGCGGCTGGTCGGAAATCAGCTTGAGGAGGACGAGCCTGAGCTCGCCCGGCTTGAACATGCCGCGCCGGCCTCCGCGGCCGCGTCCGCCGCCTCCGCCCCATTGGCTCCAGTCATTGCCCCAGCCGCCGCCGAACGAGGCGCCGAAGCCGCGCGGGCCGGCCATCGCGAAGATCGCCTCGGGAAAGTCCCACCGGCCCGCGGGGCCGCAGCCATGCATCTTGAACCGCATCACCACTCTCCTTCCGTGATGCTTCTAGATATATCTTTCCGCATCTCGGAACAAGCGTGACAAAAAAAGGGAGGGGAAGCGGTGTGCGTCCCCTCCCCCTCAACTTAACCCACCGCCTCAGCGCAGGCGGCCCGCAATCCCGCGCAGGGTCTCGCCGAGAGCGGTCGCGCGCCGAGCGGCGGCGGGGTCCTGCCCCGTCACTCGGAGTCCCGAGGCAAGCCGTTCGAGGCGACCGGCCAGCGCCGAGTCGCGCCCGCCGGCAGCGAGACGGGTCGCCGCCTGGTCCAGGGTGCGGGTGAGATCGGCGATGGTGCCAGCGGCGAGCGACCGGCTGCGCTGCAGCTGGTCGACATAGGCCTTGGCCACCACCGGATCAGCGGGCCAGCTCACCGGGAACTGCTGCTGCGGGTTGAACCGCTCCCCCTGGTCGGCGAGCGCCGCAGCGGCAATTTCGTTGGCGGTGAGGTAGGCGCTCGGCTGAAGCGCCAGCACGTCGAGGCCGCGGACGATCTCGGTGCCGTAGATCCGCCCTTTGTACCAATAAGCCGACCAGAAGCCGCCGAGCACCAGATGGTCGGCGTTGAGCGGCCCGCGGTCGAAATAGGCGATCTCGACCGGGTTGGCGGAGTCGGTGAAGTCCATCACCGAGATGCCGCCTTGGTACCAGGCCTGGACGAAGATATCGCGGCCCGGCACCGGCACGATCGAGCCATTATGGGCGACGCAATTCTCTTCCTCGGTCTGAGCGGCGGGAAGCTTGTAGTGGCCGCGGAAGCGCAGTCGGTTGTCGACGATGTCGTAGATCGCGTTGGCGCCCCAGTTGCGCTGGTCCTGGACCCGGCAGCGCGGCCTCGCTCCACCGCCCCACTCGTCGGTGAACAGCACCTTGGTGCCGTCATTGTTGAACGTCGCCGAGTGCCAATAAGCGAAGTTCGGGTCGACCACCGCGTCGATGCGGCGCGGCCGGCGCGGATCGGTGATGTCGAAGATGATTCCGTTGCCCGAGCAGGCGCCCGCAGCGAGGTTGCGGCTCGGGAACACGGTGATGTCGTGGCACTGGTCGGTTCGGCTGGTGTCCTGAGTCCCCTCCCCGTGAGTTCCGCCGCGCCACAATCCGGCAAGGTTGCCGGTCGCCGGGTCGGCAAACACGGCGGGGCTGTCGATGATCCGCGCGCGCGACGGGTCGGCGACCGGGATCTCGATGACGTCGATGCGGAACAGCGAGGTGCGGGCATCACCCGGCACGTCGCTGCAGCCTTCAAGCTCCTCGCCCCGGCGCACCGAGGACGTGCCTGACGCATAGACGATGATCGCTCCGTTCGCCGGACCTGAGACGACCGAGTGGGTGTGCGAGCCGCGGCAGGTCTGCACTTGGCCGACCTGGCGCGGCCGGGTCGCGTCGCTGATGTCGAAGATTCGAAGGCCGCGGAAACGCTCGGCGCTGACGTCCTCCGAAACCCCCTGGCGGCCGCAATCGGTGCGCCCCCGCCTTTCCTCGACCGACATGATGAGGAGGCCGCCGACGATCGACACGTCGCCTTGCCCGCCCGGGCAGATGACCGAGCTGATCAGCTGCGGCGGACCGGCGTCGACGAGGCGATAGAGGTTGAAACCGTGATAGTTGCCGACAGCGAGCAGGTCGCCCGAAAAGGCCATGTCGGTGTTGGCGAAGCTCAACATCGGCGAACGGTCGCCGACCCGGGGTGTCGCCGCGCCGGCCGCGGGCGCCGCCGCAGGAGTGGCGCCGGGCGCTGGCGGGATCGGCGGCGGCAGGTTCGCGGGATTGGCCGGATCGAAGAAGCCGGTCGGCTTGGGCAGGCTCGCGATCAGCGTCATGTTGCTGATCGCCTGGCCAGCGTCGCGGAAGCCTGGCGTGAGCACGGCGCGGCGATCGCTCGACAGAGGCGCCAGAAGGGCGGCCATCCGCTCGATCTCGGCCTGCTGCTCGTTGATGACGTCGTTGGCGAATTGATAGAGGACCGGATCATAGGCCGATCCCGAACGGCGAAGCAGTCCGCGCGCCATGGTCAGGGCGCCCTCGTGATGGGTGATCATGCGCTCGAGGAACTGGCGGTCGAACGCCGCCCCGCGCGCCGCCGCAAGCGCGGCCATCTGCTCGGGCGACGCCATCCCCGGCATCTCGGCATGGGCCGAGTGGTCCATATGATGGGCGCTGGCGGGGTCAGGCACCTGCTGTCCGCGCTCGCGAAGCCAGGTCTGCATGAAGCGGATCTCGTCGGCCTGGGACGCGGTGATCCGCCCCGCCGCCTGCCCGATCGCCGGGAGCGTGCTCCGCGGCTGGACGAGAGCGGCCATCTCGACCGCCTGCTGATGGTGAAGGATCATGTCCTGCATGAACTTGACGTCGTCGGGCGAGAAACGCGTGTCGGCGATTCGAACCGCTTCCTCGGCGCTGATCGTCCTGCTCGGCTGGCCGGGCGCACCGGGCTGAATGATCGGGATGGTCTGGGCCGCGGCGCCGGTGGCTGCGGTCAGGATGGCGATCGCGGCGGAGCAGCGCAGCGCGAGCCGAATGGACGAACGAGCAGTCAGCAACTTCCAGGCCTCCCATTTTTTATGTGGGACAAGGCGTAGCACGGCGTTTTTGCCATGTCTTTTGTGTCTTTTGACCGCCGCTCCGGGAGACTAGACGAAGGTCATGGCCGACCTGTTCGCCGCCGATGAACCCACCGCCCCGCCGCCCGCGCCGGAGCCTGACGAGAATGCGCCGCTCGCGGACCGACTGCGCCCGCGGAGCCTCGACGACGTCGTCGGCCAGGAGCATCTGACCGGAGCGGACGGAGCCATCGGCCGGATGGTCGCCGCGGGCAAGCTCGCCTCCATGATCCTGTGGGGTCCGCCCGGCACCGGCAAGACCAGCATCGCCCGCCTCCTCGCCGACGCAGTGGGGCTGCGCTTCATCGCCATATCCGCGGTGTTCTCAGGTGTCGCGGACCTCAAGAAGGTGTTCGCGGAGGCTCGCGAGCACCGCAAGCTGGGACGCCAGACCCTGCTGTTCGTTGACGAGATCCACCGTTTCAACCGTGCCCAGCAGGACGGCTTTCTGCCATATGTCGAGGACGGCACGGTGGTGCTGGTCGGTGCGACCACGGAAAATCCGAGCTTCGAGCTCAACGCCGCTCTTTTGAGCCGCGCCCAGGTGCTGATCCTCAACCGCCTCGACGCAGCGGCGCTAGGCCGGCTTCTCGACAAGGCCGAGGCGCTGATCGAGCGCCCGCTGCCGCTCACCCCCGCGGCGCGAGAAGCGCTGATCGCGACCGCCGACGGCGACGGTCGCTTTCTCCTCAACCAGGCCGAGACCTTGTTCTCGATCGAATTCGAAAAGCCGCTCGAGCCTGCCGAGCTCGCCGCCCTGCTCCACCGGCGCGTCGCGGTCTACGACAAGGACCGCGAGGGCCATTACAACCTCATCTCGGCGCTTCACAAATCGATCCGCGGCTCGGACCCGCAGGCCGCCCTCTATTATCTGGCGCGGATGCTGACCGCGGGCGAGGAGCCGCTCTATCTGCTGCGCCGTCTCGTCCGCACCGCGGTCGAGGATATCGGCATGGCCGATCCCAATGCGCTGGTCCAATGCCTCGCTGCGAAGGACACCTACGACTTCCTGGGGTCGCCCGAGGGCGAGCTCGCGATCGTCCAGGCCACCCTCTATCTCGCCACCGCGCCAAAATCGAACGCGGCCTACAAGGCGCAGAAGGCGGCATGGCGCTCGGCCAAGGAAACCGGCTCTCTGATGCCGCCCAAGAACATACTCAACGCCCCGACCAAGCTCATGAAGCAGGTCGGCTACGGCAAGGGCTACACCTACGACCATGATGCCGAGGGCGGCTTTTCCGGCGACAGTTACTGGCCCGAGGAAATGGAGCCCCAGACCTTCTATCAGCCGACCGACCGCGGCTTTGAGAATCGGGTCGCGGAGCGGATCGCTTATTGGGAGGAACTGCGTGCGCGTAAGTCTTAGGGCGATTTGCGTCGGCGTCGCCTTGCTGACGGCAGCTCCGGCGGCGGGCCAGGATGACCGCCCCGATTACCGGCGCGCGCTCGCGGCGGGGTACAAGGCGAGCTTCCTGTGCAGCGACCTGTTCAACGCCGGCCTGCCCGAGAGCGTGATCGAGCAGGACGACCTCGCGCGGACCTATCCCGAGCTCGAGCCCCTGTTCGGCCAGCTGACTGCTGAGGTCGACCGCGGCAACCGCCGCGTATCCGTTCGCTACCGCGACGACATGCCGCCGCGCGTGGCGCAGTGGCGCCCTCATCTCGGCTGCGCGCAGCTTCCGATCGGCGCTCCCGTCGAGGCCGTGGCGAGCCTGCCGCAACTGGTGTCGCGTGGCCCTGACCTCGCGGCGACGGACGCCCAGCCCTGGCCGCAGGGCGACGCCCGCGCGACTGGACGCTCCACCGGCGACGCCGCCGCCCTCGCCCGCACCGTCGCCGCCGCCTTCGACAGGCGCAGCTATGGCCAGGGCAGCGAGACGACCGCGGTGCTGGTGGTCCAGAACGGCCGGATCGTCGCCGAGCGCTACCGACCCGACTTCGACATGCACACCTCGCAGCGCACCTGGTCGGTCGCCAAGAGCATCGCCGGAACGGTGATCGGGGCCGCCGTCGAGGGCGGCCTCCTTCGTCTCGACGCGCCTGCGCCGGTGCCCGAATGGCAGCGCCCCGGCGATCCGCGATCGGCGATCACGCTCGACCGGCTGCTGCGCATGAACAGCGGTCTCAACAGCGACCATCCCGGCAACCGCACCGACGCTCTATATTTCGGCGGGATGACCGTCGCCGACACCCTCGCCGGTCTCCCGCTGGTGGCACCCCCCGGCGACTATTTCCGTTATTCCAACAACGACATCGTCGCCGCGACGAGGGCGTTGAGCCACACGCTCGGCGAAGGCGAGCGGGCGCTGGCCTATCCGTTCAACCGCCTGTTGTGGCGCATCGGCATGACCCGAACGGTGCCCGAGACCGATCCGAGCGGGCATTTCATCATGTCGAGCCAGGTATGGACCACCGCGCGCGACCTCGCCCGGCTCGGCCTTCTCCACCTCGCCGACGGCATGTGGAATGGGGAGCGCATCCTGCCCGCCGGCTGGACCGAGACGGTGCACCGCCACTCGGCCGCCCAGCCCGCGCGCGGCTTCGGCTACGGAATGACCTGGTGGACTTTCCCCGCCGACAGCGGCCTTCCGCAGGACTCGATCGTGGCGCAGGGCAATCGCGGCCAATTCGTCGTCGTCATTCCCTCGCGCCAACTCGTGATCGTCCGCCGCGGCTTCGACGGCGGCGCGGCCTCCCAGCTCGACATCAGCGCCTTCACCCGCGACCTGCTCGCCGCGCTGGAGCCGCGCCGGTGAAGGACTGGGACGAGGCGGTCGCGTTCGCCTGTTCCCTGCCCGACGTCGTCATGGAGAAATGGTGGAGCGCCCCTTGCCCCAAGATCAACGGCAAGGGGTTCATGTCGCCGGGCCGGGAAAAGGGCAGCTTCGCGCTGATGGTGACCAAGCCCGAGAAGCAAATCCTGTTCGAGACGGACCCCGAAACTTTCTGGGAGACCGACCATTATCGAAATTATCCCATGCTTCTCGTCCGCTACGGCACGCCCGCCCACGACCGCATAGAACTCTATATCCAGCGCGCGTGGTGGGACCGCGCCAGGAAGCCGCAGCGCGCCGCGGCGGGAATGGTTGAGCGCCCCTGACCCACTTCACCCGCTTCGCCGCCATCGACTGGTCCGGTGCCAAGGGCCGCCGCCACAAGGGCATCGCCATCGCGATTGCTGAGGCAGGAGCGGCGGCGCCCAAGCTGGTTCGCCCGGACCATGTCTGGTCGCGGGCCGAGGTTCTGGAGTGGCTTCTCGCCGAGGCGAAGAAAGCCCCTACCCTGTTCGGCTTCGACTTCAGCTTTGCCCCGCCCATCGCCGAACGGGGCGAGTATCTGCCTGGCCAGCCCGGTGTGCCGTTAACGGCTCGAGAGCTTTGGACCTATGTCGATCACCATTGCGAGGACGAGGACCTCGGCGCCGCGAGCTTCCTAGAGCAGAGCCACCGGCGCCATTTCTATTTCGGCATCGCCGACGGCGTGAAGGCCGAGTTCATGCACTTCCGCCGCTGCGACGCTCGGCTCAACGCCCAGGGCGGGCGAAAGACCGCTAGCGCCTATGACGCGATCGGCGCGGCGCAGGTCGCAAAGGCGAGCTTCGCCGGAATGCGGCTGCTCCACCGCCTCGACGGCAAGGTCGCGATCTGGCCGATGGACCCGCTTCCGGCGCAGGGCAGCGCGGTCGTCGAGATATACACGCGCATCTACCTCCGCCGCGCCGGCATGGCGGGCACCAAGCTGCGCTCGAAGGCCGATCTCAACCAGGCGCTCAAAGGCCTCGGCAGCAAGCCCGTCCGGCTGTCCTTCGAGCCCAACGACCACCAGACCGACGCCCTCGTTACCGCCGCCGGCATGCGCGCTCTCGCGGCGAGCGAGCCCCGCGCCCTCGCGCCCGAAGGCCTTACCCCGGAGCTCGCCGTCACCGAAGGCTGGACCTTCGGGATCCTCTGAACGGCGCAAAGAAAAAGGGCGGCGAGTTGCCCCGCCGCCCTCTCTCTCGTTCGGATCCGCTGAGGATCAGAAGCGGTAGCCGATCCCCACCTTCACGCGCCACACGGACGAAGTGAAGTTGATCGTGTTGTCGGAGGCGAAGTTCGACGCCGGAGTCGTGCAGTTGGTCTGCGTCGGCGTCGAGCAACCGCCCGACAGAGGCGTGATGATGTAACGGCCTTGCGCATCGACGCCCGAGAGGCCGCTCACTTCCTGAAGACCGGAGAAGTTCCGGCGATGCTGAACGTTCCAGTTCTCGTTGAGGAAGTTCAGGAAGTTATCGAACATCGCGTAGACGCGGAGCGAGTCGTTCATCCCGCGAACACCGAACAGGCGCCCCGGCCCCGGCAGCTCTTGCGAGAAGCTGAGGTCGAGGTCGTAATACCAGTCGTTGGTGCAGGTGTTACGGTCGATCGTACGGCCGGCATAACCCCGCGCGCACGGCAGTCCGCTCAGGAAGTCGACGAGCTGGTTGACCGCAGTCGCGTTGGACGACGGCGAGATGTTCGGGTCGTTGATGCCGGTCGGCACATAGACCAGAGCATTGTCGTTGCCCGACACGCTGTCGTTGAACACGGCGCCGCCGGCGAAGGTCAGGCTGTACGGACGGCCCGACCGCGCCACGAAGGTGAAGCCCAGCGAGGTCGTCAGATCCTCGAAGAACTCCTCGCGGAAGGTCGTCGCGACCGTGATGTTGTGCCGGCTCTCGTAGAAGCCGCGCGATGCTGCCGGGTTCTGCCGGTCCGCCGCCGCCGTCAGGTCGTAGTTCGACCCGGCGGTGGAGTTGTACATGTTCCGGCGGTCCTGGGAGTCCGTATAGGCGTAACCCACGTTGAAGTAGACCGAGCCGCCCGGCGTGAAGATGCCGCCGTCGAAATTCTTCGACAGGATGAACGACGCGATGTGGCTGCGGAAGCCGTCGGCGTTGGTCAGCATCAGTTCGTCGTCACGGCTGGTGCCGAAGCAGGCCGCGTTGACGCCGGTGTAGATCGGGGTCGGGGTGATATCCACCAGGCGAGCGGTGCAGCCCGCGCGGGTCGGCTCGATCGACTGGTAGATCGGACGTCCGTCGGCGGTGAAGCCGCCCAGGCCGCGGGTGATGTCCGGCGTCTGAGCGAGGTCGACCAGCGTGTACGGATTCTCGTACTGGCTGTAGATATAGTCGAAATCGAAATTCCACCCGCTCAGGAAGCCCGTCTCAGCGAAGTTGAGCTGAGTGCGGACGCCGAAGTTGGCGCGAAGGACGGTCGGGATCTTGATGTCCGGATCGACCGACTGGGTGTCGCCACCGCCGGCGGCAGCAATCGCCTGCGCGGCTGCCTGGAAGCAGCTCGGCACGCCGGTGAACTGGCCGTTGACGACGACGTCGATCTGGCCCGTCGGGCAGCCCGCCGAGCGGGTGGTGCCCTCGGCGAAACCGAAGCCGTTGTTCTGGAAGGCGTTCCCGAACCAGACCAGCGGGTCGCCGCCCGAGAAGATGCCGACGCCGCCGCGGATCTGGGTCCGCGAGAAGACGGCGAAATCGTCGAGGTCGTAGGTGAAGCCAAGGCGCGGCATCACCACGGGATCCAGGTTGCTGAAGCCGGTCGTGTTGCTGAAGCCGTAGCGCTTGGCAAAGTTCGGGTTCACGTCCGGCTGATCGCCGTCATACCAGTCGACTCGAAGGCCGAGGGTGACGTCGAGCCGGTCGTTCACCGTCCACTCGTCCTGGGCATAGAGCGAGTAGACGCTGCGGATGAAGTTGGCAGCCGCGTCGTTGACGTTGCCGGTCCGGCTGAAGTTGCCGAAGGCGCCGGCCGAGACGTTTCCGATCAGGTTGACCGGGGTCGTCGTGGTCGACGAGCCGGTGTTGAGCAGGCCCTGCTCGAGCGCGTCGGCGTTGCGGAAGGTCAGCGTGCCGGTCGCGTTCTGGACGAACAGGTTAAAGATGTCCGCCCGGTTGAGCTCGGCGCCGATCTTGATCTGGTGAGCGCCGGCCGAGATGTTCGCGACCGCGCGATACTGCTCGACCAGGGTCTGCAGATCGTTGGCCGAACGCGACGTGCCGGGGCCCGCGAGCACAGCGCCGTCCGGACCGGTCGGGTTGTCGATGCCGACGATGATGCGCGGGATCGGATTGGCCGACTGCGCCTCGCCGCCGCCGATCGGATCCTGGCGATCGACCACCTCAGACCGCGAATAGCGGATCTCGGTCGAGAAATTGTCGGTCCAGTTCGAGTAGAGGCGTCCCGAATAATAATTCGAGATCGTTCCGCTGGTGAGGAAGGTGTTGAGACCGGTCACCTGCGGCGAGTTGGTCGTCGTGAAGAAGTCGTCCGGACGGACGGTGCCTTCCTCGAGGCGCTGGTAGGTGGCCTCGAAACGGTGATCGTCGTTGATCTGCCAGTCGAGGCGGCCGAAGTAGCGGTCGTTGGTGAACGGACGGCTGCGGACCAGCGGGCCGGTCTCGATTCCGTAGACGCGGCTGAGGATCTCCGAGATCCGGTTGAACTCGGCGACGGGAACGCCCGCGAGCTCGTTCGCATAGCCGGCGCCGGCGGGGCCGTCGTCCTGCGACTGGCCGGCTTCCTGATGCTCATAGGCGCCGAAGAAGAACAGGCGATCGGGGATGATCGGACCGCCGAGCGACACGCCCCAGCGCTTCTCGGGCTCGATCGGAGCGACCGGGCGGCCCTCGACCGACGTGCCGCGAAGATCCGAGTTCGAATATTCGAAGAAGGCGGTGCCGTGGAATTGGTTGGTGCCGCCGCGGGTCACGACGTTGATGGCGCAGCCGGTAAACTGGCCGAAGTCGACGTCGAACGGCGCGAACTGGACCTGGGCCTCGCGAACCGCGTCATAAGGAAGGGGGGTCGACGAACGCGACGAGAAGCCGGTGTCGTTGAGACCGTAGACGTCGCCCTGGCTGATCCCGTCGACGGTGAAGGCGTTGCCGCGGTCGTTGCCGCCGAGGCAGGAGATCCGGTCCTGGCCGGAGCCGCCGTCGTCACGGTCGAGGCTGACGCGCGGGTCGAGCCGGATGATGTCGCGGACGTCGCGGTTGAACGTCGGCGCTTCCTGGAGGATCGTCTGGCCGAAGGCGGTGCCCGGCCCGATCGCGCGCAGCTGCACGTTGGCGCGCTGACCGGTCACGACGATGACGTTCTCGGCGCCCGACTCGGCCGACGAGAGATTGAACTGAAGGCTGGTCGCGCCCTGAAGGCTGGTGACCAGGTCGCCGACCGTCTGCCCCTGATAGCCGGGGGCGGTCGCCGTGACGGTGTAGGGACCACCGACGGTGAGGCCGGTCGCCGTGAAGCGACCTTCAGCGCCCGACTGGATGGTGCGCGCGGCGCCCGTGCGGGTGTCGGTGATGACGACGGTCGCGCCGGCGATCGGAGCGCCCGCCTCGTCGGTCACCTGACCTTCGATCTGGCTGGTGATCTGTTGCGCCTGAACGGCGAGAGGCGCCGCAAACATCGCTGCGGCGGCACAAAGCAGTCTGGTCTTTTTCATTCTACCCCCCGGGGAGACGGTGAAAGGCACTTGATTCAAATGCGCGAAATGGGCGCTCGCTGAGAATCAGCGATGTCCGGAGGCGCCCCTAGGGGCGCTTTGTTGCATGATTGTGACCTAAGGCAAGTGGTTTAGCCGGACTCGTCTTGTTCCGCTGTGCACTTCCTGTGGATGACTGGATTTTAGGCAACACTTGACGCATGGGCATGCGCGCGCCGGGTTAGCTCAGCTGGTAGAGCAACCGCCTTGTAAGCGGTAGGTCGTCGGTTCGAGTCCGACACCCGGCACCAGGTTCCACAGGCCGCCAATCACGCGGCCGGCGCTGCTACTGCGCGTCGGGAAGGATCATCGCACCGAAGCGCCAGCCGAGCACCCAGCGGACCTCGGCGCGGACCCGGCCACGATCGGGCAAAATCGTCTCGACGATCGATCCATTGGGGATCTTCTGCTCGCACTCGGCCATGAAGCCGCCTTCTGAGATGTTGCCGAGCCGGCCCATCAGCTCGCGACCGCTCTCGTCGACGACGACGATCTCGCCGGTGCATTCCCACCGCGGCGGGCGGGAGATGTATCGTGTGTCCTCGGCCATTTGCGAACTCATGGATCCTCCAGGCGCCCAGCCTATAGCGCGACTGACTTACCGATAGATGAAGGCTGCGATCAGCTTGCCCTCTTGAGGCCGTCGGCGACGTCCGCGCCGATCGCGCCGAAATCGAGAAGCGGCCCAAGCGCGGCGCGCTCCCGAAATGCATGCATCTCGGCAAGCGGCATCGGCACGCCGATATCGTAGCCTTGCAGGTAGTCGCATCCGAGCAGCTGGAGCAGCCTCCCCTGCCAGTCGCTCTCGACACCTTCCACCACCACCTGCATGTCGAGGCTGTGGCCGAAATCGATGATCGATCGGATGATCTGGGTCGACCTCTTCTTGTCGCCGAGCTCGCGAAGGAAGGACTTGTCGAGCTTAAGGCCGTCCAGCTCGAAATGCTGGAGGTAGCTCAGCGACGAGAAGCCGGTTCCGAAATCGTCGAGGAACACCCTCACCCCGACCTCGCGAAGCCGGTCGATCGACTGGCGCGCCGAGGCGATGTCGGCGATCAGCACGCCCTCGGTGACCTCGATGGTGAGCAGCTCCGGCCGGGTTCCGGACGCGACCAGCCGCTGGATCACCCGGTGAACGAAATCCTGGCGGCGGAAATAGACCGGCGAAATGTTGACGGCGACCGGAAGGTTTCCGAACGCCTCGATGGTGCGGAGCGCGGTGTCCAGAGTCCAGTCGGTCAGCGGCATGATCTGCCCGCTCGCCTCCGCCACGGAAATGACCTTCTCGATCGAAACCTCGCGAAGCGCCCGCGACTGTGGCCTGAGCAGCGCTTCGACGCTGCTGAGGAGGCCGGTCCGCGCTTCGACGATCGGCTGGTAGTGAAGCTCGAACGCCTCCTCTGTCATCGCCGAGTTGAGCTCTGCCCGGATCGAGCTTTCGCGAACCTGCCGGCCGCTCAGCATGTCGTCGAACATGCGGTAGCCGCCGCGGCCCGATCCCTTGGCTTCATACATCGCGACGTCGGCACGGCGAAGCAGCTCATGGCCGTCGTCGAGCACCGCGTCCCCGACCGCGATTCCGACGGAGGCGGCGACGTCCACCCGATGCCCGTCGATCAGGAAGGGCTCGTTGATCACCTCGGCGATCGCCCGGCCATAATCTTCCGGCCGGCGCGACCCGGCATGGGGCAGGATCGCGGCGAATTCATCCCCGCCGAGCCGGGCGAAAGCGGTCGCGTCGTCGAGCACCGTGCCGGCGCGGCGGGCGACTTCGACAAGAAGATTGTCGCCGACCTTGTGACCCAGGGTGTCGTTGACGTCCTTGAAGCGATCGAGGTCGAAGAAGATGATCGCCACCGTGCCGCAGCGCGGCGCGTCTCCGGTCAAGTCGTCGAGCGCGACGTCGAAGGCTGCGCGATTCATCAGCCCGGTGAGCGCATCTCGGCTGAGCCTGACCCGAAGCTCCTCGCATTCGTCGACGACTCGCTCGTACCGCTTCCGGCGGATTCGAGAGCGGTATGCGGCGATGATCGCGAAGGCCGTGGCGAGGCAGGCGAGCGCCACCGACACCCATTGAAGCCAGGCTGATGCCGAAGGACCCATGGCCTATTGCGGCCTCGGCGCCGGCGGCGAGCCGTCTAGCCCGAGCAGGGCTCGTGTCTGCTCCGACAGCCGGCGCTCCGCGGCTTCCTTGGCGCTCCCCAATGTGTCGATGACCGAACGCTGCTCGAAATGGACCGCCATCCGAGCGCGAAGGATCGGGATGCTGATCGGCTTGACCATATAGTCGTTGGCGCCCTCGCCAATCGCGGAGACGACCGACATCTCCTCGCCGATCGCGGTGCACATGATCACCGGCAGCTTGGATTTCGGATAGGTCTCGCGGATTGCGCGCAGCGTCTCGAGACCCGACAGGCCCGGCATCATCCAGTCGAGCAGGACCATGTCGGGCAGCTGCGCCGAAATCATCGACAGCGCCTGGCTTCCGCTCTCCGCCAGCTCAGTGGAGTAGCCGCTGCTCCTGAGGGCCCGGTCGAGGATCAGGCGGTTGTCCTCGACGTCGTCGACGACGAGGATCAGCTTGCTTGCGCTGTTATGGGAAGCAGGCGCGCTCACGCGACCATCTCCCGAAGCGACTCGGCGATCTCGCGGGGGGTCGAGAAGCCCTTGGCGAAGAAGCGGTAGCCTGCCGCGGCAAGTGCCTGATGCTGGCTGAGGCTCACGTCGCAGCCGGACACGATGATCAACGGAATGTGCATGAGCTTGTCGTCGGCCGACAGCCTCTCGATGACTCCGAAGCCGTCGAGACCGGGCATCGCGAGATCGAGGACGATCGCCGCCGGCGGGGCGGCCGAAGCCATCTCGACTCCCTGCAGGCCGTCGATCGCGCGGCGGGTCGAGAAACCGATCTGCTCGACGCTGCGCTTGATCAGCTCGGCGGAATCGTCGTCGTCTTCGATGACGAGGATGTCGCCCGTCACCTTGCCGCTGTAGAGCTCCATCACCGAGCGGAGCTGGGTCTCGCGGATCGGCTTGCGTAGATATTCGGACGCGCCGGCGGCAAGGCCGCGGGGCCTGTCGTCGTCAACGGTGATCAGGATCACCGGAGTGCGGCTCAGAGTCTCGTCGGCGCGAAGCTCGACGAGGACGTCATAGCCGGAAATGCCGGGCAGCAGCGCGTCCAGCAGGATGAGGTCCGGCCGGTGGTTGCGCGCCATCTCCAGGCCCGTCTCGCCGTCATGGGCGGCGAAGACGTCGTAGCCCATTCGCTCCGCCCAGCGCCGCATCAGGTCGATCGCGGCGTCGTCGTCGTCGATGACGAGCACGCTCCTGTCGGACTTTCTCACCGGCAGAGGATGAGTGGACGGGCTGGCTCGAGCGTCGTCGCCCTCCGCCTTGCCGTTGAGGCTGAGCGGAAGCGTCAGGCAGAAGGTCGAGCCCCCGCCCTCGACGCTGTGGACCGTGCAGTCGCCGCCCATCATCCGCGCGAGGCGGCGGGTGATGGCGAGACCGAGCCCCGAACCGCCGAAGCGGCGGCTATGGCCGTCCTCGATCTGGCTGAAGGCATCGAAGAGATGGGTGAGGTCGGCGGGGTTGATGCCTATGCCGGTGTCCCGGACGATGAAGCTCACTCCCGACCCGGCCCCGCAAGTGGCAGGAACGATGGTCAGCGAGACCTCGCCGTTCTTCGTGAACTTGAAGGCGTTGCTGAGCAGGTTGAGCAGGCACTGGCGAACCTTGCCGGCGTCGCCGACCATGATGCTGATCGCCTCCGACACGTCGAGGGCGAAGCTGTTGCCGTTGCGCTGGTCGGTCGGACAGGCCGCGACCGCAGCCTCGGCAAGCTCGCGGACGTCGATCACGCAGCGCTCGAACTTCGTCTTCCCCGCCTCGATCCGGGCATGGTCGAGAATATCGTTGATGACTCCGAGCAAGTTTCGGCCGGCAAGCTGGATTCGATCGAGATCGGCCACCGCGGTCTGGTTGCCGATTTCAGAGGCATCCTCCTGCAGAAGCATGGCGTAGCCGAGGATGGCGTTGAGCGGCGTCCGCAGCTCGTGGCTCATCTTGGCGAGGAACTGGGATTGAGCGATATTCTGCTGCTTGGCTTCCTCGCGGGCCGTCTCGAGCTCCAGCAAGGTTTCCCGCGAACGGCGGGTCGCGCGGCGAAGAAGGCGGCTGATCACTCCGAGGTCGCTGTCGATCTCGGCGCGGCTCAGGGCTTTTCCGCGCTGCCAGTGCAACTCTTCGTCGCCGATATCCTGGGCCAGATCCGGCTGTGCGAGGATGAGCTCGATCGGACGTGCGGCGAGGCGCGAAACCGAGCCTGCGACCGGGCCGACCATGATCAGTCCCGTCACGGCTCCCGCCGCGACCATTCCGACCAGCACTGCCCATGACGGACACGGAGCTCCGCTCGCGAAGAACACGAAAGACCCGCCCGCAACGGAGACAAGCACAAGCGCCCAAACCAGCCGGCGCATCAGCCGGGCGACAGAACGATGCACGCTCCGGCGCAGCGCCGAGGCACCCGCGAACTCGTCGTGGGCGCGGGCATCATGCTTCATGTATGGCCATTTCATCTTCGAATTCATCATCAGGCCGCCTGCGAGACGTCCCCCTCGCGGCGCTGCAGCCGAACCATCGGAATCTCGATCCGGAAGCTCGATCCGACGCCGCGCTGCGAGCGGACTTCGATCGTGCCGCCCATCATCTGGCAAAAGCGCTTGGTGAGCGCGAGACCGAGGCCGGTGCCGCCGAACTTGCTGACGGTGTCGTTCTCGGCCTGGCGGAAATCCTCGAAGATTCGCCGAAGGCTCTCGGGTGGGATGCCGATGCCGTCGTCGGTGACCTCTAGGACGAGGAATTCGCCGTTCCTGGTCTGGTTGGCGAGCACCGTCAGGGTGATCGTGCCCTTGGTCGTGAACTTCGCTGCGTTGCTGAGCAGGTTGAGCAGCGACTGGCGGATCTTGAGCGCGTCGAGCTCGAGCGTCCCGAGATCCTCGGGCATCTCGACGATCATATGGTTGTCGCGCTTGCTGATCAGCGGCGAAGCGGTCGCGATCACCTCTTCGACCAGCGACTTGAGGACGACCGGCTGAGTCGACAGCTCGATCCGGTTCGATTCGATGGAAGACAGGTCGATGACGTCGTTGACGAGCGCCAGCAGGTGGCGGCCCGCGGCGTGGATCCGGTCGAGATCCTTCATCTTGCGGCTCGCGTTCGGCTGCTCCTCGAACGTCTCGCGGAGCATCTCGGCATAGCCGATCACCGCATTGAGCGGCGTGCGCAGCTCGTGGCTCATCTTGGCGAGGAAGATCGACTTACGCGTGCTCGCGAGCTCGGCCGCACGCATCGCCTCGCGAAGCGCCTCGAGCTTGCCCCTCTGGTCGATCGTCTCCTGCTCGAGGTTGAGACTGATCCGCATCACCGTCTCGTAATAGAGACAGAGCAGGGTCATGTAGGCGAGCGCGGCGAGGATCGAGAAGGTGTTGACGAGCTTCAAGCTCTCGGGCTCGATCAGCGCCGGGAACTGCCCCATCATCAGGCGCGCGCCGAAGAAGCAGGTGAGCTGGAAGGCGACTCCGACCAGTGTGAGCTTGATGGAATCGGCAAGGTAGAAGAAGCCGAGAACCATCGCGATCAGGAACCACGGCAGCAGCGGCGAGCTGATCCCGCCGAAGAAGAACGAGCCAAACAGGCTCAGCCCGACCAGCACCTGGACGCTGACCAGCGCCGCGAGGTGAAGGCTGCCCAGCCAACGCAAAAGCAGCGGGATGGCAAGAAAGCTCACCACCATCGCCTCGGTGGCCCAGAACTGCCAGGTTCCGCCGGCCGCCGTCTGCGACAGGAAATAAGTGACGCTGTGGCCCATGACCGGGCCGACCAGGTGCAGAAGCACGAAGGTCCGAGCCATCAGGCGGTCGGACTGGTTCTCCATCGCAGACGGTGGGATGAACCAATCGATGAAGCGGTAGATCGACTTGTACATATAGCCCCCGGGAATTGCCGGACAGCTAACCCCCGATGCTTAAGAATTGGCGAATGGTAGGTTTTACGCGCTCTTAATCACCTTGGGTTAGGCAGCCTTCCGAGGGCAAGGGACGGCCCGCAGCGTTGATCCAGACGGGGGGCCGGCACTGCGATGGTGCATGTTAAACCTTTGAATAGACGGCAGTGGAGCGGGCTCAGCCTCAGCGGGCTGCTCGACTATTTCATCCCGCCCGAGATGCGTGTGCACGCGGAAAGCCACCGCCGTGCCCGCATGTTCATGATCAGCCACGCGTTCGGTCCGATCCTCGGAAGCACGATCCCGCTCTACATGGCGGTGACCGGCATTTCCCGCGACATCCACTTGGTCGTGTTCTTCGCCTCGATCCTGCTGTTCTGGGCCTTCCCGATCGCCCTGAAGCTGACCAAGCGCTACCAGCCGCTCGCATTCCTTTCGGTGCAGAACCTCACCTTCTGCGTGCTGTGGGCATGCTACTCCTATGGCGGAACCGCCTCGCCGTTCCTGCCATGGATCCTCATCTTCCCGCTGCTCGCGTTCCTCTACCTTCCACCGAAGGGCGCGGTCCGCGACATCCTGCTGGTCCAGATTTTCGGAAGCGTCGCGATCTTCGTGGCAGTCGTGTTCAGCGGGCGCGGCCTTCCCGTCGTCGAGCTCGACCGGTTCCAGACCATCGGCATGATCTCGATGGCGTCGGTCGCGACCTATTTCGCGATGATGTCGCTCTATTTCGCGAAGATGTTTCACGAGCAGCGCGAGTTCACGCGCGAGCTGAACTCGCTGGTCTCGACCTCCGACAACCTCCGCAACCTGACCGCGGCCGCCTATCAGGCGAGCGCCGCCAAGGCGGACTTCGTCGCGAGCATGAGCCACGAGCTTCGCACGCCTCTCAACGCGATCATCGGTTACAGCCAGCTGCTCCTTGAAGAGGCCGAAGCGGAGAATGACGAGGCCTCGGTCCAGGACCTCGGCCACGTCCACAAGGCAGGCTCCGATCTTCTCCGCCTGATCGACGACATCCTGTCCTATTCGCGGATCGAGGCCGGCAAGATGCCGCTCAACCCGCGGCCCGGCTCGGTCGAGGCGCATTTCGACGCGTGGCGCCAGGACATTGCGGACCTGCCGGGATGGAACGTCAACAGCATCAAGATCGCCGGCGAGGCGTGCGAGCTTCTGACCGACTGGACGGCTGTGGGGGCCACTGTGAGGCGTCTCGCCGCCGGAACTTCGAACCAGGGCCAGCCCGGCACGCTTGAAATTTCCGCGGACGGCAAGTCCGGCGAAAATCTGTCGTTACTGTTCGTTGTGCGGGGTCCGACCGGCGTCGCGCAACCGATTACGATTATGGAGGAAATGTTCGAGCACAGCGACGACGCGTCGCCGACCAAATATGGCGCCACCGGAATCGAGATCGCGCTTGCCTTCAAGCTCGCTCAATTGCTCGGCGGCGACATCTCGGTGGTGACGACCGCGTCCGGTGAGCCAGCAGCCCTCCTCACGATCCCAGACCTTTCATCCCGGCGACAGGGAATGGCTGCCTGACCGCAGCATCCTGGAGCCCAAGGAATTCACCAATGACCAAGATCCTCATCGTCGAAGACAATGAAATGAACCGCGACATGCTCGCGCGCCGCCTCGAGCGGAAGAATTACGAGGTCGTCTGCGCGATCGACGGCCCCGAGGGGATCGCAATGGCGAGTTCCGAGATGCCGGACGTCATCCTGATGGACGTCGCGCTCGGGGAGATGGACGGCTGGGAAGCGACCGCGGAAATCCGCGGCAACCCGGCCACCGCTCACATCCCGATCATCGCCCTCACCGCCCACGCTCTGCAGAGCGACCGGCTGAAGAGCATCGAGGCGGGCTGCGTCGATTTCGAGACCAAGCCGGTGCAGCTGCCGCAGCTGCTCGAGAAGATCGAATTCCACACCCGTTAACCATGGCTGATGCGCAAAGCTTATCGCTTGGCGCCTTAGACCCTCTCTCAGAACGATAATGTCAGGCTTCAGGAACGATATGGACCAGAATCAGCCAAAGTTCGACGCGCTCAGCGGCAGCATGCGGGATTTCCGCTACCTGCCCGGCGCCGATCTTCTCGCCCGAGTCGAGGCGTTCTACGAGTGGCAGCAGACTCGCCGCGCCGCCGGCGTGTGGCCGCTCGGCCGCTCGACCGAGCAGGGCGCGTTCAGCCGCTGCAGCGCTCGGACCGACGAGGGGCAGCTGTTCCAGGGCGTGAATTTCGCGAGCCAGGACTATCTCAGCCTGAACTCGCATCCGGTGATCCTTGAGACCGCGATCGAGACGATGCGGGAATATGGCGTCCACAGCGCCGGCTCCCCTGCCCTCGTCGGCAACACCTCGCTGTCGATCGCGCTCGAG
Organism: Pseudomonadota bacterium; assembly: GCA_023416515.1. GTDB lineage: Bacteria > Pseudomonadota > Alphaproteobacteria > Sphingomonadales > Sphingomonadaceae > Allosphingosinicella. The sequence goes on along the minus strand of JAEZHP010000073.1, from coordinate 26,199 downwards.
GACAAGATCGCCGACTTCCTCGGCTACGATCATGTCGCCCTGTTCCCGACCGGCTGGGCGGCCGGCTTCGGCGCGATCAAGGGCCTGGTTCGGCCGCATGACTATATCGTGATGGATGCGCTGAGCCACGCCTGCCTCCAGGAAGGCGCTCAGGCGGCGACCCGGAACATTCACCTGTTCCGCCACAACCAGATCGAGGGCGCCCGCGAGAAGCTCGCGAAGATCCGTTCGACCGACACCGAGAACGGCATCCTGCTTGTCGTCGAGAGCCTTTACTCGATGGATTCGGACACGCCCGACATCCGGGCGCTTCAGGAGCTCGCCCACGAATATGGCGCGACCCTTCTCGTCGACGTCGCCCACGATCTCGGCAACCTCGGCCCGACCGGCCGCGGCTTCCTGGAAATCCAGGACATGATCGGCAAGGTCGACGTGGTCATGGGCAGCTTCTCCAAGACCTTCGCCTCCAACGGCGGCTTCGTCGCCGCGCGGGGCCGGAGCGTGAAGGAGTATATGCGCTACTTCAGCTCGCCCAACACCTTCTCCAACGCCCTTTCGCCGGCGAGCGCAGCGATCGTCGGCAAGGCATTCGACATCATCCGCTCCGAGGAAGGCGCTGCTCTTCGCGCCGAGCTGATGACCAACATCAAGCTGCTCCGCGGCCTGCTCGGCGAATGCGGCCTCGAGACCTATGGCGACCCCTCCGCGATCGTCTGCGTGAAGACGGGCACCGAGGCGCTTGCGCGGCTCGCCAGCCGTCGCCTGCCGTCGATGGGAATGCTCGCCAACCTCGTCGAATTCCCTGCGGTCCCGAAGGGTCAGGCGCGTTTCCGCCTCCAGGTCATGGCCAAGCACAGCCAGCGCGACATCCTCGATGCCGTCTACCGGCTTTCGACCGCCATCTCCGATGCGCGGCGCGACGTCGACGCGCTCGAGTCAGGGCTTACCACCCTCGCCACCCTCGATTCCGACCGCCCGCTTCGGGCGCCGACGGAAAGCGTCGAGGCATTTCCCGTCTCCTCTCCGGCGCAACCGACGCCCGGATGGGATTCCAGCAAATCAGCGGCGGCCTAATTAACCGGTTTACGGGCCGTTTACCTTGTTCGGCTACATCGGCCGACGAGAAGGAATTGTGATGAAGCATTGTCTCGCTCTGGTCGTTTCCCTCGGTACCCTGCCGGTCCTCGTGTCGGCTCCGGCGCACGCGCAGGAGGCAGGCGACGTGACCGTCAGGATCGCCGCCTCGCGCACCAAGCTGGTCGATGAGGGGGAAATCCGGGTCAACGGCATCGTCGACCCGTCCGCCGGCTACCGTACTCGCGAGGCTTATCATGCTACGCTTTCGGGGACCTATTTCCCGATCGACGGGGTCGGCATCGACGCCTCGATCACGAGCCCGCTGACGACCAACAACATTCCTGCCGGAAGCCTCGCGGGAACGCCCAATCTCGGTGACGACGAGTTCGTCCTGCTGACGCTCGGCGGCCGCTTCCAGCCCCTGGACGGTCCCTTCTCGCCCTATGTGGCGGGCGGAATCCAGGCCCAGATCACCACTCAGGAGCGTGACGGCCTCGCCGTCGGCCTCGACATCGCCAACGCCCACGGCCCCTATGTCGAAGGCGGAGTCGAGTTCGACGTGTCGCCGCGCTGGGGCGTCTTCGCCTCGGTCCGCAAGGCCTGGTACCACACCGAGGCGACGGGCCTGCTCCCGACCGACGCGACCTACACCACTTTCCTGGACGTGGATGCGAGGGCGGATCTCGATCCGGTCACCATCCAGGTCGGACTGCTGACCCGTTTCGGAAGTCCCGACAGCGAGACCGGCCCGGCGCTTCGCCGCGACGACACGCGCTGGACGATCCGCGCGGGCCTCACCTCGCTTCGCCTTGCCGACCAGATCGACCTTTCGGTCGGCGGAGCGCCGTTCCCGGGCGCTGGCTTGTCGACCTTCGAACATGCCACTCCGACCGTTCAGATCGGCTATTTCCTGACCGACAATATCGCGCTCAACGCGACGCTCGGAATCCCGCCGACCGTCGCCGTCTATGGCGGCGGAACGATCGGGGCCCTGCCCAAGCTCGGTGAGGTGACCTACGGCCCGACCGCGCTGACCGTGCAGTTTCACCCGCTGCGCGATGGCCGGATCCGGCCCTATGTCGGCGCCGGCGTCAGCTACATGATCGTCTTCGACACCGAGGACGGCGCGTTCCAGGACCTGGAGGTCACCAACGACTTCGGCCTCGCCTTCGAAGCCGGGACTGACTTCATGATCACCGATCGCTGGGGTCTGTTCGTCGACGTGAAGCATGCACTTCTCCGCCCGACCGCGACCGGCACCTTCATGGGTGCGCCGGTGGTTGGCGAGACCCGCCTCGACCCCTGGGCTTACTCGGCCGGAATCACGTTCCACTTCTGACGGTCGGCATGTCTTTATCCGGTCCGCCGGAGAACAGGCTGTCGCGCTCCCGCACCAGCTCGCGATAGGCGAGCGCGGTCGCCGCTCCCCACACGAGATGGGAAGCGATCATCATGCCGTTGCGGCGCTCCGGATGGTCGGTGGCGGGGCGGAGAAGGCCGACGCTCGGAATCCAGCCGAGATAGCTGCCCGTCCATACCGCCACTCCTACGGCCGCGCCGGTGACGGCTCCGGCTCGCGGCAAGGCCGCGGCAACCGCGGCGCCCACCGCCGCTCCGTATAGATGATGCGCAACGATGGTGAGGTCGCGCGCCGGTTCCTCCGGCGCCGCCGGCCCGGTCACCGAATCGATGAGCTCGCGCGGCGGCGCGGGATAACGCTCCCGGTTCGGCAGTTCGCCGTGGAGCTTGCGCATCGCGATGCTCATCGGAAGCGTGGCTGCAAAGCCCGCCACGGCCCCGAGGACCAGGCGGGAGACGAGTGGCGGCGTGTTGCTCATAATATCACCTGCGGACGCGTGATCATCAGCCAGAAGATCGCCATGACCGCCGCGAAAGCCGGGAAGCCGAAGGCGAACCACCAGCGAAACAAACGGTGATAGGCGGGCGGTAGCGGCTCCCCCTTCGCGACTGCCGTTCGTGCAAGATCGCGCATCTTCGCCTGCATCCACACCACGGGAAGCCAGAACAGCCCGGTGAAAATGTAGAGCGCGATCGATGCGACGATCCACCCCTCCCAAAGCGAATAGCCGACCTCCCGCACCAGCAGAACGCCGGTGATCGGCTGTGCGACGACCGCGGTGGCGGTAAAGACGATGTCGGCGATGACCACGATTCGCGCGGTCCCCGCAATCACCGCCGGGTCGCCGCTGCGGTGCGCCATCAGCATGAAGAAGGCGATTCCGGCGCCTGTGCCGAGAAGGACGGTGGCGCCAATCACATGGAGATATTTGAGGATGAAGTAGGTCGTCATCATCGCTCGTCCAGGATTGCCAGAAGGATGAGATTGAGCACCAGGATCGGCCATACCTTCATCATCGGCCCGAGCGGATCGGCCCACAGATCCGGCCTCAACAAGGTGCCCGACACGACATAGGCGAGAGTGACCAGCAGTCCGGCGATCAGCCCCAGCCTCGTGGTTCGGCGAAACAGGATGAGGCCTGCTACAACGAGATCGGCGAGGGCCCCGGAGACCACCGTGAGCACTGCGATCGGCGCCGCCGGGCTCGCCTCCATCACGTTGACCGCCCAGCGGTAGCCCGGCCCCAGAGAGACGACCGCCGTCAGCAGCCAGAACAGGATGAAGGTCGCAAAGGCGATAGGCTTGAGCAGATAGAGGCGAGCGAACCAGCGCTCCTGGACCGAGGCCGGCTCGGCGGCGAGTGCAGCGCCGAGCCGGCGCGGCTCGATCCCCGTCGCTGCGCGCCAGGGGCCGCTGTCGCCGATCGCTCCGCGCACGATCTCGCGCCGAGCCGTCGAGCGCACCGGCGGCCTCCAGCCGAACCAGGCCACGAGATCGCCGAGCCGCCACATTAGACTCATCACCAGGCCTGGCACGCTAATCCGGCGCGCCGGACGCCAGCCGAGCCATGCGCGATAGGCCGCGACAACCTCGTCGAATTGAAGACGCTCAGGCCCCGCCAGCTCCAGCGCCACGCGCGATGCCGCGCCGGGCTGGAGGAGCCGCGCGACACTCTCCGCGACATCGTCCAGCTGTACTATGTCGAGCGGCCCGGCATCGTCGATCCGCGGCATCACCGGCAACGACGCAAGCCCCCGGAACAGCGCGCTTCCGCCATAGGCCTGGCGGCCGACGACGACGGACGGGCGCAGGATCACCCAGTCGAGGCCGCTCGCCTGGAGCGCCTCGTCGCCCGCCCTCTTACTCCGCGAGAAATCGGTGAGGCCGCCGCGATCGACGCCGATTGCCGAGAAATGGATGACTCGCCGGACTCCCGCCCGTTCGCATGCCTGCCACAGCGCAGTTGGTGCATCGTGATGGACCTTGGACGTGGAGTCTCGGACGCTGTCCTGAAGCGTGCCGGCGCAATTCACGACCGCGTCGACGTCCTGAAGGTGCGGCAGCCAATCCTCGGGGCCCCGCACATCGCGCAGGTCGGCGACGATCCAGCGCTCGGCCGGGAGTCGGCGGGCGGCGGCGTCCTGGGCGCGAGTGAGCCCGACCACGGCATGACCGGCGCCGGCAAGGCGCGCGGTCACCGCCGATCCGATCAATCCCGTCGCGCCGAGGACCAGGACCCGCATTCGCTTCTCCGTTTAGCCGGCGAAACGATCAAACCGCGTCAGGACCGCGTCGTTCCATCGTCTTGGGTCTAGGAACCCGGCCTGAGCAGGGTTAGTCGGAGCGCAAACACAAGGAGTTTCAAATGAAGACCCGCGCCGCGATCGCCGTCGCCCCCAACCAGCCGCTCGAGATCCACGAGGTCGACCTCGAGGGTCCCAAGGCCGGCGAGGTCCTGGTCGAGATCATGGCGACGGGCGTGTGCCACACCGACGCCTACACGCTGGAAGGCAAGGACAGCGAGGGGATCTTCCCCTCCATCCTCGGGCATGAAGGCGCAGGCATTGTCCGCGAGGTCGGTCCGGGCGTGACCTCGGTCGCGGTAGGCGACCATGTCATCCCGCTTTACACGCCTGAATGCCGGCAGTGCAAAAGCTGCCTTTCCCAGAAGACCAACCTGTGCACCGCGATCCGCGGCACCCAGGGCAAGGGCCTGATGCCGGACGGCACCAGCCGCTTCAAGCTCGGCAACGAGACCATCTACCATTATATGGGCTGCTCGACCTTCTCGAACTTCACTGTGATGCCCGAGATCGCGGTGGCGAAGGTCCGCCCCGACGCTCCGTTCGACAAGATCTGCTACATCGGCTGCGGAGTCACCACCGGCGTCGGCGCGGTGATCTGGACCGCCGGCGTCGAGCCCGGCTCGAACGTCGTCGTGTTCGGCCTCGGCGGAATCGGGCTCAACGTCATCCAGGGCGCGCGAATGGTCGGCGCGAACCGGATCGTCGGGGTCGACATCAATCCCGCCAAGCGCGCGATGGCCGAGCAGTTCGGGATGACCGACTTCATCAACCCGATGGAGGTCGGCAACGACAAGGTCGTGGCCGCGATTCTCGACCTCACCGACGGCGGTGCCGACTACAGCTTCGACTGCACCGGCAACACCGAGGTCATGCGCCAGGCGTTGGAATGCTGCCACCGCGGCTGGGGCGAGAGCGTGATCATCGGTGTCGCCGAGAGCGGCCGCGAAATCTCCACCCGCCCGTTCCAGCTCGTCACCGGCCGCGTGTGGAAGGGTACCGCGTTCGGCGGCGCCCGCGGCCGCACCGACGTTCCGAAGATCGTCGACTGGTACATGGACGGCAAGGTCGCGATCGACCCGCTGATCACCCACACCATGCCCCTCGACGACATCAACAAGGCGTTCGACCTGATGCACGCCGGCGAGAGCATCCGAAGCGTCATCCTGTACTGAGGATCGTCACCCTGAACTTGTTTCAGGGTCCATCTCTCCGCCTGCACGCCGGCTCGAGAATGGATGCTGAAACAAGTTCAGCATGACGTGGAGAAGAGAATGGACACCCTATCCGTCACCCGCGCCCATGGCGGCACGCAGCATGTCGTGAAACATTCAAGCCGCTCGACCGGCACCGACATGACCTTCTCGGTCTTCGTTCCGCCGCAGGCCGATGGCGGCGTCCTGTGCCCGGTCGTCTGGTATCTGTCGGGTCTCACCTGCACCCACGCCAACGTCACGGAGAAAGGCGAATATCGCCGCGCCTGCGCCGAGCTCGGACTGATCTTCGTCGCTCCCGACACGAGCCCGCGCGGCGAAGGCGTTCCCGACGACCCCGCGGCGGCCTATGATTTCGGCCTCGGCGCCGGCTTCTACGTCGACGCGACCCAGCCGCCGTTCGACCGCCACTACCGCATGTATTCCTATATCGTGGACGAGCTTCCGGAGGTCGTCGCGTCAGCCTTCCCGGTAGATCTTGGCCGCCAGGCGATCACCGGCCACTCGATGGGCGGTCACGGCGCCCTCACCATCGCTCTCCGCAACCCCGGCCGCTTCCGAAGCGTGTCGGCCTTCGCGCCGATCGTCGCTCCAAGCCAGGTGCCATGGGGCGAGAAGGCGCTGACCGGCTATCTCGGCCGCGACCGCGCCGCATGGCGCGCCCACGACGCCGTCGCGCTGATCGAGGACGGCGCGCGTGTCGCCGACCTGCTGGTCGACCAGGGCGAGGCTGACAATTTCCTCGCCGAGCAGCTCCGTCCTCAGCTCCTCGACGAGGTGTGCCGGGCGGCCGGCATCCCGCTCACCCTGCGCATGCAGCCGGGCTACGATCACAGCTATTATTTCATCTCGACCTTCATGGAGGACCATCTGCGCTGGCATGCCGAGCGCCTTGTTCGCGGCCGCTGACGCCTTGGTTCGGGCGCATTCCCTTTGCAAAGCGCCGCGATCCGTGGATTCGTGCCGCGGAGCTTGAGGTTGCGAGGGTGAAGTATGAACGGTGACGCCGAAGCCGCACGCGAACTTGACCGGCTGCGCACGGAGCTTCTCGAGTTCGTCGTCGACGCACTCGGCGAGCGAATGGCGAACGGCGATTATGCCGAGCTTAGCGACCGCCTTGTGGAGGCGATCGACCGCCGTGTGGACCAGGCCGTCGCCGCGCGCCTCGCCGATACCGACTGGCCCGACCCCGACCGCTTCGTCGACGAGGTCCTCGCGGCTGCCGGTGGCCGAGCGGGAGACGACGCGGCGGTGCGGTCCACGCGCAGGCCTGCCCCGGCACGCAGAGGGGGGCTGACCCCGCTCCAGATCGGCCTGCTCATGCTCGGCGCAGTCATTCTCACCGCCGCCGCGACCTATCTGGTCCTTCAGATCTGGAGCGGCCCGACAACGACCAACGTCGTCGCCCCGATCGCCCCCGACCCCGTCTTCTACGACGCCAACGGTATGCAGATCGACCCCGGCAACGCCGCGACCGGCAACATGGCGACTCCGCCGGCCGCCTCTACCCAGAACGCGCAGGGGCCCACCCCTTAAGCCATGGCTCTCCCGCCCGACCGCATCGGCACCTTGATTATCGGCCCGCAAGCCGGTGGGCGCGGCTATCGAGTCCTCGCCCAAAGCGAAGGGCCGGACCTGTCGGCAGCGGCCGAGGCTCGCCTCAGCGAGCTCGCCTTGGTTATCGCCGGCTGGGCCGACGAGGAGGAATCGGACGCGGTGGCCCTGATCCCGCTTGCCGACGCCACCACACCCGCAGTGCTTCTTCGCCTCGCTTATCTCGGCACCGCGTCGCTCGGGACCATGGCCTTCGCCAACGGCCTCATCCTTGACGGGGCCGCCTTCGCGGCCTGCGCCGGCCGCCCGGAGACTCTCCTCGACCTCATCCCGGCGCCCGACGGCAGCCGCGACTTCGCGATGAGCCCCATCGCCGCGCCGATCGCTTCTCCCCGCCATCAGGTACAGAGCCGCGACTGGACCGGCCTCGGCCTTCAGTGGCGCGACCGAATGGTCGTCGTTCAGCGCCCCGACGAGATCGAGCCGACCCTTCGCTCCGTCCTCGCCTCGCTCGGCCCCGCCGGCCCCGGCGCCCGAGTGCGCGGCTGGGCGACGACGGCGCTGCTGCCCTCGGCAGGAAGCTTCTCGCCGGCGCGCGAGCTGCAGCTCATCGTCCTCCACCAGGGCCAGCGCCGCGCCGAGGGCCTCCATTATCTCCCCGCCGCCGCGACTCCGACCGGCTTCGAGGGCGAGCGGGTTTCGCTTCCCCCCGCCGCCCGCGCTTGGGAGCGGCTCAAGGCCCTCGCCGCCGATCCCGATCTCGCCGAGGCGGTCGGCCCGCTGCGCTGGTCGCCGAGCCAGTTCGACCAGCCGCCCGTCGAGGTGATCGGCCCCGCGGCCGACACGGTCCTGAGGCGTCTCAGGGGCGGCGCCGCGCAGGTGCGCCTCGTGACTGAGCTCGCCCGTCCTCGCGGCGACGATCTCGACGCGCCCTTCGCCCAGGTCGCCCGCGGCTTGTTCGCTCAGATGGTCGGCCAACCCAGCCTCGAGCCGCAGCACGCCGCCTTCTACGTCAAGGCGCTCGCCGACGCCCCGCCCGAAGCCTCGAACGCTATGGGCCCGCTCGGCCCCGATCTCCTCCACCCCGGAAGCGGTCGCTGGCTGCGCGGCCGAAGCTTCGCCCGGTTGCTGGAGCTCGGCTATGGCGAAGCCCTTGCCGAGCGCAGCGACGAGGCCACCGCCCTTCTCGACGGCCTCGGTCCCGACGAGCTCGCCCTGCTCCTCGACCAGGTCATGCTCGCCCGGGACGGCCGCCTTCGCGAACCGGCGCTCGTCTCGGCCATCCTTCGGCTCCTCGCCGACCAGACCGATGTCGACAGCGCGCCGGAATGGCGAAGCGTCTATGCCGCCGCCCTCCAGTGGCGTCTCACCGAGCCCCCGGCCGAGGACGAGCTCCGCCTCGGGGCTCGAAGCGTCGTTCGCCTCACCCACCGTCTCGCCCGTCCCCAGATGGCGCGGCTCGCCCAGCGCACTTTGCGCCTGAGGGAGTCCGCACTAAGTCAACCAAGGGAAAGGTTGGACGTGCTCGGGGGGGCGTTGGAATGGGTACGCCTTGAAGGAGCTGCGGCGTGAAAAGGTGTCCCAAACATTATTGGTTCGAGTTCGACGAGACTCAGGGCGACTGCCAGCTTTGCGAGCGCGAGGCCATGAAGGCCGAGCAGATGACCCCTGCCCATGTCGCCGAGTGGCGCGAGCCGCAGGCTGAGCCCGAGGCGCCGGAGATCCCGCCCGAGCCGGTGTCTGAGCCCGAGATCATGCCGCCCTTCACCGCGGCCGACACGGTCGAGCCCGCCGTTGCAGAGCCCCAACCCGAGCCCATTGCCGCGCCTCCCCCGCCCCGTCCCGTCGATCCGGTCGAGGACGAGGACACGAGGATCCTCAACCAGCTCACCCAGCTGCGCGAGAACGGCGTGTTTACGGTGGTGCTGGTCGGCTTCTATGCCGGCGGGAAGACCTGGTTCCTCAACCGCGTGAAGCACGAGCTCGGCCGCTGGGGCTTCAACCTCTCGCCGCCGCCCGCCGCCGACAAGGAACGGGTGATCCGCACCGTCAACGTCGAGATCCACCACGCCCGCCGCCTCAAGGACGACGAGGTCAAGGGCTTCGCCCTGGTCGACATCCCCGGCGAGCGGCTGAGCCGCCTCGTCGCCAAGGATTTCCGCTCGGTCCGCTCGGTCATCGCGGCGATGGACATGTGCGGCGCCCTCATCGTCGCCCTTCCCGCCGACGAGGTGCTTCTGTCCGAGGACATCCACCGCGAGGCGGTGTCCTTGCGCGGCGTCGACCAGGTTCTTCTCAACCGAACCAAGGAAAACCCCACCCTCCACGCCCTCGCCCAAAAGGCGCGTGAGCTGGTCGTCGAACATGGCTCGGTCGAGAACGCGCTCGGCACCCAGGGCCTCAAGTCCCTGGAGATCGACCGAATCCGGGCGCTTGGCGACGACAAGAGCGAGGATGAACGCGCGAGGCTTCTCCGCCTCGTCGACGAGGTCGCGGCGCTCGAGATCCTGACCCGCGTCCACCGTCTCTCGGAGGCCGACGCCGAGCTGTCGCTGTTCACCCAGGACCTGTGCTTCATGACCGGCCTCATGTCGAAGCTGAAGCAGGACGGCGCCCGCCTCGACTCCCATTATGATTTCGGGGCGCTCGACGCCGGCCAGGTCGACGTCCACATCAGCTCGCTCGATTATGCCCGCTTCATGCGGCCGACCTTCGTCGCGATGACCAAGGCCGACCTCGTCAGTCACCCCGACCCGCTTCTGGAGTGCCTGATCAAGCACAGCCGCAAGCCGGACATCGGCATCGCCTATGACGAGGATCCGCTCGACACGCTCTACGACATGCGCATGTCGCTCGCGACGATGTTCGAGCAGTGGTTCGGGACGGTGAAGTTCGATTTCGTGACCGCCTTCCACGAGCACCGTCATTCCGACCGGATCGACTATTCGGCCGGCCATTTCGGGGTCACCTCGGTGTTCGACTGGATCTCCTGGGCTCAGCGCTGGGATTCAATGGGCAAGGCGGAGCGCCGAGCGCTCGTCCGCGCCCGCGCCGTCCGCCACAGCCGCGACGGCCGCAAGGATCCGGCCAAGGACTGGGCCTTCATGAATCGGCAGGCCGCACGCCGCGCGGGCGGCGCCCGGTGATCTCGAGCGACCTCATTCCCCGGCCTTGGCGCCGCCAGCTCATCGACTCCGTCTATGGTGCCGAGGACGACAAGGGCCTGCGCATCTACGTGGGCGTCCTGTGGGGCGGATTCTTCCTTCTGACCCTGATCCTGCTCGGCTTCACGCCCTGGGCGTGGCCGGCCGAGCGGGAAGGCCGGGTCGAGAGCCTCACTCCGATCACCTGCGAAGCGATCCTCGGCGACGACCAGGCCGCCGAGCCGCGCGAGGCCAACATTTCGAGCAGCCGAAGCAAGGCCAAGAGCCGATCGGCCGAGCGCGAGACGAGCAGCCGAAGCGCCTGCCGAGCGACCTTGACCGACGCCGAGCGCGCCCAGCTCGGCCGGACCGAGGCTCTGGTCGCCTATCTCCAACGCGGCGGAGTGACTCCCCCGCCGCTCAACCTCGAGGCCGACAGTCCGGTCCGCTCCTGGGTCGATTCCAGCATCTGCCGGTTGGGCGGAGCCGGCGGCGGCGATAGGCGCGCGCTCGCCTGGCACGTGTCGAACGGAGCGGGGGAATGCAGCGGCGGTAACAAGATGATCGCGCGCATGCCGCTCTCGATCCTCCTTTGGCCATGGCTCGGCGCTCTTCTGACCCCGCTGCTCCTGCTCTGGCTCGGCTACCGGCTGGTGCGCCACACGATGCGCCTGCCGGCCACCCGCCGCGCCTATCGCCGCCTCTACGGCTCCGAGCACAAGGCGCCCTAAGTCATGCCGAGCGGGGCGGGCATCGCCTTCACATTGCTGAGCCTTCTCCTCGCGGTGCTGCTGTGGCGAAGCCGCGCGGGCCGCGAGCCGCTGTCGCCCGCCTGGCTTCGGCTGCGATCGGCGATCCCGCCTCTTCTCCTCGTCGCGTGCATCCCGAGCGGCTGCGTCAATGAGCGCTTCGACACGCTCCGCCTCTATGCCGAGGGCATGGCCGTTACCGAGTTGTCCATGCAGGGCGGCCGCGCCCAGCCGATGCCGGCCCCGGGCTGCGAGGCTTATTTCGCTTCGGGTCAGAACCCGGTCTTCGTCGCCGGCCCGGCGCGCGGCTGCGTCGACCTCGTCGTCCAGGATCCGGCCGGGGCCGATCTCAACGGCGCTCTCGTCCGTCTCGACCACCCTGCGGGCGCCGAGGCCTCCATCCGCCTCGCCACCGTCACCGGCAGCGGCGGCACTCTGATCGCCGCGCAGGACGGCGACGACGGTCGAACCTATGCCGGCGCTGTGGCGCTGAACGACGGCGACAGCATCTGCCTCAACGGCTGCTCGACGCCTGGCGCGCGCTGGTGGACCTTCCGCGACGGTGCGCTCGAGCCGGCGGGCGGCGGCGAAGCGCGCGAGCTTCGCACCCGCCCCGGCCTGTTCGGCTCGCTCCAGCCTTACGGCCCCGCCAACCGAATCCACCGCCTCGGCGCGATCCTGTGCGAGCAGCCCGACGCCAGCGGCAATTGCGCCAATGCCGTCCTCGCCGACCCCGCCCGACCCGGGGACGTGCCCCGGCCGGCACAGAGCTTCCTGTTCCAGCAAGGCGGTTTTGGCGGCCATCAATGGATGGCGATGCTTCTCGATCCGGGCGCTCGGATTCGCCGCTCCGACGGCAGCGTCGTCGCTCCGTCGCTCGTCCAGGCGGTGCCGCTTGCGGAAAATAGTAGCCGCCACGTCGCCATCCTCGCGGTTCGAGGCAACAGCTTGCGCGAGCTCCGCTCTTTCACGCTCGGCCAGCAGTTGACCGAGGACCCGACCGCGCGGCGCCGCTTCACGCTCGCCCTCGACACGCCCGAGCTCATTCCGATCGGCCACTGCTCGCGGCCGCTGTCCCGCCTCGCCGTGGCCCCGGATCAGGCTTCGCCCGAGGCCTTTGCCATCTCCGCCTTCGGCAATCGGCCCGGCTCGGTCATCTCAAGTGCCGCCGCCGGAATGCCCATCGACCAGTTCGACCTGTGCCGCGGCACCAGCTTCGATTTCCGAGCCCCCCTCGACGGCGCCGCCACGGCCGGCCCGGTCCAGCGCCAGATCGCCTTCCGGGTCGACCGCATGGGAATTCCCTGGCTGCTCGTCATCCTCGCCTTCGCGGTCGCGCTCGTGGTCCACGCTTCGGGCGAGGCCTATTGGAGCGTTCACCGCCTCGACGGCCAGATTCTCGTCCTCGCCCAATATCTGCTCGTCGTTCGCGCGCTCGTCGGAATCGACGGCGTCTTCGCGGATTCAGCGATCGACTGGCGAACCATCTACGGCGACATCGGCACCGCGATGGTAACTCTTCCGGCCATCCTTATCTCGATCCGAAGGCGCGCGGATCTCAGCCTGACGACCGCCGCTGTGCTCGTAGCGTTCGTCGCCGTTGCGCTTGCGTCGCTCTGGTGGTGGCTCGGCCCGCCGGACCTGATCGGCCAACTCTTCGCCTTGCTCGCGCTCGGCGCGCTCGGTCTGCGCGTCGGCGTCGCCTTGACTGGCGACCGCCTCGCGCGGCCGAAGCCTGCACCCGCGCCCCCGACCACGACCGCAACCGCACCGGACCCGGTCAAGGAGGCCTATCTCGAGCGTCTCCCGAGCGAGGTCGAGGCCGAGCGTGAGCGGGTGGAAGTCGCGGCCCCCTCCCCCGCTCCCCAGTCCGAACCCGATCCGGTGCCGGAACCGACCGAAGAGGTTCCGCCCCCAGCCGGGCGGCCGTTCCTCGCTCGGCTCGTCCTCGACCGCCCACCCAACTTCTGGCTCTATCTGCTCGGCGCCATCGTCGCGGTTCGAATCCTGCTCGGCCTTCTCGGCTATCGCGAGCGTATCTTCGGAATCGCCTTGAGCGCCGTCTATGTGCCGCTCCTGCTCGCCTGCGTCGGCGCTTTGCTTGCGCAGGCCGAGGCCGCCCCGCCCGAACGCCGCCGCCGCTTCGGGCTCATCTTCCTCGCCGCGCTCGGAGTGGGGGTCGGAATCGTCGCGCTTGCGATCAACGACATCGGCTTCGCGCTCGTCCACCTGCCCCCGATCGCTGGGGTCGCGCTGTGGCGCCTTCGCCGCTGGGGCCGCCGCGACAGCACCGCCCAGCGCTCCTGGAAGGACAGGCTGCCCTGGGCGCTGCCAGCGGCCGGACTGGTCGGCGGCTACCTGTTTCTGTGGGCGATGATCGCGCTGACGCCGCCGCCGAGCGCCGAGGCGCCGCTCGAGGAGCGGGTCGCCTATGCGGTTCAGGACCGGAGCACCGATCCCAACTGGCTTCGCCTTCGAGCCGTCTTCGCGCCCTCCCAGGTCGCCGAGATCGGCAACCGAGCCGCGGCGATCCAGCTCGACCAGAGCCTTCTTCTCGGCGAGCTCACCGGCACCCTACTCGGCCGCGGCTGGCTCTACCCGGTCGACCTCGGCACCTTCCGCTTCCAGGCGACCCACCTCAGCGATTATCTCAGCGCCTCGCATATCATGGCCCCGTTCGGCCGATTGGGAGCGATCGCCTTCCTTCTCGTCCTTGCCGCGGCCGCGGGCGCCGCCGTCTATCACCGGGTCCCCGCACCGGCGCCCTGGCCCCACCTCGCCGGAGCGCTCGCGATCTGGACCCTGTTCGGCGCCGCCGCCTACATGATCCTCGCCAATTTGCTTCTCGTCCCCTTCACCGGCCGCAACATCTACCTGCTCGCGGCCTCGTCGGGCGGTGACCTCATCGAGGGCCTCGCCCTGTTGCTGATGGCGCGGATCGGCATCGCCTATCGGAGGGCCGGCTGATGGCCCGCAAGCAACGCCGCCAGCGCGGCCCCCGCGCCAAGGTCGACTGGGGCCGGCGCCTCGCAACCCTTCCGCTTCCCGCGATCCTGCTCGGCGCGCTCGGCCTCGCCATCGTCGCCGGTCCGCTGGTCAAGCCGAGCCTTGCCGGCGCGGACGGCACCACCGATGGCTATGCCGGCATTGTCGCCGGAGCGATCGACCGCTCCTGGCTCTACGCCGTCCCCGACGCCCAGGACGAGAGCGGCGACGTCAACGGCCGGGTCGAGCGCGCCAGCGGCCCCGACGTTCCGGCCGAGTTCGACTCCTTCATCGCCTCCTCCTGGCTTCGCGACGACATGAACACGCTCGACCCGTCGATCTGGCGCTTCGACGGCACCCGGCTGGAGATCGACCCGCGCGCCCACCTGATCAGCGGCGCCTATCAGGGCAGCAGCGGCTGGCGCGGCTCGATCCTCTACGCCGACAGCCAAAGCCTCCAGCAGCTGCTCGACGAGGGCGGCGCTACCACGGCCTGGCTTGCGCCTGCCCGGCCCGGCGCAGCAGCGGCCAATCGCACGATCAACGTAATCAATCCCGGTGCCGAGCCGGAAGGCAATGCCAGCCAGATCACCTTCATCGCCGCGTCCGGCGGCCCGCCGACCGCCGTCGCGACCCTCCGCCGGGTCGGCAACCATGCCATCCTGCGCGTCCCGCGCCGCGACCGCGGTCAGGTCACGGTCAGCGTCGGAGCCACCGAGGCCGCGCCGCGCGGCGAGTTCCAGGTCGGCTGGCGGGTGCTCCAGAGCGGCGACACGCTGACCTTCGCCTGGCCGGGCGGCACCCGCCGCTATCAGTTCGTCCAGAGCGAGCCGGCAATCTCCCGCGCCCGCGGCGACGCCGTCCGCATCCGCGCCGCCGGCCTCGCCAACTTCGCCCGGGCGATCGAATCCGCGGCGGGCGGCGGCAGCCAGTCCTTGCAGACCAGCATCGACAGCCGCCTCCAGAACGCGGCCCAGCAATCGCTCACCACCGCCTCGACGTCGCTCTACGGCAGCGAAGGCATCACCAGCTTCCGCTCGGCGGCGGTGCTGATGGACGGCCTCACCGGCGAAGTCGCGGCGATCCCGAGCTTCCCGGTCCTCCCCGAGCACCTCCACCCCAGCCAGCGCGGCTCGCCCGCCCACCGCCGGATGCTCGAGCGCAACAGCAACTTCGTTCGCATGGTCGCCGGCTCGGCCGCCAAGCCGCCGATGGCGCTCGCCATCCTCAATTCCTTCCCGCAGCTCGGCGAGCTTCGCATCTCCGGCTCCAACCCGTTCCAGACCCTTGTCGGGATCGACCTCGGCACGCCGGTGCCCGACCAGGCCGGCGGCGAGTGGGACTTTCGGACCTTTCTCGCCCGCTCGTCGAACAAATATGCCGCGATGCTGATGATCCTCGGCCTGTCCGACGCCGACAGCATCCGCAGCGGCGCCTGCGAAGGCCTGTCCAACGAGACCTTCTTCATCGGCGGGTCCGCGCGCAACTGCCGCCCGCCGATGGCCTTCCTGGAGGGCGCCCAGCAGGGCCCGAACGGACTTCGCCCGCTCCGTGCCGGCCGCCCCGCCGGCCAGGGCTGGTCGAACAATCTCTACACCCTGTTCTGCGTCAATCCGAACGCCCCCGACGACCGACCGTCGGTGCCCGATCTCGGCTGCCTTGCCGACGACGCCTCCAACCGCGCGATCTGGCGCGGCTTCGCCTTCCAGCGCCCGCGCCTGCTCGCCGCGGTCAGCCCCGACCGCGAGGGCTTCGGCCTCAACGTCGTCGACGACATCTACCAGGATTATGTGATGACGATCCTCGGCGGCAATCGCGGCCGCTGGACGACGGTCAGCCTCGCCCAGTCCTTTGCCAGGATCGTCACCGGCCGGGCAATCACCGCCCGCCTCACCCCGAAAGGCATCGCGCCCGGCGAGGAGGTTCCCGAGGACGTTCGACTTCGGGTCAACGCGCCGAGCCAGGCGCGAGTCATCGACGGCCTTCGGGCGGTGGTCTCGGAAGGCACCGCGCGGGCGCTCGCAGGCGCCGCATTCCCGGCGACCGCGAGCAACGGCGACCAGTTCCGGCTCTTCGCCAAGACCGGCACCCCGAACGTCGCCTTCCTCGGCGACGATTCCCGCCAGCTTCTCCAGAATTTCGCGAGCGCCGGCTGCGGCCTGCGCCTCGTCAGCCGGGTACCGCGCCCCGGCGCCCAGCCGCGCGCGCTCCTCGCCGTCGGCGACAATGCCTCGCTCCCGGTCGCCCAGGCGATCGCGGCCCGCCCCGACTGCCAGGCCCGCTTCGGTGCCGCTGCCACCCGCCTCGCCGAGCTCGTCCGCACGCTCAACGCCAGCCCGTCCGCTCTTGCCCAGGTCCGCGCCGACGCCAACGGCCGGGTCACCGCGATTCCGCCGCAGATCGCGCTCGGCGAGGGCACCGGCCACGTCATGGTGCTGATGGTCGGCCGTTACCGCCCCGGAGCGCCCGACACGGAGCCATGCTCTCTTCGGGTCGCCGCGATCAACTTCCAGGCGCGAACCACCCAGAACCGGACCCCGTCGCTCGGCTATGCGACGGGCCTTCTTCGCGGCGAAACGACCCGCAACTGGTTCATGGGCGCGCCCTGTGCCCGGGAGCAGCGCACATGAGCCGCCGCGCCCGCCGAGCCGCCCGAGTCGGGATCACGACTCGAGCGCCGCGAATGCCGCTTCTCCCTGCCGCGGTCGGCCTCTCCGCCGCCGCCCTTCTGGCTACTGCCTGGATGACGAGCTGGGCGCCCGGAATAGGGCGGGCCGCCGAGCCGCCGACCAGCTTCACCCTGCAAATCCCCGCCGCCCAGCAGCGCGTCATCAACAGCTGGGAACGCTTCTTCATCTGCTACGACCTGCTCGATCCGCAGATCGTCGACCTCACCCTTCGAGCCAATCAGCGCGCCACGGGAACGCTCGATTTCCCCGGCGAGCGGGTCGAGGTGCAGCTTCCGGGTCCTCAGGCGGAAGATGCCGCGGCCCCACCCGCCGGCGGCGAGGAGGAGCTCATCCGCACGCGCCAGTCGGTGCTCGATTCCGCGGTGCCGGCGCGCATGGCTCAGGTCCGCCAGCAATGCGCGGGCGGAACCGCCGGCTGACCGGCGCGATTGAGGCTTCAGTCTGATGCCCGATGAGCCCAGCTTCCTCGCTCCCGGCCCGCTGCCGATTCTCGGGCCTGATTTCCACGTCATCGCCCCGCTCGGTCGGGTCGGCGACGGTCTCGTCTATGCCGCCCGCGACGGCCTCGCTCGAGTGCGGCTTCGCGAATATGCCCCGCCCGGCGTGGTCCGGCGCGGCGGCGATGGCGCGTTGCTTCCGGCCGACGAGAAATTCGCGGCAGCCTGGCAGGACGGCCTGGCGCAGTTCCTCGCCAAGGGCGCTTCCCTCACCGCGATCGCCCACCCGGGTATCGCTCCCCTCTTCGCTGCGAGGCCCGGCGGCTATCTGATCGGGGCGCCGGTCGGCGAGCCGCTCGGCGCCACGCTCGCCGGAGGCCTCGTCCTTCCCCCGCACGAGGTCCAGCTCCTCGCCCGCGATCTCGCCGCCGTCCTCGCCGAGGTCCACGCCCGCGGCCTCGCCCATCTCGACATCAGCCCGGACACTGTGAGCATCGCGAGCGGCACCGTCCAGCTCACCGATTTCGCGGTCGACAACCGGCGCTTCCTGCCCTTGCTGGAGAGGCAGGAGGGCCTCGTCCGCCCCGGCTACAGCCCGATCGAGCTTCATGACGGAACCCTCTCCGAGCCGCTCGGACCACCTGCCGACATCTATGCCGCCTCGGCCCTCGTCTTCCGGCTGATCGCCGGGCGTGACCCGGCGCCCTGGCAAGACCGGTGGCGTGACCCCAGCACTTCCGACCTCGCGGACCGTGGCGATTACCCCGCCGACTTCCTCGCCGCGATCCGCAAGGGCATGGCGGTCGAGCCGGAACAACGTTTCCCAGACGCTGCGTCATGGCTCGCGGCGATGGGACCGCCCGCCGCCCCGCCGATCGCTCCGCTCACCCGGCAGGTGACCGAAGCGCCTCGCGCCACAGAGGCGCCGCCTGTCTTGCCGGCCCCTGCTGCGCGGCCGCTGCCGCCCCGTCGTTCTTCCAGCACCCCGCTCCTCATCCTGTTGATCGTCCTTCTGGGAGCGGGCGTCGGCGCATTCTATGCCTGGCAGGAAGGCTGGTTCGAGACGGCCGCCCAGGAGGAGCCGACCGAAAACCGAGTCATCGCCCGGCCGGTACCGGAGCAGCCGAGCGAACCCGACGCTCCCGTGACCCCACGGATCGAGCCCGGCAGCACCGTCTCCGGCGCCCTCACCCGCAACGACGATCGCGGCTCGAACGGCCGCTACCAGGACAGCTTCACCCTCGCCGGCCGCCGAGGCCAACGGCTCGAGCTTCGCCTCGCCTCGGGGGACTTCGACCCGCTGGTGGAAATGAGCGGGCCAGGCTTCCAGGCGTCCAACGACGACGATCCCGATGGCGGAACGCGCAACAGCCGCCTCGCCGTCACCCTGCCGCGCGACGGCACCTACACGATCACCGCCACCAGCTACTCGGCCGGCGCGACCGGCGCTTACGCGCTCGAGCTGCTCGAAGCCGCTCCGGAGCCCGAGCCGGACAGCGACGTCGTGACCGTCGACCTCAGCCTGGCGTCGCGGCTCGCCGGAGAATGGCATGCGATCGGCGATGTCGATTGCGAAAAGCCGGCGGTGAACACCGTCCTCGGCGATCGGCTGATCTCACGGATCGCCGGCGACACCTATCGTCATCGGATCGTAGAGGCGCGGGGCGACAGGGTCCGAACCATCTTGCTCGACGGTCGGCTGGAGAGCCGCGCGTTCGAATTCCGGCTCGATCCGGGCGGCGACGGCTACGAGATCGGCGGCGAACGCTGGGTGCGTTGCTGATCGGACCTGAAATTGGTTGCGCCCCCCGCCGGGCCTGCCCTACCTGATCGAAGGCCGGCCGCGCACGAGTCCGGCCGGGTCGCGTCCAGGCTCTCGCGCGTCACGATCACGGGGGGATAAATGGAGCTTCAGCAAGGCGCGAATACGTCGGTCGGCAGCGGCCCTCTAACGGTATCCGTCGAGCTTTCCGCGCCGTCGGGCCTCGATTCGGACGTTTCCGCTTATCTGTTGGGCGACAGCGGCAAGGTGCGTGGCGACCATGACATGGTCTTCTACAACCAGCCGTCCGGCGGCGACGGAGCGGTAAAGCTCGCCGACAAGTCGGCAAGTGGCGCGAGCTTCGAGGTCGACACGTCGCGGCTTCCGGCCGGGATCGCCAAGATCGTCTTCTGCGTCACCATCGACGAGGCCCAGGCCCGCAAGCAGACGCTCGCCCAGCTCAGCAACGCGCGCATCGTGGTTCGCCGCGGCGGCGATACGGTCGCCAGCTTCGCGCCGCAGCTGTCCAGCGCGAGCGAAGCCGCGATGACCTTCGGCGAGCTCTACAAGCGCAACGACGAGTGGAAATTCCGCGCCGTCGGCCAGGGTTTCAACGGCGGCCTCGCACCGCTCGCCCGATCCTTCGGGATCGACGTCGCGGATGAGGCGCCTGCACCGGCACCGGCTCCGGCTCCGGCCCCTCCGCCGCCGCCGCCTCCTCCTCCACCACCGCCGCCACCGTCTCCTCCTCCGGCGCCCGCGCCGAGTCCCGTCAACCTTTCGAAGGTGACGCTCGATAAGCCCGGTCAGTCCGTAAATCTGGAGAAGCGCGGCGGCTCGTTCGGCGAGATCGTGGTGAACCTCAATTGGAGCCGGGGCGGCAAGAAGAGCTTCTTCGGCGGCAACAACGCCATCGACCTCGACCTCGGCTGCCTGTTCGAGATGAACAACGGCGCGATCGGAGTCGTCCAGGCGCTCGGCCGGGTGTTCGGCGCCTATCACCAGCCGCCTTTCATCCAGCTCGATGGCGACGACCGCACCGGCGACATCTCGCAGGGCGAGACGATGCGGATCAACGGCACCTATTGGAACGAGCTTCGCCGGATCGCGATCTTCGCCAACATCTACGACGGCGTTCCCAATTGGAGCGCGACCGACGGCATCGTCAGCGTCACCATGCCGGACCAGCCGCCCATCGAGGTGCGCATGACGGAGGGCCGCAACGACAAGCGTCTGTGCGGCGTCGTCCTGCTGGAAAATGTCGGCGGGCAGCTGCGCGCTACCCGAATCGTCCAATATTATCGTGACCAGAGCGAGCTGGACCGGGCGTATGGCTGGGGCCTGCGCTGGACCACGGGCCGCAAGGATTAAGGAAGCACCGCCTCGTGATCAGAAAATATTATACCGGCTCGATCCTCTTCACGCTCTTCTGCCTGGCGCTCGGCGCCTGGGTCGGATGGGAATATACCGGAACTCCGGTCGGCACGCTCGGAGTGCTGTGGATCGTCCTCGTCCTCGGCGTTCTCGAAGTGTCGCTGTCCTTTGACAACGCGGTGGTCAACGCCACCGTCCTCAAGGACATGGACGAGAAGTGGCGCCGCCGCTTCCTGACCTGGGGCATCGCCATCGCCGTTTTCGGCATGCGCATCATCTTCCCGGTCGCGATCGTCGCCATCGCGGCGAGCCTGGGTCCGATCGAGGCGGTCCGCCTCGCCGCCACCCAGCCGGATCTCTATGAGCAATATATCAATGACGCCCATGTCGGAATCGCCGGCTTCGGCGGCGCCTTCCTCGCCATGGTCGCGCTCAAATTCTTCTTCGACTCTGACAAGGAGGTGCACTGGATCGCAGTGCTCGAGGAGCGCCTCAGCAAGCTTTCGAGCGTGACCGCGATCGAGATTGCGGTGCTGCTCGCGGCGATGTGGGGGGTCTCGTCCACCCTTCCGCTCGAGGACGCCAACACCTTCCTGATCGCCGGAATCGCTGGCCTGCTCACCTTCATCGGCGTCGAGGCGATCGGAGAGCTGCTTGAGGGCGAAGAGGACATCCTCACCGGCCAGGTGGTCCGCTCCGGAGCGGCCTCGTTCCTCTACCTCGAAGTCCTCGACGCCAGCTTCTCGTTCGACGGCGTGATCGGCGCCTTCGCCCTGTCCAACAACATCTTCATCATCGCCTTGGGCCTTGGCATCGGCGCGATGTTCGTCCGCTCGATGACGGTGATGCTGGTCGATAAGGGCACGCTCTCGGAATATCGCTATCTCGAGCACGGCGCCTTCTACGCCATCATGGCGCTGGCGATCATCATGCTCCTGTCGGCCAACGAGAATGTCCACATTCCCGAGACCATCACCGGCCTGATCGGCGCGGTCCTGATCGGTACCGCCTTCTGGTGGTCGGTGCGCCACAACCGGCGTCATCCGGGCGGCGACGAGGCCGATCCCGTGAAGCCGAGCGGAGCCCATGCCGACAACACCGACGCGCTCGGACCCACCGAATCCAAGCCTGTCTGATCAGCAAATCGAGGGGAGACGCACTATGTCGATCAGCCTGTCCAAAGGCGGCAATATCAGCCTTTCGAAGGAGGCCCCGGGCCTCAGCAAGATCCAGGTCGGTCTCGGCTGGGACACGCGCAGCACCGACGGCCAGGCGTTCGATCTCGACGCCAGCTGCTTCCTCCTCGCCGCTGGCGACAAGGTCCGCTCGGACGCCGACTTCATCTTCTACAACCAGCTCAAGTCCACCGACGGCTCGGTCGAGCATACCGGCGACAACCTCACCGGCGAGGGTGAGGGCGACGACGAGATGATCAAGGTCGACCTCAGCCGGGTGCCGGCCGAGGTCCAGAAGGTTTCGGTGGCGGTCACGATCCACGACGCCGAGACCCGCCGCCAGAATTTCGGAATGGTCACCAACGCCTTCATCCGGGTCGTCAACGAGGCGAACGGAAGCGAGATTACCCGCTACGACCTGTCGGAAGATGCCTCGACCGAAACCGCGATGATCTTCGGCGAGCTATACCGCAACGGCGAGGAATGGAAGTTCCGCGCCGTGGGCCAGGGCTTCGCCGGCGGCCTCGGCCCACTCGCCCGCAATTTCGGCGTCAACGTCTGACGCCGATCGGTGACGGGGGCGAAGCAACGTTACTCGAGAAGGAGCAATTAGATGGGTGTGTCACTTTCCAAGGGCGGCAATGTCAGCCTCAGCAAGGAGGCGCCGGGCCTGCAGACGGTCAGGGTCGGCCTGGGCTGGGACGCGCGCGCTACTGACGGACAGGCCTTCGACCTCGACGCCAGCGCCTTCGTCTTGAACGGCGACAAGGTCCGCAGCGACGCCGACTTCGTTTTCTACAACAACAAGAACGGCGCCAACGGCTCGGTCGTCCACCAGGGCGACAACCTTACCGGCGAAGGCGAAGGCGATGACGAGGTCGTCATGGTCCAGCTCTCCAAGCTTCCGCCGGACGTGACCAAGATCAGCTTCGCAGTCACCATCCACGACGCCGAGAGCCGCCGCCAGAATTTCGGAATGGTCTCGAACGCCTTCATCCGCGTCGTCAACGACGCGGGCGGCGCCGAAATCGCCCGCTACGACCTCAGCGAGGACGCCTCGACCGAGACCGCGATGATCTTCGGCGAGCTCTACCGCCACGGCGAGGAGTGGAAGTTCAAGGCGATTGGCCAGGGATTCGCCGGCGGCCTCGGTCCGCTCGCCCGCAACTTCGGCGTGAACGTCTAGGCTAGCCGATGGCCGAGCTGGTCCCCGGCCAGCGTGTCGAGCTGCACGAGCCGGTCGTCGAGCTGCGCCTCTCCGGAGCGCGTCTCGGCGACCTCTCGCGTTCGCTTGGCGGCCTTCTGATCGCGCTCGACCAGCACAAGCGCATCGCCCCCGACTTCGCCCCGATCGACATCGAGACCCGCGAGCTTCGCCCCGGCGCCGGCTACGGGCCGAACGGCGAGATCTGCCTGGACCTCGCCGCGGTTCCGCCAGAGGTCGAGCGGCTCATCTTCGTCCTCTACCTCGCTTATGGCGGCCCCGCCTCGAGCATTCGCGATTTCGACCGGCTCAGCCTCTCGGTCGGTCAGCACAGGGTCACCATGGATCTCGCCGGCCGCGACGAGACCGCGATCATCTTCGCCGAAGTCTATCGCCGCGGCCAGGGCTGGAGGCTGTGCTCCAACGGCCAGGGCTTCATCGGCGGAATGGGCGCGCTCCTTTCCGCGCTCGACATCGACTTCGCCATTCCCGCGCGCGCGCACCGCGATGTCGGTCCTTCGCCCGGCCATCACGATCATGGCCGCGACCACCGACCGCCGCCGGGAACCAGCTACACCGGCAGCGGCTTCGCGGTTGACGGCCGCCACATCCTCACCAACGCCCATGTCGTCGAGGGGATGACCAAGGTCGACGTCGCAAGCGACCAATTGAACGCCGCCGCCGAGATCGTCTTCGTCGACCCGCGCAACGACATCGCCCTTCTCCGCGTCCCCGACCGCCCACTCCCCGTCGCCTGCAGCTTCCGCGACACGTTCGACATCCATCTCGGCGAGGATGTGGTCGTGCTCGGCTTCCCGCTCCAGGGCCTGCTCGGCTCGGGTCCCCAGGCGACGACCGGCAACGTCTCGGCGCTATGCGGAATCGGCAACGACACCAGCGTCATGCAGTTCAGCGCCCCGATCGCCAGCGGCAACAGCGGCGGCCCGATCCTCGACCAGTCCGGCCAGGTCGTCGGCCTCGTCTATTCCTCGCTCAACAAGGAGCGCCTTCGCGACGGCGGGATCAACGCAGAGAACATCAATTTCGGAGTGAAGGGCGCCGTCATCCGCGCCTTCCTCGCCACCGCCGGGATTGAGCCGCGGGTCGCCCCGAGCGGACCGCCGCGAAGCCGAGCCGACATCGTCCGCGAAGCCCGCGCCTTCATCTACCGAATCCGCTGCGAAGCCTGATCTCATGGAAACGCGCGAGGTCGAGCTTGCGACCGGCACCCTATCGCTGTCCGTCGAGCGCGCCACCTGGCCGCTCGAGGCGCTGTGCGACTTCGCCACACGGCGCAACCCGAAGCGAGCCTTCCTGATCGTCTCGAAGGTTCTCGGCCGCCACATCCCGGCGGCGCCCTCGCTGATGCGCAAGTCGATGCGCGATCTCGCCGGGCAGATTCCCAACGACCTCCCGGGCCCCGTCCTCGTCGTCGGCCTCGCCGAGACAGCGGTGTGCCTCGGCCAGGGCGTGTACGAGGAGCTGGCCCGGCGCCCGGGCTGGGACGGCCTCTACATCCACTCCACCCGCCAGCAGGTCGACGCGCCCCTCCTCTGCCGCTTCGAGGAACCGCACAGCCACGCCTCCGCCCACCTCATCTACCGGCCTGAAGGCTTCGACCTCGGCAAGGTCCGCTCGCTGGTCCTCGTCGACGACGAGATCTCGACGGGCACCACGCTGTCCAACCTCGCCGCGGCGCTCGCCGAGCAGCTGCCCCGCCTCGACCGAATCGTCGCCGCGTCGCTCACCGACTGGTCGGGCGGCAGCGGCTGGCTGGAGCGCATGCCCCGCCCCGCCACCAGCGCGAGCCTGCTCAGCGGCCGAATGCGCTGGCAGCCGAACGGTGCCTCCCTCGACGTCGAAACCACTGCCTTTGCCGCGACCGCGCCGAGGCTCGGCACCCTCGAGCACCACCGCAATTTCGGCCGTGTCGGCTGGCGCGGCGAAGCGCTGCCGCTCCCTGACCCGCAACTCTCCGCCGGCGCTCCCGTGCGAGTGGTCGCCACCGGGGAGTTCACCTACCCCCCCTTTCTCCTCGCCGAGCGTCTGGAGCAATCGGGCCATGACGTGGTGGTTCAGTCGACCACGCGCAGCCCGGCCCTGCCCGGCGGCGCCATCCGCCACATCCTGCGGTTCGACGACAATTATGCCCCGGGGATCGCCAATTTCCTCTACAATGCCCAGCCAGCAGAGTTGCGCCAGTCGTTGATCTGCCACGAAACGCCGCAATCTAGCGTGGATCGGGGGCTGGTTCGGTCGCTGGCCGCGACATGCATCTATTTCGGGGACGATCAGTGCGCGCCATAGCTTTGGTCGATCTCGACGACACCTTGTTCCAGACCTTGCGCAAATGCCCGCCCGACGTTCCTCAGGATCGGCTGGTCCCCCTCGGCTTCGCCCGCGACGGCTCGCCGCTCAGCTACGCAACGCCGCGCCAGCTCGCGATGATCGAATGGCTGTCGGAGACCGCCTGGCTCGTGCCCGTCACGGCGCGCAGCCGCGACGCCCTCATGCGCGCCCATATCCCCTTCACCGCCGCCATCGCTGCCCATGGCGGAGTCATCCTCGGCGAGGACGGGGCGCCCGACGTGGAATGGCATACGCACGTCTCCTCAAAGGCCGCCGCGGACGCCAGCATCCTCCACAATCTGCGCGACCGGATCGCGCTGGAGGCCGAGGAGCGCTGCGCCGACCTGCGAGTCCGAGTACTCGATGAGGAAGGCGTAGGCCTCTACGTCCTCGCCAAGCACCAGGAGACGGACGAGGCCCCGCTCCACGCCACGGTCGACGCGGTCCTGGACGAGGTGCCCGAAGGCTGGACCGTCCACCGCAACGGCAACAATGTCGCGATCATGCCGCCCTGGCTGGGCAAGCAGCATGCCGTCGCCGCGCTTCTCCCCCGGCTTCGCGCGTCGCACCCGGATGCGCCGGTGATCGGCATCGGCGACAGCCTTACCGACGCTCCCTACATGGCGCTTTGCGACTATGCGATGATGCCGCGCGGCTCGCAGCTCGCCCGTGCCGCTCTGGAGCCGCTCCTGTGACTGCCGCCCCCGCCCGCTCTGCGGAGCCGCCCTTCTCCGGAAGCTATGCGCCACGGGACTGCACCTTCCTCTTAAAGGCTCTTTGCCTCGAGCAAACCTCATCGCTCGTCCTGAGCGAAGTCGAAGGG